>NZ_JBJIEP010000014.1:0-160027 GCF_046557955.1 Shinella agrisoli | reverse complement strand
TCGCGAACCATGACGGTGCGCTCGGCATCGGAGATCGCCTGCATGGCGCGCACCCAGCGCTCGTCCTTGATGTCGTACTTCCTCAGGTCGAGGATTTTCTGGCGATCGAGCTTGCCCTTCTTGTCGACCTCGAATGCGCCGAGGACGAGCGTCTTCAACTCCGCCGTCGCCTCCGATGTGATCTCGCGCAGGTATTCGTCGATCAGGGCCTTGGCCATGTGGATTTCCGGACCGAACTCCATGAATTTGCCGACCTTGAGCTCTACCCGCTGCAAGTCGTCGAATGTGCGCAGCGTGAAGTTCCCGCCTGGCCCGCCGATCGTCACGCCATATTCCTGCTCCAGGAGCGCGATGACGCCGTCGAGGTCCGCTCCTGTGTGGCGGCGGAAGCGGGATACCTGCGCGGATAAGTCCAGGGCATAAGCCATGATCTTGCGCACGACCTCGTCAATGAGCTGATCCTTCGGCTTCACCAGGGACCAATCGATCCAGCGGCCCTCGGCGTCCTGGACGTGGGGACGGCCGTTGATCTCGACGATGCCGACCGGGGGCGAGAGCTCCTCGTACTGGTCAGCCGGAATGAGGCGGCCGCGAATGTCCTCGATGTACGTCTTGCCGTTGACCTCGAAGGTCGGCCGGGCGGGCTTCTGATCTGCGATGATGCAGGCTTCCATGTTCAAAGTCCTTTCTTGGATGCCTCGACGGCGCGTCGAAGACCGGACGCGGCCGCAATGAGGGCGTGAATTGACGGGATTTCGTCGCGGGTGTTGTTGGCGGCGTCGACGCGGGCCGAAGCCCGCGCCACGTTCTGGATCGCCTGTTCAAGTGCGGCGTCGCGGTTGCGGATGCGACGGGCGAAGTCCCGCTCATGCTTTCGGGCCGCATCGACGTTCTCGGCGACAATGGCGCGGATGTCCTCGACCTGAAGGTCGAGGAGGAACGCCTTGTCGACCGGGTACGTGAGCAGGACGGTGCTCATGGCGTCCCGCCCTGTTCATCAGGCGTCCCGAGAACGAGCGTCCGGCCGGGAAAGCGGACGATATGCCCGCCAGCCTGCGCCTGGTCGCGAAAGTCGCGCAGCTCGCGGAGGTGAAGATCGTCCTCTAGGTCCTCTGCGAGGGCGATGAAGGTGTTGAACCGCTTGACGAGGTTGCGCACCTCGCATGGCCGGAGGAACAGCCGAAGCCCCGCGCGGCCGCGAAGGCTGGCCTGAGTGACCTTGAGGAGATCGGAAAGGGCAGTGTTCATTTCTTCCGCCCTCCGTCGAAATCGACCTTGACTACCTTGCCCTCCGGGTCACGGAGGAACTCGTCGAGTACGACCACGCTTTCGCGATCGAGGCCCGCCCGCGCCGTAGCGCCAGCCTCGCCGAGGCGGTGGATGGAAAGCTCCATCTCTACCTTCGTCGCGTAGCGCCGCAGGACGGACAGCCGCCTGACCAACTGCTCCGCGACGGTCGCCGGCATGGTCTTTCCGGGCGCCGTGTAGGGCAGGATCATCATGACAAGGTCGATGATGTCATTGCTGATTGTGTCGTCGTGGAGGACTGTGCTCATTGCATGTCCTCCACGTCGCGGTTGCGCCACGCGGCCTGCAGGTGCTTCAGCTGCAGCTCTTCGCCCAAGCCCATCGCCAGCATGTAGGCCAGCTTGACCGTCTTCTCGATCTGGCCGAGAGCACCGCCCTTGTGGCCGATGCCGAGCAGGAAACGAACGCAGTCTTCGGCCGTGATGTCCCAAGCCGCGACATAGGCTTTCACGTCCTCCGGATAGGGCTTCGACAGCTTGAGCCGCTTGCCGATCCTCCGCTTGAGCTGCGCATAGCTTGGCCCGCCGTTGGCCTTGCCGAACCGGCTGTATACCTCCTCGTTGCCGACGAGCGCGATGCCGCAGCCGTAGATGTCCATGAAGTGCCGGAGCTGGTTGATGGCGTCGTCTACGAGGTTCTGCGCCTCGTCGACGATCAGGAGCGTGCCGCCGCCGATCCGCTGCAGCTTCGCCCCGATCGCCCTGGTCAGTTTCGCGGGGTTCAACTCGCGCACGTCGAGCTCCGCCGCGAGCTCGACGAGCATACCGTGCACGGTCTTGGTGTGGGGGCTGACGGTGGCATGATAGACGTGGGGCCGGGTCGCCGCATAACGGCGGCATGCGGCCGTCTTGCCCATGCCGGCGCCGATCGTGATCATGACCATGTCGCTGGCGATCTGCGCCCATTGCAGGGTTTCGAAGATCTCGGTCCCGATCCGCGTCGTGATATAGTCGGGCGATGCAGGGATTTTCGCTGATGTTGCGGCGCCATCCTCGAAGGCGTCCAACCAGTTGGCGACCATACGGTTGTAAGGTTCCAAACGGCCAGTATAGGTGCCCGAGTACCATTGGCTGAAGGTGCCTTCCTTCATCCCGGTGCGCCGCGTGACCTCCGCCTTCGAGAAGTCGTTGGCAACAGCGATGCGCTGCACGCGCTCGGTGAGACCCTGCCAGTCGCGGATGTCCTCGTCGGAATGCTTGGCAAGGAAGTCCGAGGAAGGCCTCGGGCGATCCCAAGGGCTGCCTGCGGCTGGTCTTGTGGTGACATGCTTATTCATCTAAAAGGTTCCTTGTCAGATGCCCTTTGGGGCTGATTGGGCGGGACTGGTCTCCCGCCCTGTTTTTTGTCGGAACCGAACTCACTACATCTGCGGTTCATGCGGGCGGCCGAACGCACTATTTGTCGGCCGTATTCCCTTTCGGGAATTCGAGGATCGAGGCGCCGCCGGTGACCTGTGACAGCGCCTTCGAGAAACTTTCGGAAAATTGCTCGTCGCTGATTGCCTCTTGGGCGACTGGCGCGAGGTTGCCGGTAAAGAGGCGGGTGACGGCGGGACGCACGGGCTCCGGCCGCTCGGAGACCTGCTTGCCCTTGTCGAGCAGCGCGCCGAGCTCCATGGGAGAAAGCTTGCGATGCGCCTTCGCCAGCGCGGCATGCGCCTTGTGGAACTCGGCGCGGTTCCGGGCGTGCGTGCGGGCGGCGTTCTGGGTGTCGAAGCCCGTATCCGCGATGCACTCGGCGTCGCAGATGAAGCGATTATCGAGGTCGTAGACCTTGATCGGCTTCGCCAGTTGGTCGGGATCGAAGCGGATCGTCACCTGCTTGCCCATGTACTGGTTGAGCGCGACGTGCCAGTAGCGGTTGCCCATGAAATGGACTTCCCCCGAGCCCTTGTGCGTGCGGATCGCCTCGGAGGCGAGCAGCCACAAGAAGCGCTGCGCCTCGGTCGGCTGGCGGACCATCGTGGTGGGCTGGCGCATGCTCTCGGCGAACACTTCGTCAAAGGAGCGGCCCTGCGCGGTCTCCGCCCTGCGGCCCTTGCGGGCATTGTGTTCGGCGACCATTTCAGCGACCAGGCGTGTGAGGCGGTCTATATCGATCGCCGTTTGCGCGTAGTTCTCGGGCTTGTCGTTGGGATTTTTGCCCGTATAGGCTCCCGCGCAGATGGGATGCTTGGAAACCTCCTCCGCGAAATCGCGCCATGCGCGTTCGACGGGCTTCGACTGGCCGGAGTAGGGCAGCACGAAATGCGTCTCAATCTGCAGGGCGGTAAGCAAACCCTGCGGATCCTCGGGCCGCACCTTGAAGCGATAGCGGCTCCGCGTGCCGCCCGAGATCTTCTTGCTGGCGAAGGCGCGGCCATTGTCGAGATAGATGCGGTCCGGAATGCCGTAAGTCTCGACCATGTCGCCTATGACCAGGCGCACGACCTCCCACGTCTCGGCTTCGGCAAGTCGCCATGCGAGGATTTTACCGGAGTAAAGGTCCTGGATGCCGACGAGGTAAACGCGTGTGGGCTTGTCGCGGCCGGGAAGCCAGACGAAGAGGTCGAGTTTGTGACCGTCCATATTGACCGCCTCCATCGCATGGAGGTGGCGGCGGGTGCGGCGCTGAGCCGGATAGAGCGTCTTCGCCCGTTCCTTGCCTTCGCGGGTCAGCACCTGGATTGCCTTCGGCACCTCCTTCTCCAGCCGCCGGCGCAAGGCGCGTTCAGACGGGATCGGCGACCAGGCGTGCTCCGCAGCCGCCGAGAGCATCCGGCGATAGCAGGACGAGAAACCGGGCTTCTCCGGCCGCAGATAGTCGGACTTCAGGAAATCCCAGGCGGCGGGATGGCAATCCGCCATCTGTGGCACGATGCCGTCTCCGGCCGGCGACGAAGGTGCGAGGGCGGCAATCCAGTCTTCCGGGTCGAGCCCCTCGACCGCCTTGCGCCAGGCGTAATAGGCGGACTTCTGGACGCCGGCATCGAGCGTGGCCGCGGCGACGGCCGCCGCGCGTGTCAAGCCGGCATCGCGGACGAGCTGCTCGACGCGGTTGAGGACCTTCAGCCGGGTTTCGCAGACGGCTTTCTGCGCCTTCGAAAGGCTGTTGAAGCGGGTCCAGAGCAGGTTCTTGCGCGCACGTGCCTCCTCCCAGGAGGCCGCCGTGGGCGTCTGCCGCAGCCGGAACTGCGCCGACGCGGGCAGAAGGGAAACATGGTATTCCCATCCGCCGCCGCGGCCGGCGCGCCGCCGCGCCTTTTCCGTGGAACGCCACCCGGACTGGCTGATCATGAACTCGACGCCCTGGCGCGTCTGCGGAAGATCGGGGAGCCGTGCGTCGGCAATCTCCGCGGAGCTGTACCACTCCTTCATGCTGCACCTGCCTTCTTCGCAGCCATGTAGGCTCGGATGGCGGCTTCGTGCTCGCGGCAGAACATCAACGTGGCCCGGATCGCAAGGATGCGGTCCATCAGCATGACGCGCTGCTCTTCCTTCATCCGTCCTTCCCGGACGAGGCGGGGGTAGAGCTTTTCGCGCTCGGCGATTTCGCGGTCGATTTCGGCAATCTGGCCGATGATGGAAATCTTGCCGGCCATCAGAGCGTCCTCCGGATGGTGACCGGTGTCGCCTTGAGCGAGCGCAACTCGGCGCGGATGCGCTCCTGCTCCTGCTGCAGGCGGGCGATTTCGGCGAGGCGGGCCTCGTCTCCGACGAGCAGGGTCGCGCCTTGGTCGGATACGGCCTCGTCCCAAAGCCACATGGCGCCGGTCGCGTGCACGAAGGCGGCGAAGCGGGGCAGGGTGATGTCGTGCCCTGTCTTGCTCTCGGCCGTGTAGGCGTCGAGCATCGCCTTGCTGATGGACGGCAGGCCGAGATATTGCGCCATGCGCGCGGCGATGGTCGGCCGGTCATAGGGGCACTCACGGATGGCCCGCGCCATCGCCCGCTTCATCTTCGAGCGATAGCGGTCGATATCGATGCGAGCGACCGGCGTGCGAACCGGGAAAAGTGGTTGTGCGAAGAAATCGAGTTGAGCGGGATCGCGCTTCATTCCGCGGCCTCCAGGAAGGAGACGTCGCGCATGTCACCGATATGATGCAGGATACGAACAAGCGTGGCGTCGTCAGCCTTGGAGAGCAGGGCGGCGACCTTCTGGAATATCTCTTCCTGCGGGTCGACTTTCGCCTTTTCGCCCTTCAGGCCCGCCAGGACCTTCCTGATGTTCCGCTCCTCGCGCAGCATGCCGGCAATGGTGGCCTGTTCGGACGGGCCTTTCTTGGCGAGCTTCAGGAGGAGGGACTGGTCATCCTCGGCCCCGGTCCCTCGAAGGAGCGCGCGTAGGTCCGGATGCAGGTTCTGGCCGATGCGGGTGACCTTCTTGTAGGTGGTTTCCCCGAAGCCAAGGCGCTCCCGCACCTGTTTGGACAGCTCGCGACCGGGAGCGAAAATAACAGGGCACTCGGTGCCCTGTTTTCCGGGCCGCCCCCCTTTCGGGTCGATCTTCCCGTGCTTCTCCTCCCAAAGCTCCCGGTACTTCAGAACGAAGATGGCGCGATCCAGGGCGGACAGCTCGTTGCGGTAGAGGTTTTCGGACAGCTCCACGAGCTGCGCCTCGACGGCGTCGGCCGACACGATGATGGCGTCGAGCTCGTCCCAGCCGTTGATTACCGCGCCGCGCAGGCGGTGCCCGCCGGCGACCAGCGTCAGGGGCGTCTTTCCCCGGTTCGCGTTCGGCGTCCGGCGCACGGTGATCGGATTGATCTGGCCCCGCTCGGCCATGGAGGCGGCAATCGCCTGGGCGTGTCCCTCGTCGATCGGGCGGGCGCGGTCGATGACGTTGATTTCGGAAATCTTGGCGCGGATAAGCTCGGCCATTATGCGGCTGCCTTTCTCACTTGGTGTGTGAAGATGGCCTTCGCCCGCGCGGCAATGCGGCGATAGGCCTTGGCGAAGACGGGGCAGCCAAGACGTTCGTCGATGCGCTGGATGGCGAAGGAGATGGAGGTGCGCTGCCGCGCCTGCATCTTTACGATGCGGCGCCGGGGCACTCCGAACTCGACGTGAAGGATGTGGATCGCGATCTGCCGGGCGAGTGCCGCATCGAAGAGATCGCGTGGCGGCTCGACGATGTCGCGAACGGCGAGGTGGGAGAAGTGCGACTGCACCGCCTTGATGCAGCACGCAAGCATGACCTCTAGCCGCTGCACTTCGTCGTAGGGGTTCAGCATGCAACCCTCGCAAGGGCGATGATGGCGGCGGCGAGGCCCATCAGCGCTACGCAGAACACAAGCGCTGTCTGGGCAGCGGTGCAGGCGGGATCGCGGGCCGGGATGAAGTAGTTTTCCATGTCTAGACCCGCGCCTCTTTTTGCCGTTGCCGCATGGTCGGCGGGCACTCATAGTTCTCCCGCGGCTGAGGTGATCGCCGCTGACCGGAGGGCCGGTAACGGCTCGGCCACAGGAGGTGGGCCTTTGTACCGAGAGCAGCGGCGATCGCCCGTTCACCTGCCGAGTTGGGCTTCTGCAGCGTCGCTGTGACGGTCCCTTTTGGTAGGTTGTAGCGGCGGTCGATTTCATAGCCGGTGAGGCCCGCGAACTGGAGTTTCGCCTTGATCGCGACCAGTTCGGCGACCTTGTCGATTGTCGCGACGCGTGGCTTGTCCGTCGTTGGGGACCGATGCATAGTTGCTCCTCGTTTTGAAAAGGGAGGCCCTGGCCGGCCTCCCTTTTCAGGGGTGTGGTGTTTTACGAACGTAGAGAGGAATAAGCACATTTGTGCTTTTTTGCAAGCATAAATATGCTTTTGCGGGATGGCGGACACAAAGCAATTGGAAACCCTGGGCGGTCGCGCGCTTTGGGTTCGTTCGGAGTTGCGGCTTCAGCAACAGGAGATCGCTGACAAGCTCGGCATTTCGCTTCGCGCGTGGCAAAAGATGGAGCGTAATGAAGGCGTTCCGAGCGGCGAGACGTTGCTGCAGTTCAGAAAGATCGGCATCAATCCGGGATGGGTTTTGTCAGGGCAGGGACCGAGACGCGATGACGCAGAGGCGCCTGTCACTGATGCGGTGGATGTGGTGTTGCTTCAAAGGCTTGGTGACGTTGTGCAGGCAACGTTCGCCGACGTGAAGCAATCACCTCCCACAAGGGCGATAACGGCAGAAACGGGGCGGCTCTACAATGAGTTGCTGCAGATGGTCGCTGATGTCCGGGATGTCGAGGTCGTCGACGCGATGATCCCGGTTCTTCGTGCCCGTTTCAAGAAGCGGTTGGAGGAGGCTGCTGCTACGCCTGGTGGAGGCAAACGCTCGGCTTCATGATCGTGCGGGGGGCCATTCTAGTGTTGTGCCTGTATGAGACACTACGTGGTTATCGCGCGGTTGCAATTTGAAGCTTTGAGTATAGTAAATGGTAGAAATCAACTTCGGGGTATCTAGTTTGTGGTGGATGGCTAGCCTCTATTGCTGGGCGGCTTCCGCGTTCGTCGCGGCCGGTCTAGGACGCAGATATGGGCGGGATGCCATCCTGTGGTTTTTGTTCGGGGCCGCCGCTGGTCCGCTTTCATTTGCCATTCTATATTTTTGCGGACCCGTCCCAGCGTCTCGTCGCTTTGCCCTCGATAGTGCTCAACGTGATCGTTGGGAGGCATGGATCCGCATGGACCCGGAGGTTGCAGCTGCGGCGAAGACGGCTCGAACGATCAGCCCCGTATGCGAGGCCGACTTGGCGCAACTCTTCCTTACCATCGGCGATAGACGTTGCCTTCGAGCCGCGCTTACGAGGGCGGAGGAAGCTGCTAAGCAGCGCGTTTCGCGGAGAAGATGACCCCCGCCCGGTGACGTCAAAGAGCGGAGGCAGCGAACCTGCAAAAGACCGCCGAAGATGCGATGCGCATTTGCATGTTCGTGGAAGTGCCATCAGCGGCCTACCGCATTGATTTCGCAAAAGAAACGACGCTGAATGGGCAAAGATGCAAGACGCTTGCATGTTCGGTTTGGCTTTTTGGCACGCCGCGAGCCGGAGAAACAGCCATGTGTCGCGCCTCCCGGAAAGCTTCAAAGGCGGTTTTTCAGGCGTTTGAGGATTTTTTGAAGGCTACCGTGCAGATTTTGAAGGCGACTTGAGACCAGGCGCTGTTTCCGGCATAAATCGTTGCCGAACCGGCGGCTTTGACACCGGCCCCGTCAAAGCCGCCGCCGCGCGTCGAACCGTGTTGTTCCGCCCAACGCCTTGATCTCTCGGCCGTTTTCGCCTCTTCCCGGATATTCCCGGCTAATCCCGCCTTTTCCGGTATCCTCTGTCAAACAACAAGCCCTCTAGAGGATATGGGCCGACCGTCTGGCCGGCCCGGCTCCCGTTATCGGCCCTGGATGACGCGAATGAACCGCGGGCTCTTCGTCCTGAAGTCGCTGTAGGTGATGCGGCCGCTGGCGATGCCGTCGAATGCGCGCTGGCAATAGACGCGGGCGACGTCGCGGCGCGGGCTGACGTTCATGATCTTCGCCATCTCGGCCTTGCGGGCAGGAGAAGCCCTGCGGGCGCCGGCATAGCACTTGTTCACGCCGTCCCGTTTCATGGCGGGGCTGCCCCTGACAATTTCCTGAGCGCGGTTATAGCTGGTCTCCGTGACGCATCCCGTGAGGAACAGGGATGCAGACGCGAGGGCCACCATCGTCATCAGCCGCATGAAAAACTCCTCCTGCTGGTTAATCGACGGGGCTGAGGATATATTGCGGGTTGCAGAATTCAATACCGCCTCGAATCCTCGCCGAATCGCGGGGCGCGTGTTCGGTCATGGCACGGCTTTTCCTTTCCGGGTAACCATATCTTCAAGAGATCGCTGCACTGTCTCGGGCAGGAGACAGGCGATGGTGAAGAAGACGACGAGAAGGAAGAAGGCGTCGGGAGCGAAACGCTCCGGCATGCGGCGGGGCGGCATGGCGCATTGGTATGTGCTCGGCGCGGCCGTCGTCGGCGGGATCCTTTACATGGACAACCGGGCGCCGGGACCGGAGACGGCCGCGACGGCGATCCGCACCGCCTCCATCGAGCGCAGGGAGAAGAAGCCCGAGCGCGAGACGGCGTTGGTGCGGCCCCGCCAGAAGCCGGCCGAGAAGGCCGAGGAGAAGTTGCCGGCGGAGGAGAAACTGCCGTCCTTCTCCGGCAAATGGTTCATCTGCACGACGCAGACCGATTATTGCGTGCTCGACGGCAGCACCATCCTCTATGCCGGCCGGAAGGTCCGGCTTGCCGATATCGACGCGCCGGCGATCGCCGAAGCGCGCTGCGATGCGGAGCGCTCGCGCGGCGGCGATGCAAAGCTGCGCCTGCGCGAGATCCTCAACGAGGGGAACGTCACGCTCGTCGCGGCGAAAGGCGGCGCCTCCGCCCGGGCGGACGCGGCGCCGCATCTCGTGCTCCAGGACGGCCGGTCGATCGGCCCCAGGCTCGTGCGCGAAGGCTTCGCCAGGCCCTGGACGGGCCGGCATCAATCCTGGTGCGGATGACCGTTTTCTCCTTGCGGATCCTGTGCCTTTCCGGCACAAGCCAGACGCAAGCCTGCGTCCCTAAGCTTTCCGTCAACCGGGATGGTGCCGGCTGGAAAGGGACAATGACATGTCGAACGACCTTGAGCGCTACAGCGATCCGGACAATGCAACGGTCGCGCTCTTCCTCCTCGAAAACGATGCCGACGAACTGACGGACATTCTGGTGGCCGCGCTGGACGAAGCCTTCCGCATTCTCGACGACGAGGCGTCGAACGCGACCGTTCACTGATTGCCGACACGAAAGAGGGGGCCTTCCAAGCCCCCAGCTTGTTGGCAAACCTCGCTCCAAGCATTCCGTCATCCTCGGGCTTGACCCGAGGATCCATTCTTTTCAAAGGCTTATGGATGGTCGGGTCAAGTCCGACCATGACGGAGGAGAGGTTCGGTGGACTTTGTCAGCAGCCTGAGGGACCTTCCAAGCCCTTGCTTTCCTCCGGCGGATATCGTCAGCCTGCGGCCACCAGCTGGCGCTGCACGCCGAGGCCGGCGATGGAAACCTCCATGCGATCGCCGGGCTTCAGGTAACGCGGCGGCTTCATGCCCATGCCGACGCCGGGCGGCGTGCCGGTGGTGATGATGTCGCCGGGCTCCAGAATCATGAACTGCGAGATGTAATGCACGAGGAAGGGCACCTTGAAGACCATGGTGCTCGATGAACCGTTCTGAACCAGTTCGCCGTTGACGCTGAGCTTCATGGCGAGGTCGCTCGTGTCGATCTCATCCTTCGTCACCAGCCAGGGGCCGATGGGGCCGAAGGTCGGGCACCCCTTGCCCTTGGTCCACTGGCCGCCGCGCTCCAGCTGGTAGGCACGTTCGGAAATGTCGTTGCAGATACAGTAGCCCGCCACGTGGTCGAGCGCCTCGGCCTGCGAAACATAGGACGCGCGCTCGCCGATGACGACGGCAAGCTCCACCTCCCAGTCGGTCTTTTCCGAGCCGCGCGGGATGAGGATCGTATCGTCCGGGCCGACGATGCAGGACGGGGCCTTGTTGAACAGCACCGGCTCGCTCGGCACAGCCATGCCGCTTTCGGCGGCGTGGTCGGCATAGTTGAGGCCGACGGCAATGAAATTGCCGACGCGGCCGACGCAGGCGCCGAAGCGGCTATCCTGCGGCGCGAGCGGCAGGTCCTTAGGATCAAGGGCGCGCAGGCGGGCCAGGCCGTCGCGGCCAAGCACGTCGCCCGCAATATCGGGCACCACCGCGGAAAGGTCGCGTACCTTGCCGTCCGCATCGATCAGTCCGGGCTTTTCCGCGCCCGCCGCGCCAAAGCGCACCAGCTTCATGATTTCCTCCGTCGAATGCCGGCCCTTGCCGATTTCTGTTGCGCCTACCTTTCATCCGGTTTTACATCGAGTCAATGATTTTCGAAAATCCTTCCAGGTTTATAAGATATGCGGGACCAGACGGACCAGAGGCGGGGAGGGGCTCGGACGCTTGCGGGAGGCGCCTATGAGGCGATCCGCCAGGCGATCCGCGGTGGACGCTTCAAGCCGGGCGACCGTTTGCGTTTCGCCGATCTCCAGGCACTGTGCGGCATGAGCGTGACGCCGGTGCGCGAAGCCCTGGCGCGGCTGACGGCGGAAGGCTTCACGGTGCTGGACGATCATCGCGGTTACAGCGTCGCCAGCCTGTCGCTCGAGGAGCTTCGCGACATCACCGCTGCGCGGCAGCTCTGCGAGAGCGAGGCGCTGCGGCTTTCGGTGGCAAGGGGGGATGCGGATTGGGAGGCGCGGGTGATCGCCGCCCATCATCTGATGGTGCGGATCCCGCAGGCACGCGAGGACATTCCCTCGGCGATGCGGGAGGACTGGGAGGCGCGGCACGCGGCCTTCCATGCGGCGCTGATTTCGGCGTGCGGTTCGCCGATCCTGCTGGAGATCTGCGAGAAGCTGTTCTCGCGTGCGGACCGTTACCGCCGCATGTCGGTCAGCCTGTCGGGCGCCACGCGGAATGTGGAGGGCGAGCATCGCCAGCTGATGGACCTCGCGCTTGCACGCGACGCCGAAGGAGCGGCAACGGCCCTTCGCGCGCACTACGGCCGGACAGCCGCAGCACTGGAGAGCTTCCTCGAAGACAAGAGCGGCGGCCCGCCTGAAGGCGAACCGCCGCTCTGATTCCTGCCTCGCGACGCCAAGCCTTCGGCCCGGCCGCGAATGCTTTATCCTACTTGCTGGCGATCGTGGCCGCCACCGAACCGACCTCGGCCCCGCCGCCGATCGCCACGTTGAGCGCGACATAGTCGCGGGCGAGCTGGCGGATCGCGGACGCGAGCGACAAGCGGGCCGAGGCGACGTTGCGCTCGGCATCGAGCACGTCGAGGATCGTGCTGGCGCCGCCGCGATAGCTTTCGCGGGCAAGGTTCAGCGTCTGCTCGTAGGACTGCACGACCTTGCGCAGCGCGGCGACCGTCTGGCCGTCGCGGATGAGCGCCGTCTGTGCGTTCTCCACTTCCTCGACCGCGTTCAAGACCGTGGACTTCCAGGTCAGGTACTGCTGCTCGGCTTCCGAGCGGGCGACCTTGACCTGCGCCTTCAATGCGCCGCCGTTGAAGATCGGCAGGGTCAGCGACGGGCCGAAGGACCAGCTGGTGACGTTGCCCGTGGCGGCGTTGGTGAAGTTGCGCGTCGCACCGATCGAACCGCCGAGCTCGATGCTCGGGTAGAGCTGCGATTCGGCGACGCCGATCTGGGCCGTCGCCGCCTGCAGGCGACGCTCGGCCGCGCGGATGTCGGGACGGTTGCGGATGAGGTCGGCCGGAATGCCGGTGCGGGTCGAATAGCGCGGCATCGGCTGGGCGGAGCCCTTGATCAGGCTGGACGTGATCGTGCTGGCCGGCACGCCGAGCAGGGTGGCGATGTGGTTCGCCGCCTGGTGGAAGCCGGTTTCCAGTGCGGGCAGGTCGGCCAGCGTCTGGTTGACAAGGCCTTCGGCCTGCAGCACGTCGAGGCTGGAGGCGGCGCCCGCTTCCTTGATCTCGTTGGTCAGCTTCAGCGTCTCGCGGCGCGAGACGAGGTTCTTGCGGGAGAGCGCCAGCGCTTCCTGGTAGTAGCGCGCGTTCACATAGCTCGATACGAGATCGGACAGGTAGGCGAGGCGCGCGACGTTGACGTCGTCATAGGCGGCGTCGAGCGAGGCATTGGCCGCTTCCTTCGACCGGCGATACTGGCCGAAGAAGTCGAGCAGCCACGAGGCGCTCGCGCCGGCACTCATCGATTTCGACGACGACGAATCGCGGCCGGAGGTCCTGCGCAGGTAGCTGCCGTCCTGGCCGCTCGCCGTCGCGTCCGCGGAGGCGCCGATGCTCGGCAGGGAACCCGCGCCGGCGATGACGACGTTCGCCTCGGCGGCCTCGATGCGCTCCAGTGCCTGCCGGACCGTCAGGTTTTCCGCCATGCCCTGGTGGACGAGATCGTTGAGGCGCCTGTCGCGGAAGGATTCCCACCAGGGATTGAGCGTCACGTTCTCGGCGCTTGCCGCCTTGCTTTCGGAGAACTTGGCCGGAAGCGCGGTCTCGGGCTTCTGATAATCGGGGCCGACGACGCAGCCCGACAGGAGGAGCATGCTCAGAGGAAAAAGCGTCCTGGTGAAATTCATGGTCATACCCTGCCGGCCATCCTGGCTTACTAACTGAACAAAATCGCGATTCACTCTTTATTCATGTTTAGGCCGAAGATCGAGCCTCCTCACCAAAAAGAATGGTCCCACATCGTTTTTTTCCCCGCTTCGCTGGGAGGGTGTGTCCGCGGTGCAACTCGGGCATCCGCCCGTCTGCCGGGCTTTCTCCTGCAACGCGAGGAAGGCCTTTTGGGCCTGCGCCGCCAGGTTGCGCCACGGCATTTCCCCGGAATGTTCGTCTTCGCGACATATTTTCCTGAAAAATGCTGCATCCGCGAAAAGTATTTTGCGATTCGAATTGTCACACTAATCCGGCAGCAATTTATTCCAAAATTCTCCGGATTCCATTGACAAAGAGAGGAGACCCGATTATGTGTTGGAGCATCGCATGAGGGCTGCATGCATTTTATTCCGGCCTATCCCTGACGCACCCATTTTTCAGCGTCAGCGCCAACCAGAGAGGGAGTGTGTCATGTACGATATGAACTGCATCGCCTCCGTGCGTGTGGCGTGCTCCTGTCGTGAAACGGTTAAAGGGAAAGCGCATACGGCCTTCTGCCGAATGTGATCTGATTTCCCCTCATCGATTAAGCGCAAGATTTTGAATTGGCTGTGCCCTTGGGGTGCGGCAGGAGTTGTTATGCAAAAGCAGGTTATCGAAATCGGTGGTGAGGCTGTCGGCGTCGTCGTTCCCGATGAGGATCGGCTGAAGTTCGTCGCCGTCAAATATTCCGTATGGGACCTGGATTCGCAGCGTTTTTCGTCGGCAGACGAGGTGCGCGCGGCGATCCGCCGTCTTCTCAACGATCCGTCCGCTGCCAACCGGGCGATGCCGGCGGCCAATGTTGCGGCCGCCTGAGCACGAATTCCGACGAGCCGGCACGGATCGTGCCGGACACCGACCGGCCTCGCCATCAGCGGGGCCGGTTTCATTTTGTGGACAGTCCATTCACCGGGCACCGGCTGGTGCGCGGAGCCAAATCCTGATTGGGTGCCGGCGAAAGGAGGTGCCCCATGGTGAGCGGCATCCATCACATCACGGCGATCACCCGGAAGATCCAGGCGAACGTCGATTTTTACGCCGGCTTCCTCGGCCTCAGGCTCGTCAAGCGGACGGCGGGTTACGAAGACGCCGACCAGCTCCATCTCTTCTACGGCGATGCGGCGGCAAGCCCCGGTTCGCTGATCACGTTCCTTGCCTGGGAAGACGGTTCTCCCGGCCGGGTCGGGCTCGGCCAGCCGTCGGAGATCGCCCTTGCCGTCCGCCCGGAGGCGATCGGCTTCTGGCTGACGCGCGCGTTGACGCACAACGTCGCCATGAGCGGCCCGGCGCAGGAGTTCGGCGAGCCCGTGCTGCGGCTCAGGGACCCGGACGGCATCATCGTCAAGCTCGTCGGGGAAGCGGGCGTGGAAGGCCCCGCGCCGCACGCCACGGAGCGCATCGCCGCTGCGGACGCCATCCAGCGCATCCGCGGCGCGACGGTCCTGTCGGAAAGGCCGGCGGAGACGGCGGCGTTCATCGCCGGGCATTTCGGCTTTCGCAAGGCGGGCGAAGCAAACGGCATCGTCCGGCTTGCCGGCGAGGCGGGCGACGTGCTCGACATCCGCGATGCGGGCGGCTTCTGGACGTCGGCGCCCGGCACCGGCACGATCGACCATATCGCGCTGCGCGCGCCGGACCGGCCTGCCGTCGAGGCCATGGCCGGCCGGCTCGCCGCGGAGGACGCCGGCGCCACCAACATGCACGACCGCACCTATTTCTACTCGCTCTATGTCCGCGAGCCCGGCGGCGCGCTGCTGGAATATGCGACGGAAGGTCCCGGCATGACGGTCGACGAGCCCCTGGACGCGCTCGGCCGCACGCTGTTCGTCCCGAAACATTTCCATGCCGATCCGGACGACGTCCGGGCCCGGCTCCCGCAATTTTCCCTGCCGGGAGAAGAAAGAATGCGCGAAAGAGAGCTGCCCTTCATCCACCGGGTGCATCGCCCGGCAAATCCGGACGGCACGGCCGTCGTGCTCCTGCACGGCACCGGCGGCAACGAGACCAGCCTTCTGCCCTTCGGCGCGCGTCTGGCGCCCGATGCCGTGCTGCTCAGCCCGCGCGGACGCAGCGTGGACGAAGGCTATCCGCGCTTCTTCCGCCGCCTGTCCGCCGTTACCTTCGACCAGAAGGATATCGTCGGCGAAGCGGAAGCCTTCGCCGCCTTCATGGACGGGGCGAACGCGGCCTACGGGCTCGATCCGGAAAAGACGCTGTTCGTCGGCTACTCGAACGGTGCGAACATGATCGGCGCGGTCATGCTGCTGCATCCGGGCCTCATCCGCAACGCTGTGCTGCTGCGCGGCATGAATGTGTTGGAGAATGTGCCCCAGGCCGATCTTTCCGGGGCGAACGTGCTGATGGTGACCGGCCGGTCGGACCCTTACGGCCGCTATGCGGAAGACCTCGATGCGCATCTGAGGGCCGCCGGCGCGACGGTCGAAAACAAGCTGCTCGCGGCCGGCCACGACATCGGCCCGGCCGACCTCGATCTGGCGAGGGCCTACAAGGAGCGTGTCATCGGCTGACGGCAGAAGGGAAGGGGGCGCACCGCGACGTGCGCCCCGCTGTTCGAGCCGGTTATGCCACCTCGGCGGGTTTCCCGGCGGGGGCGGGCGTTTCGCCCTCCTTCTCCTCGGGCTTGATGCGGAACCAGGCGATGTAGAGCGCCGGCAGGAAGAGCAGCGTCAGCACCGTGCCGACGATAATGCCGCCCATCATGGCATAGGCCATCGGCCCCCAGAACACTTCGCGCGAGATGGGGATGAGCGCGAGGCTGGCGGCGGCGGCGGTCAGCATGATCGGCCGCATGCGGTGCTCGGTCGCCTCCCGCACCGCGTCCCAGGCGTGCCTGCCCTCCCGTCTCAGGTCCTCGATCTGCACGACGAGGATGACCGAGTTGCGGATGAGGATGCCGATCAGCGCCAGGACGCCGAGGATCGCGACGAAACCGAGCGGCGCTCCGCTGCCGAGCAGGGCGATGACCACCCCGATGAGCGCCAGCGGCGCCACTGCGAAGACGAGGAAGAGCCGCGAGAAGCTCTGCAATTGCAGCATCAGGATCGTCGCCATGGCGAAGAGCATCAGCGGCACGACGGCGACGATCGGCGCCTGGCTGTTGGCGCTTTCCTCGACGGTACCGCCGACGGCGACGTCGTAGCCGGACGGCAGGTTCTCGCGGAAGGCCGAAACGTCCTTCTCCATCTGCGAGACGATCGTCGCCGGCTGCACGCCGCCGGTGATGCTCGCCTTGACGGTGATGGTGGGTTGGCGGGAGCGGCGCCAGACGACCGGCTGCTCCATCTCGTAGCGGAAGTTGGCGACTGCCGCGAGCGGCACGGCGGTGCCGTTCGCCGTCGGCAGCTGGAGCTGGCGCAGCGTCTCGATGGATTGGCGCTCGGTCGCCCGTGCCCGGCCGATGACGTCGATCAGGTAGACGTCGTCGCGGATCTGGGTGACGGTCGTGCCGCCGACGACGCCGTTGAGCGCCGAGGCGATGTCCTGCGAGGTGACGCCGAGCTGGCGGGCCTTGTCCTGGAGCACGTCGACCTTCACGACGCGCGCCGGCTCGTTCCAGTCGTAGACGATGTCGCCGAGGCGGTCGTTCCTGCCGAGGAGTTCGCCGAAGGCGAGCGCCTGCTTGCGCACCTCCTGGATGTCCGGGCCGCTGACGCGGTACTGGATCGGCCGGCCGACCGGCGGGCCGATATCGAGCAGCTTGACGAGCGCATCCGTGCCGACGAACGTCTTGCGCAGATAGTCCTCCAGGTCCGCCTTGAGGCGGTCGCGCGCCTCGAGGTCCTTGCTGACGATGATCGTCTGGCCGAAGGCCGGTGAGGGCGGCTGCACGTCGAAGGAAAGCAGGAAGCGCACCGCGCCCTCTCCCACATAGGAGGACCAGCGCTCGATATCCGGATTGCCCTTCAGCTTCTCCTCCTCCAGCTTGGCGATCTGCGCATTGGTCTCGGCGATCGAGGCGTTCTGCGGCAGCGCCCAGTCGATGACGAGCTCCGGCCGGTCGGAGGACGGGAAGAACTGCTCCTGTACGAAGCGCATGCCGAAGACCGAGACGAGGAAGACGGCGACCGTCGCGACGATCGTGGTCCACTTCCAGCGCATGCACACATCGAGGATGCGCGCGAAGGTGCGGGCGAACCAGCCCTTCTCCTCGTGGTGCTTCTTCATCGTCTTCGGCAGGATGGTGACGCCGAGCAGCGGCGTGAAGACGACCGCGACCACCCACGACACGACGAGCGAGATGGCGATGACGACGAAAAGGCTGAACGTGAACTCGCCGGCCGCGCTGTTGTTGAGGCCGATCGGGATGAAGCCCGCCACCGTCACCAGCGTGCCGGTGAGCATGGGGAAGGCGGTGGAGGTGTAGACGTAGGTCGCCGCCTTGCGCAGCGAATCCCCGACTTCCAGCCGCGCCACCATCATCTCGACGGCAATCATCGCATCGTCGACGAGGAGCCCGAGCGCGATGATCAGCGCTCCGAGCGACACGCGCTGCAGGGATATGTCGTCGTAGTACATGAAGACGAAGGTGATGCCCAGCGTCAGCGGGATGGAGAGCGCCACGACGAGGCCGGCGCGAAGGCCGAGGCTGACGAAGCTGACGATGAGGACGATGGCGACGGCCTCGAACAGCGCCCGCGTGAAGCCGGAGACGGCCTCCTCCACGACCTTCGGCTGGTCGGAGACGAGGTGGACGTCCACGCCGACCGGAAGCTCGTGCGACAAAAGCTCGATCTGCCGTTCCACCGCCGCGCCGAATTCGAGAAGGTTCGAGCCCTGCTTCATGCCGATGGCAAGGCCGATCGCCGGCTCCCCGTTGAAGCGGAAGAGCGCGGAGGGCGGATCCTGGTAGCCGCGGGTGATGGTGGCGATGTCGCTCAAGCGGAAGAAGCGATTGTTGACGCGCAGGTTCACGTCGCGAAGGCTCGCCTCCGAGGTGAACTGCCCGCCGACGCGCACGCTGACGCGTTCGCCGCCGGCCTGCACCACGCCGGAGGGCGCAATCGCGTTCTGCGCCTGCAGGGTCGCGACGACCTCCTGGGTCGAGATGCCGAGCGCGGCGAGCTGGCGCGTGGAGAATTCCAGATAGATCACCTCGTCCTGCGCGCCGATGAGGTCGACCTTGCCGATGTTCGGCACGGTGAGGATGCGCGTGCGGGCATCCTCCACATAGTCGCGCAGCTGTCGCGGCGTCAGGCCGTCGGCGGTGAAGGCGTAGATATTGCCGAAAACGTCGCCGAAGCGGTCGTTGAAGGCCGGGCCGACGACGCCGGAAGGGAACTCGCCGCGGATGTCGTTGATCATGTTGCGGACGGTCTGCCAGGTCGGCGCCACGTCGCGCGCGCGGGTGGTCGGCTTCAGGTTGACGAAGACCAGCGTCTGGCCGGGCGTCGTCATGCTGCGGCTGAAATCGAGCGATTCCAGCTCCTCCAGCTTGCGCTCGATGCGCTCGGTCACCTGCCGCGTCGTTTCCTCGACGGAGGCGCCCGGCCAGGCGGCGCTGATCGTCATCGTCTTGATGACGAAGGACGGATCCTCTTCCCGCCCGAGGTTTTGATAGGTGAAGAAGCCGAGCAGGGCAAAGACGATCATGAAGTACCAGACGAGCGACGCATGGTCGAGCGCCCAGTCCGAAAGGTTGAATTTCTTCATAGACTTGCCTCGTCCTCGATCTTCACTTTCTGGCCTTCTTCGAGGCTGTTCACCCCGGCGGTGACGACGCGGTCGCCCTCCTTCAGGCCGCTCGCCACCGGAAGGTGGCGTCCGACGGCCGCGCCCGTCTCGATCGGAGCAAGGCGCACCTCGCCCTTCTCGCCGTCGACGAGCCAGACGTGCGGCTTGCCGTCCTTTTGCAGGACGGCGGTTTCCGGCACCATGATGGCGGTGAGGTCCGGCCCTTCGAGCTCGGCGGTGATCGTCGTGCCGAGCCGGACCGTATCGGGCGGGTTTTCCAGCGCGATCTTGACACGGCGCGTGCGGGTCGCGGCATCGGCGGAGGGCGCGACCTCGCGCACGACGCCCTTGACGGTGACGGCCGGGTTGATCTGCAGGGAAACCCGGAAACGGCTGCCGACGGCGATGGCCTCCGCCGTCTCCGGAATGTCGACGACCGCATCGCGCTCGTCCGGCCGGGCGACGGTGACGATGGCTTCGCCCGGCGAAACGGTCTGTCCGACCTCGGCGCCCGTCGCGACGACGACGCCGTCGAATTCGGCGAGGATCCGGGTGTAGGAAAGCTGTTCCTCCGCCTTCACCAGCGCCGTGCGGGCGCGGATGAGGCCGGCGTCGGCCGCCTCGCGCGATTGCTCGGCGCTCTCGACGGCGGCCTTTGCCGCGGCATTGGACTGGAGCAGCGTCTTCTGTCGTTCCTCGGTCGCGACCGCGCTTGCGAGCGTCGCCTCGGCGCTGGAAAGCTCCGCGCGGGCGGAACGCACGGCAAGCTCGTAGGCCGTCGCATCGAGCACGGCGAGCACGTCGCCCTTCTTCACCAGATCACCGACATGGACGGTGCGCGAAACGAGGCGGCCGGCAACGCGCGAGCCGAGCGCGGCCTGCACCTTCGCCTGCACCGTGCCGGCAAAGCGGGTGCCCGGCAGCGCGGACGGCGTGACGACCATGGACAGCACCGGCCGGGGCGGGGCGGCCGCTTCCTCTTCCTTCTGGCAGCCGGCAAGCGCCATGGCCCCGGCAACGGCCAGGCTCAGCGGGATAATCATCCTCATTGGGCGGCTCCTTCGATCGCGGTGACGGTCTGGCCCGGCCGCAGCAGCTTCGTGCCATCGGCGACGTAGGTCTCCCCCTCCGTCACGCCGCCCGTGACGAGCGCGGTCCCGGTCTCGAAGGACAGGACCTCGACCGGGCGCAGGCTGACCGTGTTGTTCGTCTTGTCGACGATCCAGAGCGCAGGCTTGCCCTCGACGCCGGAAAGCGCCTGCCACGGCACGGCCGCGACCCGGCGCGGCGCCAGCGCGCCGACGCCGACCACGGAGGCGCCGAGGGTCATTTCCGGGGGCGTCTTGTCCATGGCGATCTTCACCCGCACCGTGCCGGTCTGGCTATCGATGGTCGGCGAGACCTCGCGCACATTGCCGGTGGTGCGCACCCTGTCGTCGCTGAGCAGCGTGACGACCACGCCGTCCTTCGCGGGCTGCGCGAAGAACAGCGATTCGTAGACATTGAAGACCGCGTCACGGGGACCGTTGTCGGCGATAGTGAACATGGTCTGCGCTGCCTGCGCCACCTGGCCGGATTCGGCGAAACGTGCGGTGACGATGCCGTCGGCAGGCGCGCGCAGTTCCGTATAGGAAAGCACTTCCTTCGCCGTATCGCGCTGGGCGATCGCCGCCTCGCGGGCGCTTTCGGCGGTGCGCAGCGCCGTCTCGGCGTCATCGAAATCGCGCCGCGTGCTGATGCCGTCGTTCAGCAGCGACCGCTGGCGTTCGAAATTGGTGCGGGCGAGCTTGAGCTGCGCGTCCGCCGCGCGCACGCCCGCTTCCGCGGCCTCGACATCCGCCTTCTGCTCCTCCGGATCGAGCCGCGCCAGCACCTGGCCCTCCTTGACCGCATCGCCCACATCGACGAACCAGCCGGTAATGCGCCCGCCGACGCGGAAGGAAAGATCCGTCTCCACCCGGGCGATCACTTCGCCGGTGATGGTGATCGACTGTTCGCGGTCCTCGAAATGCACCGGCGCGATGCGCACCGGCCGCGCCACGCCATCGGCCCAGGCCGGCAAGGCGGCGGCGGAAAGCAGGATCGCCGCCAGCATCGTTCTACCCGATCGGGTCATCGTCGTCTCCACCGTTGCAGAAACCCCATTTAATGTGGGTCCTCATTATATCGCAAAGAGCAGACTGGCAAGCCTTCAACACCATCAGGCGTTGAGCATGCCGCAGGCGAGTGTGGCGGAGTCCTTGCAAAAAGCCAATCGGGAAGGCGGCGTGCCGGAAAAATACAATAAATCATATTTTTCAGCAGCCTAGCGCGATGCGACGCCGAGGCCGCAAAACAAGAAAGCCGCCGGCAGCCTCGAAACCTCTTTCGGTTTCCATAAAGCTGCACGACGGCTTTGCCGGAGCGTCGTTCTTTGGACGCTTCTATCTCGGTCCCCTCTGGACCTATCGACAGGAAAGCAGGAAGCGTGCCAATTGGGAGCGGTGCAAGATAAAGCAATTATTTCAGTTTATTAAATGAATTTCTAATGAGTTGGCCGGCGCAGGGAGAGGTGCGGCGTGTTCAAATCCTGTGCATTGCGCAAAACCCGCCCGCTCCTCCGCCCAACAAAAAGGCGGCCGTCGCCGGCCGCCTTCCTTCCCGAACCCGCGTTGGAACGCTCAAAACTCCTCCCAGTCCTGCGCTGCCGCGGCCTGCCCGCCTCCGAAGGCGCGGGCGAGCTTGTTGCCGAGCGCCCTTGCCCCCGAGGCGGCCGGGCGGTTTTCCGTGGCGGAGGGCGCTGCCGGGCGGGCCGCTGCGGCGTTCGCGCCCAGGCGGAACTGCGCGATAAGGCTGTTCAGCGCCGCTGCCTCGGTTGCCAGCGCATGGCTTGCGGCCGTCTGCTCCTCCACCATGGCCGCATTCTTCTGCGTGCCCTGGTCGATGGAGTTCACCGCCGCGCTGATCTCGTTGAGGCCGGTCGACTGCTCGCGGGCCGAACGCACGATGGCCGCGACATTCTGATCGATCTCCTGCACCTGGTTGACGATCTCCGTGAGCGCGGAGCCGGTCTCGCCGACGAGCGCGACGCCGAGATGCACCTGCTCGCCGGACTTGGTGATGAGCGCCTTGATCTCCTTGGCTGCATTGGCCGAGCGCTGGGCGAGCTCGCGCACCTCCTGCGCGACGACCGCAAAGCCCTTGCCGGCTTCGCCTGCGCGTGCCGCCTCGACGCCGGCATTGAGCGCCAGCAGGTTGGTCTGGAAGGCGATCTCGTCGATGACGCCGATGATGTTGGAGATTTCGCGCGAGGAGGTCTCGATGCCGCTCATCGCGTTCACGGCGCGGCGGACGACCTCGCCCGACTTCTCCGCGCCGGCGCGCGTGCGCTCGACGAGCTGGCCGGCGTCCTCCGCCCGCTTGGTGGCGTCCTTGAGCGAGGTGGTGATCTGTTCCAGCGCCGCTGCCGTTTCCTCGACGGAAGCCGCCTGCTGCTCGGTGCGCTTGGCAAGGTCGTCGGAGGCGGAGCGGATCTCCGCAGAGCCGGCCTGGATGGCGTTGGCGTTGCTGCCGACCGATCGAAGCGCCGCCTGCAGCTTTTCCACCGAGGCGTTGAAATCGAGGCGGACCTGGTCGAGCGAGCCGGCGAAGGCCTGCTCGATCCGGTGCGTCATGTCGCCGTCGGCGAGCTTCTGCAGGCCTTCGGCAAGCGCCTCGACGGCGACGCGCGTCTGGCGCTCGCGTTCGGCCGCCTCCTCGGCGCGCTGGCGACGTTCCTCTTCCGAAAGCGCCCGGTTCTGCTCGGCCTCTCCTTCAAGGCGGATCTTGGCAAGCGTGGCGTCGCGCAGCACGGCGAGCGAGCGGGCCATCTCGCCGATCTCGTCCTGGCGGGCCGATTCGGAAAGGTCGACATCCGTGCGGCCCCGGGCGATTTCGCTCGTCGCGGCGATGACCGTGCCAAGCCGCTTGCGGAAGCGGGCTGCAAGGAGCCAGCCGATCGAGATCATCAGGCCCGTGGCCACCGCAATGACGATGATGGACGTGATGGCGAGCATCGAGAGGCTGGCGAAGAGGACGGACTTCGGCACCGAAACGATGGCGAACCAGGTGGTGCCGGGCTGCAGCGGCACCGGGACGGCAACGGCCATGGAGGCGCCGCCGGCGGCATCGGCCATCTCGAAAACCTTGCCGGGATTGTCGATCAGCCGCTGCCAGGCGGCGACGTCGAGGCCGGAATCCTTCAGCGTCTTGCCAAGCGTCGCCGCATCGGGGTGGCTGACGATGCTGCCACCCTGGCTGAGCAGCGCGACAAAACCTTCGCCGAGCGGCTTCAGCCCGGCCATGTCGGCGGCGAGCGCATCGAGCGCGACGTCGACGCCGGCCACCGCCTTGAAGGTGCCGTCGAACATCAGCGGCACCATGAAGGACGTCATCAGCGTGTCCTTTCCGCCGACATTATAGATGTAGGGTTCCGTCAGCAGGTCCTTGCCGGTCTTCTTCGGCACCTGGTAGTAGTCGCCGGGGCCGTCCTTGTCGTAGTCGACCAGCGCTTCGATCACGGCAGCGCCGTCATTGCGGATGATGTAGGGGACATAGCGGCCGCTCGCGTCATGGCCGGGCTTTCCCTTGTAGTCGGCATCCTTGCCGTCGAAGGCGTCCGGCTCCCAGCCCGTGCTGAGGCCGACGGCGAAGGGGTTGTCCATCAGGAGGCGCTTCATCATGGCGTCGGCCGCCTCGCGGCTCGGCGCGCCGGTGTCCTTCATGGCAAAGAGCGACGAGCGGATGTTCCAGCCCAGCGTCTTCACCTGCGCGAAGGTCGTCTCCACCTTGCCCGCACTTGCCTGGGCCGCGTTGACCATCTCCGAAATCGATCGCTCCTCCACGGCATGGTAGGAAAGCCAAAGCAGGACGCCCGCTGTGGCCACGGTCGTGGCAACACCGGCCGCCACGATGGCGAGCATGTTTCGGGCAGTCGCAGTCTTTGGCAGCATCGATCGTCTCCTGGCGGGCGCGAGAACGGCGCCGGCATTCGATGGGAAAATGGCGGGACATGCCGGCTTTGCGGCGAGGCAGGGACGAATTCATTTCGCAGGCAGGCAGCGTAGGCGCATGCTGGTTTATGAAACGCTAAAATTTGAACGATCTAACGTTAGAACAGAATGGGCGGACAGGCGTTCTCTCCGGACGGCGGTTTTGCGCGGGTGACGCGGCCGTTCGGCGTCGTGCATGCGCATCGGGATGCCGTTCAGGAAAAGTGAACAATCCGTTCGCCCGGTCCGATCTTCCGGGAGGGCAGGCAAGGGGCGATATTCGCTTCAACGCAAGGCCCCGATAGCGGGGCACGCACCAGAACACCCCGGATGTTTCCGGAGAGGAGTTTATCATGGCCCTTCAGCTCACAGGCATCCATCACCTGACGGCGATCACCGCGAACGCGCGGGAGAACCTGCGCTTCTATACGCAGGTCCTTGGCCTGCGCCTCGTCAAGAAGACCGTCAACCAGGACGATACGAGCGCCTACCATCTCTTCTACGCCGACGGGCTTGCCTCGCCCGGCACGGACCTCACCTTCTTCGACTGGCCGGTGGGCCACGAGCGGCGCGGCACGCACAGCGTTTCGCGTACGGGCCTGCGCGTTGCAAGCCTCGCCACGCTCGAATGGTGGAAGGCGCGCTTTGCCGAGCGGAAGGTGAAGGCGGGCGAGATCCGCGATGTCGGCGGCCGCGCCTCGCTGGATTTCGAGGACGGCGAGGGCCAGCGCTTCCGCCTCGTCGCCGACGATGCTGGTGCGCCTTCCAACCCGTGGGAAAAGAGCCCGGTTCCGGCCGAACACCAGATCAAGGGCCTCGGACCGATCACGCTCAGCGTGCCGGACATCCGCAACACACAAACAGTGCTCGTCCATGTGATGAACATGAAGGAGACCTCGACCTATCCCAACCCGGAGGGGGCGGGCGACGTCCATGTCTTCTCGATGGGTGAAGGCGGCCCCGCCGCCGAGCTGCACGTCGCCGTCGAGCCGGACCTGCCGGCCGCCCACCAGGGCGCCGGCGCCGTGCACCATGTCGCCTTCCGCGCGCCGGACGTCGAGGCGCTGCACGCGTGGACGGAGCGGCTGCGCGGCTTCCGCCTGCCGTCGAGCGGGGAGGTCGAGCGCTTCTACTTCCGCTCGCTCTATTTCCGCGAGCCGAACGGGATCCTGTTCGAGATCGCCACGGACGGGCCCGGCTTTGTCGTGGACGAGCCGCTCGAGACCCTGGGCGAGAGCCTGTCGCTGCCGCCCTTCCTGGAACCGCGCCGCGCGCAGATCGAGGCCCGGCTGAAACCGCTCGCCTGACCTGAAACGAAAGCCCCGGCGCGGCAGGCCGCCCGCCGGGGTTTTGCCGGACCCATCGAATGGAGAGGTGACATGACGAAACTGGTGGCAATCTCGGGCAGCCTGCGCAAGGGCTCCTTCAACACGGCGCTGCTGCGCGCCGCCCTGACCATGGCGCCGGAGGGTGTCGGGATCGCCGAGGGCTCGATCCGGGGCATCCCGCTCTACGACGGCGACGCGGAAGCGCAGGACGGCATCCCCGAGGCGGTCTCGCGCCTCAAGGATCTCGTCGCGGCGGCGGATGGCGTCATCCTCTTCACGCCCGAATACAACAACGGCATTCCCGGCGTCTTCAAGAACGCCATCGACTGGATGAGCCGCCCGTCCGCCGACATTCCCCGCGTCTTCGCCGGCAAGCCCTTCGCCATCACCGGCGCCTCGCCGGGCAATTTCGGCACCCTGCTGTCGCAGGAGGCCTGGCTGCCCGTCATGCGCACGCTCGGCACCGTCCCGTGGTTCGGAACGAAGTTGATGGTCTCGCGCGCCGGAACCGTCATCCAGGACGGCAAGATCGCCGACGAGGCGACGGAGAAGAAGCTCCGCGATTTCGTCGCGGGCTTTGCGGCCTTCGTCGCGGAGTACCGCCGGTAGGTCGCGTTCACTTCGCCCCGGCGGCTGCGCCGATGCTCCAGCCGGCACCGGCGGCGATGAAGTTCGGATTGGCGAAATCGGCGTCGTGCGGCTGGTTCCGCTTGCCGTAGGCGAGCAGGTCCCCGGCCAGCGTGCGCGTCTCGCCGCCGGCGGCGCGCAGCACGGCGTCGCCGGCCGCCGTGTCCCATTCCATCGTGCGACTGAAGCGGGGATAGACGTCGGCAAGGCCCTCGGCGACGAGGCAGAACTTCAGCGACGAGCCGATGGCGGTGCAGGCATCGATGCCGTGATCGTCGAGGAAGCGGGCGGTCTGCGGCGTGTCGTGCGAGCGGCTGGCGACGGCGGTCAGCGCCGTGCCCCGACTGCGGCAGCCGATCGGCCGGCGTTCGCCCACGGCGAAATCGCCCGTCACCGTGAAGCGCTCGGCGCGGTTTTCCACCGCCACGAAGCCGCTCGACAGGGCCGGCGCCAGCACGATGCCGGCGATGGGCACGCCCTTGCGCACAAGGGCGATGTTGACGGTGAACTCGTTGCGGCCGGCGACGAATTCCTTGGTGCCGTCGAGCGGGTCGACAAGGAAAAACAGGCCGCCGGAAATGTCCGGGACGAGGCCGGCCGCGACCGCCTCCTCGGCGACGACCGGTACGCTCGGGAAATGCCGCACCATGGCGGCGAGGATCAGCCGCTCGGCCTCCTCGTCCGCCGCGGTCACGGGCGAGCTGTCCGGCTTGTACTGCACGTCCGGCCCGGCGCTGTGGACGGCCATGATCGCGCGGGCGGCAGCGAGCGCTGCGCTCTCCATCACCCGTTTCAGTTCCGCGGCGTCTGGCTGCATGGTCTCCGGCCTCTTCTGCCCATGGCTTAGACGCGCGCCGGTGCGAAAGCAATGTCCTGCGCCGTCGCGCTCATGTGGAAAGAGTCGCACCTGCGCGGGGCTGCGACGCCGCCCCGTCTTGCTGTTTGTGCTGCATATGCGAATGTGGCGCGACTGACCCGGGATTTCGCATGCGCTACTCCGCCCTTTCGATCTTCAAGCAAGCCTTTGCCGGAAACCTCGGCTGGAAGCCCGCCTGGCGGGAGCCGCAGCCGAAGCCGCATTACGACGTGATCATCGTCGGCGGCGGCGGCCACGGCCTGGCGACGGCCTATTACCTTGCCAGGGAATTCGGCGTGCGCAACGTCGCGGTGGTGGAGAAGGGCTATCTCGGCTCCGGCAATGTCGGGCGCAACACGACCATCGTGCGCTCGAACTACATGCTGCCCGGCAACGAACCGTTCTACGAGTTCTCGATGAAGCTCTGGGAGGGGCTGGAGAAGGAGCTCAACTACAATGTGATGTTCTCGCAGCGCGGCCTCATCAGCCTCTTCCACAACGACGGCCAGCGCGACCACTATATCCGGCGCGGCAACGCCATGATGATGGAGGGCGTCCCGGCCGAGCTTCTCGACCGCGAAACGCTGAAGAAGATGCTGCCCTTCCTCAATTTCGACCATGCCCGCTTCCCGATCGTCGGCGGCCTCCTGCAGCGGCGCGCGGGCACGGCGCGGCACGATGCGGTCGCCTGGGGCTTTGCGCGCGGCGCCGACCGGCTCGGCGTCGATCTCATCCAGAACTGCGAGGTCACCGGCATCCGCCGCGAAAACGGAACCGTCACCGGCGTGGAGACGACGAAGGGCTTCATCGGCTGCAACAGGCTGGCGCTGGCGGCGGCCGGCAACTCCTCCCGCGTCGGCGAGATGGCCGGCCTGAAGCTGCCGCTCGAGAGCCATGTCCTGCAGGCCTTCGTGACCGAGGGCCTGAAACCCTGCATCGACCACGTCATCACCTATGGCGCGGGACACTTCTATATCTCGCAGTCCGACAAGGGCGGCCTCGTCTTCGGCGCGGAGATCGACGGCTATTCCTCCTATGCCCAGCGCGGCAACCTTGCGACCGTGGAACACGTCATGGAGGAGGGGGTGACGATGATCCCCGGCCTTTCGCGCGTGCGCGTGCTGCGCGCCTGGGGCGGCGTGATGGACATGTCGATGGACGGTTCGCCGATCATCGACCGCACGCCCATCGACAACCTCTATCTCAACTGCGGCTGGTGCTACGGCGGTTTCAAGGCGACGCCGGCCTCGGGCTTCTGTTTTGCGCATCTGATCGCCAGGGGAGAGAGCCATCACGTGGCGCGCGCGCTCCGGCTCGATCGCTTCGAGCGCGGTTTTCCGATCGACGAGGCGGGTGCGGGCACCCAGCCGAACCTGCATTGAGCTGAGCCATGGCGAGCCTGATTTCCTGTCCGCACTGCGGCACGCGCCCCAAGGAGGAGTTCTCCATTCGCGGCGATGCCACGCCCGTCCGCCCCGCGCCGATGGCCGCGGACGAGGCCTGGCACGACTATGTGCATATCCGCGCCAATCCGCGCGGGCGCATTCGCGAGCACTGGCAGCATGTCGGAGGCTGCCGGCGCTGGCTGGTGGTGGAGCGGGACAATTTCACCCACGAGGTGTTTTCCGTGACCGATGCCGCCGCAGAGAGGGGAGGCGCACAGTGACCGCCCATCGCCTGCCTTCCGGCGGCCTTATCGACCGCAGCCATGCCGTCCGGTTCTCCTTCGACGGCACGGATCTCACGGGGCATGCCGGGGACACGCTCGCCTCGGCGCTCATCGCCAACGACAGGCTGCTCGTCGGCCGCAGCTTCAAGTACCATCGCCCGCGCGGCATCGTGACGGCCGGCCCGTCGGAGCCGAACGCGCTCGTCACCATCGGCAGCGGCGCCCGGCGTGACCCGAACACAAAGGCGACGGTCGCGGAGCTCTACGACGGCCTCGTCGCGGCCAGCCAGAATCGCTGGCCAAGCCTTGCCTACGATGTCGGTGCGGTGAACGACCGCCTGTCGCGGTTCCTCTCCGCCGGCTTCTACTACAAGACCTTCATGTGGCCCGCCGCCTTCTGGGAGAAGGTCTACGAGCCGCTGATCCGGCGCGCCGCGGGCCTTGGCCGCACGGACCTGCCGCGCGATCCGGACTCCTATGAGAAGAGCTGGGCGCATTGCGACCTGCTGGTCGTCGGCTCGGGTCCTGCGGGCCTTGCCGCGGCGCTCGTCGCAGCCCGCTCGGGCCTGCGCGTCATCCTGGCCGAGCAGGATTTCGTCCTCGGGGGCGCGCTGCTCTACGAAACGACCCGGCTGGACGGCGAGGCGCCCTTCGTCTTCGCCCGCCGTGCGGTCGAAGAGCTCCAGAACAGCCCGAACGTCACCCTGCTGCCGCGCACTACCGTTTTCGGCTGGTACGACGACAATGTCTTCGGTGCCGTCGAACGGGTGCAGAAGCACAGTGCGGCCGTGGACGCGGCCAAACCCGCCGAGCGCCTGTGGCGCATCGTGGCGAAGCGCGCGGTCCTCGCCGCCGGCGCGGAGGAGCGGCCGCTGGTCTTCGGCGGCAACGACCGGCCGGGCATCCTGACGGCCAGCGCCGCCAGCACCTATGCCAACCGTTTCGGCGTCGCCGTCGGCACGTCGGTCGCCGTCTACACCAACGGCTCTTCCGGCTATCGCACCGCACGGGACCTTGCGGCGCAGGGCATCGGGATCGCCGCGCTCATCGACAGCCGCGCGGACGCCGCCGACAGGGCGCCGGACGGGGTCCGGCTTATTCGCGGCGGCTCCATCGTCGACACCCGGGGCCGCCGGCGGGTCCGCGCGATCGTCGCGGACCGCGGCGGTTTCGAGGAACTGATCGCCTGCGATGCGGTCGCCATGTCCGGCGGCTGGAGCCCGGTCATCCACCTTGCCTGCCAGCGCGGCGGCCGGCCGGTCTGGTCCGAGGCGCTGCAGGCGTTCCTGGCGCCGGATGTCGGCCCGGGCCTCGTGACGGCGGGTGCGGCGGCGGGCCGCTATCGTCTCCGCGAATGCCTCGACGACGGCGCGCAGAAGGCGGCGGCCGCCGTGGAGGCTCTTGGCCGCCCCGTCGCCGGCTTCGAGCGTCCCGCCGTCGGCGAGGAGATCGATCCGTCCTTCACGGCGCTCTGGCACGTGCCGGGCGCGAAATCCAAAGCCTTCGTCGATTTCCAGAACGACGTGCACACCAAGGACCTCGGCCTCGCCGTGCGCGAGGGCTTCGGCCATGTCGAGCACGCCAAGCGCTACACGACGGGCGGCATGGCGACGGACCAGGGCAAGCTCGGCAACATCAACGCGGTCGGCATCCTCGCCGCCATGCGGGGCGTCAGCCCCGCGGAGGTCGGCACGACGACGTTCCGGCCGTTCTATACGCCCGTCTCCTTCGGCGCGCTCGCCGGCACGGCGCGCGACGAGCATGCCATGCCCGTCCGCCGCTCGCCCCTGCATGGCTGGGCGGCGCGCAACGGCGCGGCCTTCGTGGATGCCGGACTCTGGTACCGCGCGTCCTGGTTCCCGAAGGCCGGCGAGAAGACCTGGCGCGAGAGCGTCGACCGCGAGGTGCGCACGGTGCGCGAGAATGCCGGGCTCTGCGACGTCTCGACGCTCGGCAAGATCGAGGTCTTCGGGCCCGATGCGGCCGAATTCCTCAACCGGCTCTATTGCAATCCCGTGCTGAAGCTGCCCGTCGGCAAGGCGCGCTACGGCCTGATGCTGCGCGAGGACGGCATGGTCTACGACGACGGCACGGTGAGCCGGCTGGCCGAGACGCATTTCATCGTCACCACCACGACGGCGATGGCGGCCGGGGTGCTGTCGCATATGGAATATGCAGCGCAGGTGCTCTGGCCGCAATTGCGCGTGCGTTTCCTCTCCGTTTCGGACCAGTGGGCGCAGATGTCGATCGCCGGGCCGAAGGCGCGCGCGATCCTGCAGGCCGTCGTCGAGGACGACCTTTCCAACGCGGCCTTTCCGTTCCTCGCCGCCCGCGAGGTGCGGCTGAAGGGCAATCTCAAGGCGCGGCTTTTCCGCATCTCCTTTTCCGGCGAGCTCGCCTATGAGCTGGCGGTGCCGGCAGGCTACGGCGAGGCGGTGGCGGATGCGCTGATGCGGGCGGGCGCGCCGCACGGCATCTGCGCCTACGGCGTCGAGGCGCTGAACGTGCTGCGCATCGAGAAGGGCCACGTGACCCATGCCGAACTCGACGGCCGCGTGACGCCGGACGATGCGGGCCTCGGCCGCATGATGGCGGGCAGCAAGCCGGATTTCATCGGCAAGCGGCTCTCCGGCCGCTTCGGCCTGACGGCGGCGGACCGCGCGCAGCTCGTCGGGCTCAAGGCCCTGGAAGGGGACAGGGACATGCGGGCCGGCGCGCACCTGCTCAAGGACGGTGCCAAGCCCTCGACGCTGAACGACCAGGGCTGGGTCAGCTCCGCCTGCTTCTCGCCGACGATCGGCAGCCATATCGCGCTCGCCTTCCTCAAGTCCGGCCGCGAGCGCTACGGCGAGAAGATCGTGGTCTGGGATCAGCTGCGCGGTGTCGAGACCATGGCGGAGGTCTGCGATCCCGTCTTCGTCGACCCGGAAAACCGCAAGCTGATGGCGTGAGGTGAGGACGATGGCTTACGATTACCAGGCGGTGCATGCGCTGGACGGCACGATCGGAGCGATTTCCGAGCGGCGGGCGAACCATCTCGCCGTCCACCGCGCGACGGCGATCGCCATGGTGTTGGCGGCGCCCGGCCGGACGGCCGAGGCAGCAGGCATTCTCGTCGCGGACGGCGCGTTCGAGGCCCGCTTTTCCGGCCCCGGCGAATGGCTGGCGCTGTCCGAGGTTCATGCGCCGGAAACGCTCGCCGCCGAGCTTGCCGTCCGGCTCGGCGACTTCGCCTATGTCGTCGACCAGAGCCATGGGCGCGTCGCGTTGACGCTGTCCGGTCCGCACGTCGCCCGCATCCTTGCGAACGGCATTGCCGCCGATCTTCATCCGGCCGCCTTTCCGGTCGGCCGCGCGGCGAACGTGCTGTGCAATCGCGTGCCGGTCAACCTCGCCCGCACCGGCGAAGACTGCTTCGACCTCGTCGTGACGCGCAGCTTCGCCGAGGCGCTGGTGGACGACCTGAAGGTGATGGCCCGCAGCTTCGGCCTGTCGGTGGACTTCGCCACGCGCTGACAAAACATCCCGAGCGACACGGCGCTTCGCACCAGGGGCTTGTGAGGCATGCCGGGGACCCCATAGGCTGCGTTGCGTCCGCAGTATCGCAATCCCTTCAACCCGCCGAAGCCGGAGTTTTCCATGAAGAGCCATGCAAGGGTCGTCGTCATCGGGGGCGGCGTCGTCGGCTGTTCCGTCCTCTATCATCTCACGAAATTCGGCTGGACCGACGTGGTGCTCGTGGAACGCTCGGAGCTGACCTCCGGCTCGACCTGGCGGGGCTGGAGCGCTTCGTGGCTCTCGGCAAGCCGGCGGACTTCATCGGCAAGGCGGCCGCGAAGGCCGAGCGGGAGGCGGGCGGCGCGCTGCGGCTGCGAACGTTCATCGTCGAGGCGAGGGACGCGGACGTCATCGGCGACGAGCCGATCTACCTGGACGGGCAGGTGCGCGGCTGGGTGACGTCCGGCGGCTATGCCCATGCCGCCGGCGTCTCCGTTGCGGTGGGCTATGTCCCGAAGGAGGTCGCGGACGTCGAGGCGGGCTGGTCGATCGAGCTTCTGGGCGAGATGCTGCCCGCGCGCTTGCAGCCTGAGCCGCTCTTCGATCCTTCCGGTGAAAGAATGCGTGGCTGAGCGATACGCGTCACGGGAGAGGGTGTTTCAGATCGGAACGCCGCTCCTGCGCTCCGGTGCATCTTTTTGGGCAAGGGCGCCGTTTTCCGTGCCGGTTTTTTGGTTTCCATGGCGTTAAATGCGTCATTTAACGCTTCCCGCTAAAGAAATTGTCGATCACGGCTTTTTGGGCTTCCTTTTTGTATCGAAAGCGGTATGGAATCCGCATTGACTAAACAAGCTCAAAAAACGAGCGGCAAGAACAAGAGATGCGGCCCTCAGGAACCGCATCCAGGGGATTATATATGGAGTATTTCGTCCAGCAGCTCGTCAACGGGCTGACGCTTGGTTCGATTTATGGTCTGATAGCCATCGGCTACACCATGGTTTACGGCATCATCGGCATGATCAATTTCGCCCATGGCGATATCTTCATGCTGGGTGGATTTGCCGCTCTCATCACCTTCCTGGTCCTCACCAGCGTGTTCGTCGGCCTGCCGGTCGTCCTTCTGCTGCTGGTCATGATCGCCGCGGCGATGCTCACGGCATCGCTGTGGAACTGGACGATCGAGAAGGTGGCCTACCGGCCCTTGCGCGGCTCCTTCCGCCTCGCGCCGCTCATCACCGCGATCGGCATGTCGATCGCGCTGTCGAACTTCATCCAGGTCACGCAGGGTCCGCGCAACAAGCCGATCCCGCCGCTGGTGTCGTCGGTCTACAACGTCTTCGGCATCGCGATATCGCTCAAGCAGATCATCATCATGCTGCTGACGGTCATCCTGCTCACGACCTTCTGGTACATCGTCAACAAGACCTCGCTCGGCAGGGCCCAGCGCGCGACGGAACAGGACCGCAAGATGGCGGCCCTGCTCGGCATCGACGTCGACCGGACGATCTCCGTGACCTTCATCATGGGTGCGAGCCTCGCCGCCGTCGCCGGCACGATGTACCTGATGTATTACGGCGTGACCGTCTTCACCGACGGCTTCATTCCGGGCGTCAAGGCCTTCACGGCCGCGGTCCTGGGCGGCATCGGCTCGCTTCCGGGCGCGGTTCTGGGCGGCATGCTCATCGGCCTCATCGAGAGCCTGTGGTCCGCCTACTTCACCATCGACTACAAGGACGTCGCGACGTTCTCCATCCTCGCCATCGTCCTGATCTTCAAGCCGTCCGGCATCCTCGGACGACCGGAAGTCGAGAAGGTTTGATTCATGTCCAACATCTCCAACACCCATGAGAGCGCCGGCGGGAACCTGACGGCGCGGGCTCTGCGCGAGGGCTTTTACGCCGGCCTCGTCTCGCTCGGCCTGTTCGTTCTCTTCGTCGGTCTCGAGACCACGCAGAACATCCGCAACGAGCTCGTGCTGAACCAGCGCTGGGGGCTGCTCGCGGTCTTCGTGATCGTCGCCGCCGTCGGCCGCTTCCTCACCGTCGCCTACGTCCGCCCCTGGATGGCCGCCCGCAAGGCCGCCGCCGTGGCGAAGATCGGCGAGGAGGTCGAGGAAGGCTTCTTCAAGCGCAATTTCAGCAAGATCGCCATCGTCGCCCTCATCCTCTACCCGATTGCCGCCATGTTGATCTTCGGCGTGCAGGGCTCGCTGAAGTGGGTCGACAACTTCGGCATCCAGATCCTCATCTACGTGATGCTCGCCTGGGGCCTGAACATCGTGGTCGGCCTTGCCGGCCTGCTCGACCTCGGCTACGTCGCCTTCTATGCGGTCGGCGCCTATTCCTACGCGCTGCTGTCGCAGCAGTTCGGCTTCTCCTTCTGGATCCTCCTGCCGCTTGCCGGCATCCTCGCCGCCTTCTGGGGCATGATCCTCGGCTTTCCGGTGCTGCGCCTCAAGGGCGACTACCTCGCCATCGTGACGCTGGCCTTCGGCGAGATCATCCGTCTCGTCCTCATCAACTGGACGGAAGTGACCAGGGGCACCTTCGGCGTCTCGGGCATTCCGAAGGCTTCGGTCTTCGGCATCTGGTCCTTCGACGTCAGCGCGCCGAACAACTTCGCCAAGGCCTTCGACCTGCCGATGTCCTCGGCCTACTACAAGGTCTTCCTCTTCTACCTCATCCTGGCGCTCGCGCTTCTGACCGCCTACGTGACGATCCGCCTGCGCCGCATGCCGATCGGCAGGGCCTGGGAAGCGCTGCGCGAGGACGAGATCGCCTGCCGCTCGCTCGGCATCAACACGGTGATGACCAAGCTGACGGCATTCGCCATCGGCGCGATGTTCGGCGGCTTCGCCGGCTCCTTCTTCGCCGTGCGCCAGGGCTTCGTCTCGCCGGAATCCTTCGTCTTCCTCGAATCGGCGATCATCCTCGCCATCGTGGTTCTCGGCGGCATGGGTTCGCTCGTCGGCATCGCCGTCGCCGCGGTGGTGATGGTCGGCGGTACCGAGCTCCTGCGCGAGATGCAGTTCCTGAAGCAGATCTTCGGGCCCGACTTCACGCCGGAACTGTACCGCATGCTGATCTTCGGTCTTGCGATGGTGACCGTCATGGTCTGGAAGCCGCGCGGCTTCGTCGGAAGCCGCGAGCCGACCGCGTTCCTGAAGGAGCGCAAGGCGGTCGCCGGCAGCTTCACCAAGGAAGGGCACGGTTGATGGCCTCCGGGACGAATACGGTAGCGACGAACACGATGACGAACGATCCCATCCTGAAAGTCGAGCATCTCTCGATGCGCTTCGGTGGCCTGATGGCCATCAACGACCTCTCCTTCGAGGCCGAGCGCGGCGAGATCACGGCGCTCATCGGCCCGAACGGGGCCGGCAAGACCACGGTCTTCAACTGCGTGACCGGCTTCTACAAGCCGACCATGGGCATGATCACCATGCGCCAGAAGGGAGGCACGAGCTTCCTTCTGGAACGCATGGCCGATTTCGAGATCACCCGCGACGCGAAGGTCGCGCGTACGTTCCAGAACATTCGGCTCTTCTCGGGCCTGACGGTTCTGGAGAACCTGCTCGTCGCCCAGCACAACATGCTGATGAAGGCGTCCGGCTACACCATCCTCGGCCTCCTCGGCATGCCGGCCTACAAGAAGGCCTCGGCGGAATCCATCGATGTCGCGAAATACTGGCTGGAAAAGGCGAACCTCATCGCGCGCGCCGACGATCCGGCGGGCGACCTTCCCTATGGCGCACAGCGGCGCCTGGAAATCGCCCGCGCCATGTGCACCGGGCCGGAGTTCCTGTGCCTCGACGAGCCGGCGGCCGGCCTCAACCCGCGCGAATCGTTGGCGCTCAACGAGCTCCTGCGCTCCATCCGCAAGGACAGCGGCACGTCGATCCTGCTCATCGAGCACGACATGTCGGTCGTCATGGAGATTTCCGACCATGTGGTCGTGCTCGAATACGGGCAGAAGATTTCGGACGGCACGCCGGACCATGTGAAGAACGATCCGAAGGTTATCGCGGCCTATCTCGGTGTCGAAGATGATGAGGTCGAAGAGGTGATCGAGGAAATCGAGGAGATCGAAAGCACTGAGGGAGGTACGCACCAATGAGCGATACGCTTCTCAGCGTTCAGGGCGTGGAAACCTACTACGGCAACATCCGCGCGCTCGCGGGCGTCAACGTCGAGGTGAAGAGGGGCGAGATCATCAGCCTCATCGGTGCGAACGGCGCCGGCAAGTCGACCCTGATGATGACGATCTGCGGCAGCCCCCAGGCACGCACCGGCACCGTCACCTTCGACGGCGAGGACATCACCCGCCTGCCGACGCATCTCATCGCGCGGCGCCGCATCGCGCAGTCGCCGGAAGGCCGCCGCATCTTCCCGCGCATGACCGTGTACGAAAATCTCCAGATGGGCGCGAGCCTCGACAATCTGAAGTATTTCAACGAGGACGTGGAAAAGATCTACACGCTCTTCCCGCGGCTCAAGGAGCGCCAGAGCCAGCGCGGCGGCACGCTTTCCGGCGGCGAGCAGCAGATGCTGTCCATCGGCCGCGCGCTGATGGCGCGCCCGAAGCTGCTGCTGCTCGACGAGCCGTCGCTCGGCCTTGCGCCGCTGATCGTCAAGCAGATCTTCGACGCCATCAAGGTCTTGAACCAGGAGCAGGGGCTGACCGTGTTCCTCGTCGAGCAGAACGCTTTCGCCGCGCTGAAGCTCTCCGACCGGGCCTATGTGATGGTCAACGGGCAGGTGACGATGAGCGGCTCGGGCAAGGAGCTTCTGGCCAATCCGGAAGTGCGCGCGGCCTATCTCGAAGGCGGCAGGCACTGACGGGGAAGGGGTAAGACAATGCAGGGAATTCTCTACGAAGAGCCGTCCATCTGGCAGTTCCTGTTCATCACCGTCATCATGGGCGGGTGGACTGCCTGGCGCACCGGCAAGAGCGTCGCGGAAAACTGGCAGAACTACGGAACGCTCGTCGTCTACGTCCTTTTGCTGGGCGTCGCGATCCGCTTCATCCACCACGCGCTGTTCCACGGCACCATGCTGACGGTGCAGTACTATGTCGTGGACACGATCGTGCTTTTGTTGTTTGCTACGCTCGGCTACCGCTACTACCGTACGCGGCAAATGACCAACAACTACTACTGGCTCTATGAAAAGGCGTCGCCTTTTTCATGGAAGTCCAAATAACCAGAGGGAACTTCGCGGCCGGCACCGGCCGCGGCACGACGATATCGGCGCAATGAATGCGGGTATTGCGACCGGTTGAAACCAGCCCGCTATAAATTTGGGAGTAACAAGATGAAGAAGTCTCTCATGTCGGCTGTTGCTTTGGCTGCAATGGTCGCTTTCAGCGGCAGCGCCTGGGCCGACATCCTGATCGGCGTCGGCGGCCCGCTGACCGGTCCGAACGCCGCGTTCGGCGCACAGCTGCAGAAGGGTGCCGAGCAGGCCGCCGCCGACATCAATGCAGCCGGCGGCATCAACGGCGAGCAGATCAAGGTCGTGCTCGGCGACGACGTGTCGGACCCGAAGCAGGGCGTTTCGGTCGCCAACAAGTTCGTCGCTGACGGCGTTAAGTTCGTGGTCGGCCACTTCAACTCGGGCGTTTCCATCCCGGCTTCCGAAATCTACGCCGAAAACGGCATCCTGCAGATTTCGCCGGCTTCCACCAACCCGACCTATACCGAGCGCGGCCTGTGGAACACGTTCCGCACCTGCGGCCGTGACGACCAGCAGGGCGCGGTGGCAGGCTCCTTCATCGCTGCCAACTTCAAGGACGCGAAGGTCGCCGTGCTGCACGACAAGACCCCGTACGGCCAGGGCCTTGCCGACGAAACCAAGAAGTCGATGAACGAAGCCGGCGTCACCGAAGCCCTCTACGAAGGCGTCAACGTCGGCGACAAGGACTTTTCCGCTCTCATCGCCAAGATGAAGGAAGCCGGCGTCTCGGTCGTCTACTGGGGCGGCCTGCACACCGAGTTCGGCCTCATCGAGCGCCAGTCCGCCGACCAGGGCCTGAAGGCCACCTTCATCTCGGGCGACGGCATCGTCTCCAACGAACTGGCTTCCATCGCCGGCGATGCCGTTGACGGCACGCTGATGACGTTCGCGCCCGACCCGCGCAAGAACCCGGCTGCAAAGGACCTCGTCGAGAAGTTCCGCTCCGCCGGCTTCGAGCCGGAGGCCTACACGCTCTACGCTTATGCGGCCGTTCAGGTCATCGCCGAAGGCGCCAAGGCTGCCGGCGGCGTAGACCCGCAGGCCGTCGCCGAAGCCATCAAGTCGAAGGGTCCGTTCCAGACCGCCATCGGCGAGCTCGGCTTTGACGAGAAGGGCGACATCACCCGTCCGGACTACGTCATGTACACCTGGAAGAAGGGTGAGGACGGCAAGTTCACCTACGTCCAGAACGAGTAGTCGTTTCTTGTGGAACGGGCGGCACATGCATGCCGCCCGGCCGACCGGATCTCTGGCCCGGCCTTCGCGCCGGGCTTTTTCGTGGCGAGCCGCCGGCCGGCTTCTTTCGCCCGGAAACAGCGCGCCGATTTGCGGCGCATGCTTGCGCAACCCGCCGGCATCGTGGAACCTGCCGGAAAGTCGGGGCCCTGCCTCTTGTATCCGGCACTCGATGGATATGAACGCACACGTGGAACGACCGCTTGCTGACGAAGGGAAGGCGCAACGCGCGCGCGGCACGGGCAGGCTTGCCGCGAAGGCTTCCCATGCCGGCACGCGGCTCGACGTGCTCTACCAGGAGGGGTGCGCCAAGATCCGCCTGCCGAAAACCTTCGACGGCACGATGGAGGCCGTTCTCATCAACACGGCCGGCGGGCTGACGGGCGGCGACCGCATCGACTGGGCGTTCGAAGGGGGCGCGGGCACCCGCCTGACGGCGACGACGCAGGCCTGCGAACGGGTCTACAAGGCGAATGCCTCCACTGCGGCGGTCGAAACGCGGATCAAGGTGGGGGCGGGAGCGCGCGTGGATTGGCTGCCGCAGGAAACCATCCTCTTCGACCGCTCCGCCCTCGACCGCCGGCTGGAGGTCGACCTCGACGGGGATGCCGCCTTCCTGGCCGTCGAGGCCGTCCTGCTCGGCCGCAAGGCGATGGGCGAGCGGGTGGAAACGGGTCTCTTCCGCGACCGCTGGCGCGTCCGCCGCGCGGGAAAGCTGATCCATGCGGAAGAGACGCATCTGCACGGCGATGTCGCGGCGCTGACCGGCGACCGTGCCGTGCTCGCCGGTCAGCGCGCCTTTGCCACCGTGCTCTATTGCGGGGCCGATGCGGAAGCGTATCTGGCGCCGCTGCGCCGGCTTTTGGAAGGGGCCGAGGGCGGCGTCAGCCAATGGCAGGACAAGCTCGTTGCCCGCTTGGTCGCGGCCGACGGCTTCGCGCTCAGAAAAAAACTCGTTCCGCTTATTTCGCGCTTGCGCAACGGCGCGAGCGTGCCGAAAGTCTGGACTCTCTGAGGCGCGCATACGGCCTTTCGGATCGCGTGCCGTGCCCCGCTTCCTGTTTTGCGTATGTCGTGCGCGCAAGACGGCCGCATATATTGCACGGCAGCTTTGGGAACAACGCGATGGATCGCCCATGAACCTCACCCCCCGCGAGAAAGACAAACTGCTGATCGCCATGGCGGCGATCGTGGCCCGCAGACGGCTGGAACGCGGCGTGAAGCTGAACCACCCCGAGGCCATCGCGCTGATCACCGATTTCGTCGTCGAGGGCGCACGCGACGGCCGCCCCGTCGCCGAGCTGATGGAAGCGGGCGCCCATGTGCTGACGCGCGACCAGGTGATGGAGGGCATTGCCGAGATGATCCACGATATCCAGGTGGAAGCGACCTTTCCCGACGGCACGAAGCTCGTGACCGTGCACGAACCGATCCGGTGAGGCCATGCGTGAGGAAAAGCCATGATCCCGGGTGAAGTTATCGTCGCAGACGGCGACATCGAACTCAACGCCGGCCTGCCGGTCACGTCCCTCGACGTCTCCAATACCGGCGACCGGCCGATCCAGGTCGGCAGCCACTATCATTTCTACGAGACCAATCCCGCTCTTTCCTTCGATCGCGAGAAGACGCGGGGGCTGCGCCTCGACATTCCGGCCGGCACGGCCGTGCGCTTCGAGCCCGGCCAGACGCGCACCGTCCGCCTTGTTCCCTTCGCGGGCAAGCGGGAAATCTACGGCTTCCGCCAGAACGTGATGGGGAAACTCTGACATGTCTTCATGCTGCCGCTTACTGCTCGCCGTCCCTTTCCTTCTTTTCTCTGCCTCTTTCGCCCCGGCGCAGGACGGCGAGCCCGAGGTCAACTGCGACAAGGCCGTGACACAGTCCGATCTCAACATCTGCGCCCATCGCGAATACGAGGCGGCGGACGCCGAGCTGAACACCGTCTACAAGAAGGCGATGGACGCCGCCCGCGCGATGGATGAGGAGCTCAAGGACCTGGGCGAGCACTATGTCGGCGCCGTCGATGCGCTGAAGCGTGCCCAGCGGTCCTGGATCGGCTACCGCGACGGACAGTGCGAGCTGGCAGGTTTCGAGGCGAGGGGAGGCTCGATGGAGCCCATGCTCGTCTCCGGCTGCCTGGCCGATCTCACGCGCAAGCGCACCGCCGAGCTGAAAGCCGTCTACGAGACGGAAAACTGAGGAACGAACGGGTGTCGCGCAGGATCGCCATCGTCGGAAACGGCAACATTCCCGAAGGCCTGGCCGGTGCGATCGATTCTGCCGACATCGTGATCCGCTTCAACCTTTGCCGCTCGGCGGGTCCCGGCGGCACGAAGACGGATGTCGTCGCCGTCTGCAACACCGGCCGCCCGGCGCTGGAGATGCTCGCTGGCGGACGATGGAAGGCGAGCGATGCGGTGCGGCAGGCTAAGGAAATCTGGTGCGTGCGCACATCGGAGATGTTCGCCGCCATGCGCTCGCCGCTTGCGGAAAGCCATCCCGATCTCGATGATTTCTGCGACGACTACACGATCGGTTTCGACACCTTCGCGCGCGTCACCGGCCGGCGGCTGGACGTCGTTCCCGCGGCTGTCCACCGGGCCGTCGATGCTTCGCTCGCCGCATTCGATCCGCCGCCCTATGTGGTGGCGAGCTCCGGCCTGATCGTGATCGCCCATGTGCTCGACAATGTCGCAAAGGACGGCGATCGCGTCTCGATCGCCGGCTTCGGCCATGAAGGCTGGCAATGGCACCCCTTCGCCGCCGAGCGGCGCTGGGTGGATGCGCGCATCGCCGCCGGCCGTCTCGACCGCCTCGACCACCAGAACAAGACTCCTGCCTCCCGGGGAAGCTGACCATGTCCTACAGAATGTCCCGCGCCGCCTATGCCGGCATGTTCGGCCCCACCACCGGCGACAAGGTGCGCCTTGCCGACACGGAGCTTTTCGCCGAGGTGGAGAGGGATTTCACCGCTTACGGCGACGAGGTGAAGTTCGGCGGCGGCAAGGTCATCCGCGACGGCATGGGCCAGAGCCAGGCGACGCGCGCCGAGGGGGCCGTCGACACGGTCATCACCAATGCCCTCGTCATCGACCATGCAGGCATCTTCAAGGCCGATGTGGGCCTCAAGGACGGACGCATCGCCGCTCTCGGCAAGGCCGGCAATCCCGATACGCAACCGGGCGTCACCATCATCGTCGGCCCTTCGACGGAGGTGATCGCCGGCGAAGGGAAGATCCTTACGGCGGGCGGCATGGATGCGCATATCCACTACATCTGCCCGCAGCAGATCGAGGAGGCGCTTTCGAGCGGCATCACCATGATGCTCGGCGGCGGCACCGGCCCGGCGCACGGCACGCTCGCGACCACCTGCACCGGCGCCTGGCACATAGAGCGCATGATCGAGAGCTTCGACGCCTTCCCGATGAACCTCGCGCTCGCCGGCAAGGGCAACGCCTCGCTGCCGGCGCCGCTCGAAGAGATGGTGAAGGCCGGGGCCTCCTCGCTTAAGCTGCACGAGGACTGGGGCACCACGCCGGCCGCCATCGACTGCTGCCTCTCCGTCGCCGACGACTACGACGTGCAGGTGATGATCCACACGGACACGCTCAACGAAAGCGGCTTCGTGGAGGACACGATCGCCGCCATCAAGGGCCGCACGATCCACGCCTTCCACACCGAAGGAGCGGGCGGCGGGCACGCGCCGGACATCATCAAGGTCTGCGGCCATGCCAACGTCATCCCGTCCTCCACCAATCCGACCAGGCCCTACACGGTCAACACGATCGCCGAGCATCTCGACATGCTGATGGTCTGCCATCACCTGTCGCCGTCGATCCCCGAGGACATCGCGTTCGCGGAGAGCCGCATCCGCAAGGAGACGATCGCGGCGGAGGACATCCTGCACGATATCGGCGCCTTCTCGATCATCTCTTCCGACAGCCAGGCCATGGGCCGCGTCGGCGAGGTGGCGATCCGCACCTGGCAGACCGCCGATAAGATGAAGCGGCAGCGCGGTCGGCTCGCCGGCGAGACCGGCGACAACGACAACCTGCGTATCCGCCGCTATATCGCGAAATACACGATCAATCCCGCGATCGCCCACGGCCTCAGCCATGAGATCGGTTCCATCGAGGTCGGCAAGCGGGCGGACCTCGTCCTGTGGAATCCGGCCTTCTTCGGCGTGAAGCCGGACATGGTCCTGCTCGGCGGCTCCATCGCGATGGCGCCCATGGGCGATCCCAATGCCTCGATCCCCACGCCGCAGCCGGTGCACTACCGTCCGATGTTCGGCGCCTTCGGCAAGAGCCGCACGAATTCCTCCGTCACCTTCGTTTCGCAGGCGGCGATCGACGCGGGCCTTCGCGGGCGACTGGGGGTGGCCAAGCAGCTTCTGCCGGTGCGCAACACGCGCAACATCTCCAAGGCCTCGATGATCCTCAACGATCTGACACCGGACATCGAGGTCGATCCGGAGACCTACGAGGTACGGGCGGATGGCGAACTGCTCACCTGCGAGCCTGCTGCCGTTCTGCCCATGGCGCAGCGATACTTCCTTTTCTGATATGGGACGGTTAAATTTCTATCGAATGAATTAGCTGTATCTGAAAGAAGATGCCGTAGGATCTCTCCGTTCACTATGGAGAGATGTATGCGCGGCAGGCTGGCCCTCTGGCTGAGGGCCCAGATCGAACTCGGCGTTTTCGAAACGAAGGCCGACATCTCCGCCTTCGTTCTGAACACCGTCCTGGTGGCGACGGCGCTTGCGACCGCGGCCTACCTGATGGTTGCCGCCATCCTCGCGCATTTCGGGTTCCTGCCGTATTCGTTCCGTGCCGCCATCGGCTTCGGCGGCTCGACGACCATCGTGATCGCCGCAAGCGTCACGGCGCTGCTTGCCTGGCTGGTCGGCACGGCAATCCACGAGCTGTCGCTCTCCCGTGCCGAATTGGAGCGGCAGGGCCGGTTGGACGCGCTGTCCGGCCTCTACAACCGGCGGGCCTTCACCGAAGCCTTCGCGGCAACGGCGGCGGACGGTTTCTTCGTGCTGTTCGATGTCGACCGCTTCAAGGCCGTCAACAACAGGCACGGCCATGCCGTGGGCGATGACGTCGTCGTCGCCGTCTCGCAGGAGCTGCGGCGGGTTTTCCTGCCGGCGCATCTCGTCGGCCGCTTCGACGGCGGGGAGTTTGCCGTGTTCATCCGGGACGGGGACCGGTGCGACTGCTGGATGCTGGTGGAGGAGGCCCGCCGATCGGTCGCCACGCGCCGGATCGAGGCGGATGGCGGGGCGATTGCCGTCACCTTGTCCGCCGGCATTGCCGACCGAACGGCCGGCCGGCCGCTCGAGGCGGTCTTGGAGGCCGCGGGCCAGGCGCTCCATCTCGCCAAATCGCTCGGCCGCGACCGGGTTGTCCATGAGGACGAAGGGGAAACGCTCCTGGCGAAGCGCCGTGAGGGGAAGGGGGACAAGCGCCGACGCTGAGGTTGGCCTGCGCCAAATGACGTAGAGCGATGCATCGGCGGTTTCCTTGGCCGGGCAAACATGCTTTTCTCGGTGCACGCCATCGACGCCAGAGATCGCCCTTTGCCCTATCGCTCCACGGAAATCCTGCCGCACGGCACAGGCGGAAGCCGCACGCCCATCGACATCGTCGTGCTGACGCACGACCAGCGCCATGTGCGCCGCAAGCTCCTGCATATGCAGCATGACGATGTCGTCATGCTCGATTTGAGGGAGCCGGTCCAGCTTGCCCATGGCGATCTCCTGCTGACCGAGACGGGGGAGACCATAGAGGTGATCGCGGCCGAGGAGGAACTGTACGAGGTGACGCCGAAGGACCGGCTGCATCTCGTCGAACTCGCCTGGCACCTCGGCAACCGCCACTTGTCGGCGCAGATCGAGGAGGCGCGCATCGTCATCCTGCGGGACCACGTCATCCGCGACATGCTGATCGGGCTCGGCGCGTCCGTGCGCGAGATTTCCGAGCCGTTCCATCCGCTGCGGGGTGCCTATCACGGCGCGGGACATGGCCATCATCATCACGGCCATGGCTGACACGGCGGCGCTCGTGCGGCTGATGACCTGGCTGTCGCCGGCCTTCCCGGTCGGCGCCTTCGCCTATTCCGGCGGGCTGGAGCAGGCGGTGAGCGACGGCGACATCCGCGATGCGGCGACGCTGAACGACTGGCTTTGCAGCCTGCTCGGCCGCGGCAACCTCTGGAACGACGCCGTGCTCTTCGCCGAAGCGCACCGCTCCTTCCAGGATGGGGAGCGGCTGGCGGAGGTGGCGGCCTTGGCGGCGGCGCTTTCCGGCTCGGCGGAGCGGCACCGCGAGACGATGCTGCAGGGCGAGGCCTTCCTCGCCGCCGCGTCGAGCTGGCCCCATCCGGTCCTCGGCGGGCTTGTGGCCGCGGCCTATCCGGTTGCCGTCGGGGCGGTTGCCGGCGCGCATGGCATTTTGGGCGAGGCGGCGCTGGCCGCTTATCTCCATGCCGTGGCCTCGAACCTCGTCTCGGCCGCCATACGCTGCGGCGCCATCGGCCAGCGGGACGGCGTGGCGGTGCTGGCCGGGCTGGAGGCGCGGATCGTCGCGCTTGCGGGGATCGCATCCGCTTCGACGCTTGCCGATCTCGGTTCCTCGACGATCCGTGCCGATATCGCCAGCCTCCGGCACGAGACCTTGCCGACGCGGCTGTTCCGCTCGTGAGCGCGCTTGCGGCACCGCCCGCGCGGGCGCAGATTTTCATCCAGGGCGCGGCGGCATTCCCGTCCGCCGCCCGTTCCAGATCCTCCGGAGGTTCATGATGACATCGAAAAACGGTCCCCTGCGTGTCGGCATCGGCGGTCCGGTCGGCTCGGGCAAGACGGCGCTCACCGAAAAGCTCTGCAAGGCGATGCGCGGGCGCTATTCCGTCGCCGTCGTCACCAATGACATCTATACGAAGGAGGATGCCGAAGCGCTGGTGCGCATGCAGGCGCTGCCTTCGGACCGCATCGTCGGCGTGGAGACGGGCGGCTGCCCGCACACGGCGATCCGCGAGGACGCCTCGATCAACCTTCAGGCCATCGCCGATCTCAACCGGCGTTTTCCCGATCTCGACGTGGTCTTCATCGAATCGGGCGGGGACAACCTGGCGGCGACCTTCTCGCCGGACCTCGCCGACCTGACGATCTACGTGATTTCCGTCTGCCAGGGCGAGGAAATCCCGCGAAAGGGCGGGCCAGGCATCACACGCTCGGACCTTCTCGTCATCAACAAGAAGGATTTGGCGCCGCATGTGGGCGCGGATCTGGATGTGATGGAACGGGATACGGAACGCATGCGCGCCGCGCGCCCCTTCGTCTTTTCCGACATGAAGCGCGGGGAGGGGGTCGACCGCATCGTCGATTTCCTGCGCGTGCAGGGCGGGCTTTAGGGTCAGACCCTGCGCAAGGCTTCCGGATCGCCGATATGGACGAGGCGGCCGCGCACGTTGACGCCGTGGTTGCGCAACAGGGAGAAGGCGCGGGAGAGGGCTTCCGGCGCAAGACCGAGCTTCCCGGCGAGCAGGCTCTTCTGGTAGGGCAGGCGGAAGCTGGCCGCCTTGCCGTCCTGCGGGCAATAGGTGAGCAGATAGCGCGCCACGCGCTGCGGCGCGGTGTGCAGCCGGTCGTCGGCAAGGCTCGCGAAGGCCTTGGAAAGCTGGGCCGAAAGGGCCGTGGCAAGCACCACGGCAAGGTCCGGCCGGCGGCTGGCGAGCTCGCGCACGCGCTTGAGGTCGAAGCGGGCGATCAGCGAGGGTTCGGCCGCCTGGGCGGTGGCGGCATAGCGGCCGCCGTCGAGCACGACGCTGGCGCCGATCAGGTCTCCGGGGCCGTAGAGCTCTACATCCGCTTCCCGGCCGTCCGGATCGAGCTTGTAGACGCGGACATACCCCGAGAGCACGCAATGCAGCGTATCGGCAGGTTCGCCTTCACGGAACAGCATCTGGCGGGCCGGCAGGTTGCCGATGACCGCGATCTCCATCATCCCCGTGACGCTTTCAACGCCCAGCGCAGAAAGAAGGCCTGAGTTCAGCAGGGTCTCGCGCTCCCGTGCGCCCGGTTTCATCAGCCTGTTCATCGATCTCACTCCGTGCTCCCGCAGGCGTCGTTCGGTCTTCGATGACAAGACGATAGTCGAGGTCGTGGAAGTCTTACTTGATTTCGATCAATGAAGATGAAAACGGCCGGCCCCGCGTCTGCCGGGCCGGCCGTTTCGTTCCGGGACCAGGGGGGCTACTCGGCGGCGAGCGGCGAGTGGTGCACGACGCTGAAGGGCTTGCGCTCGCCGTTTTTCCTTTCGAGCGTCTCGATGCGCTTTTCGAGTTCCGCCACCTCGCGCGCGGTCTGGTCGGCAAGGCGGGTGAGGGCTTCCGGCTCCATGGCCAGCAGCTCCTCGTCCTTCTTGCCGACGAAGCGGCCGAAGAGCCAGGCGAGCACGCGCGAGAGGTCGTCCATGATCAGGAAGAAGGACGGCACGACGACCAGCGAGAGCACCGTCGAGACGATGATGCCGCCGATCACCGCGATCGCCATGGGCGAGCGGAAAGAGCCGCCCTCGCCGACGCCGAGCGCCGAGGGCAGCATGCCGGCCGACATGGCGATGGAGGTCATGACGATCGGACGGGCGCGCTTGCGGCCGGCCTCGATCATGGCCTGCACCCGCTCCATGCCGTGGTGCATCATCTCGATGGCGAAGTCGACGAGCAGGATCGCGTTCTTCGTCACGATGCCCATCAGCATGAGGATGCCGATGAGAACGGGCATGGAAAGCGCGTTCTGCGTCAGGATCAGGCCCGCCGCCACGCCGCCGATGGCGAGCGGCAGCGACAGGAGGATGGTGAAGGGCTGGATCACGTCCTTGAAGAGCAGGATCAGCACCATCAGGACGAGCAGCAGGCCGAGCAGCATGGCATTGGCGAAGGACTGCTGCATCTCCGCCTGGATTTCCGCATCGCCGCTTTCGGCGAACTGCACGGTCGGCGGCATGTCGACGCTGGAGGCGATTTCCTTGAAGCGGGCGATCGCCGTATCGAGCGCCACGCCCTGCCGGAGGTCGGAGCCGATCGAAACGACGCGGTTGCGGTTGTGCCGCTTCACCGAGCTCGGGCCTTCCGAATAGTCGATGTCCGCGACGGAGGAGAGCGGCACGAACTGGCCGCCGGCCGCCTGGATCTTGAGGTTGCGGATCGCCGCGAGGTCGGCACGGAAGCTGCGGTCGACCTGGACGCGGATCGGGATCAGGCGGTCGTCGAGCGAGACCTTGGAGAGCTGGGAATCGATGTCGCCGATGGTGGCGACACGGATGACCTCCGAGATCTGCGCCGTCGTGATGCCGAGGCGGGCCATCTGGTCGTCACGCGGGCGGATCTGGAGTTCCGGCCGCGGCAGCGAGCCTTCCGAGCTGACATTGGCCAGCAGCGGATCGGCGCGCAGCTTGGATTCCAGCACGGCGACGGTGTCGCTGAGGTCCGCCTCGTTGTTGGAGAGCAGGTTGAACGCAAGGTCACGCTCGCCGCGGTCGTTGAGCTTGATGACGCGCACGTCCGGGATATTGCGGAGCGTCGCGAAGATTTCCTTCTCGATGTCCCATTGCGGGCGCAGGCGTCCCTTCGCCTCCAGTTTCGGCAGGTACTGGCCGATCACCGGGATATGGCCGAGCACGTCGTTCACCAGCCTGTGGGAAAGCGAATGCTCGAGCCTGTCGAGGATGACGGTCACCGAGGCGCGGCGCAGTTCCAGGTCTCCCTTCGGCGAGGAGCCGCCCAGGACGAAGACGCTCTGGATGCCGTCGATGTCCTTGATACGCTCGTAGATCTGCGTGGTCGTGCGGTCGGTATCCTCCAGCATCGCGTCCGGCGGCAGCTCGACGGAGAGCACGACGCGCGAGGCGTCTTCCGGCGGCAGGAAGCTGCCGGGCACCGTGAAGAGCAGGCTGACCGAGCCGATGAGGAAGACGATGGCGGCAAGGAGCGTCGCATAGCGGGCATACCATGTGCCCGTCGTCTTGCTGACGAGCCAGGTATAGCCGCGCATGAAGGCGCCTTCCTTCTCCTCGCCGTGCCCGTCCGCATCGCCCGAGCGCATGAGGTAGGCCGCCATGACCGGTGTGATCAGGCGCGCCACCGCAAGCGAGAAGAACACCGCCACGGCGACGGTGAGGCCGAACTGGATGAAGTACTGGCCCGGAATGCCCGGCATGAAGGAGACCGGCACGAAGACCGCGATGATGGTGAAGGTCGTCGCGATGACCGCAAGGCCGATTTCGTCGGCGGCCTCGATGGCGGCCCTGTAGGGCGTCTTGCCCATGCGGATATGCCGCGCGATGTTCTCGATCTCCACGATCGCGTCATCCACGAGGATACCCGTGGCGAGCGTCAGCGCCAGGAACGAGACGAGGTTCAGCGAGAAGCCCATCATGTCCATGACGAAGAAGGTGGGGATCGCCGAGAGCGGCAGCGCGACGGCCGAGATCAGCGTCGCCCGCCAGTTGCGCAGGAAGAGGAGGACCACGATGACGGCGAGCAGCGCGCCCTCCATCAGCGTGTGCAGCGCGGCCTCGTAGTTGCCGTAGGTGAAGTAGACGGCGTCGTCGACCAGTTCGACCGAGACGTCCGGATATTGCGCGCGCACCTTGTCGAGGGACTTGGCGACGGATTCGGCGACCGTCACCTCGCTGGCCCCCTTGGAGCGGAAGACGGCGAAGGTCACGACGGGATTGCCGTTGAAGCGCGAGAAGGAGCGCGGCTCCTCGTAGGTATCGGTGATCTTGCCGAGTTCGGCCAGCCGCACGAAGCGGCCGTTCGGCAGGGCGATCATCGTGCTGTTGAGCTTCTCGACGGAGCGGGCGTCGCCCAGCGTGCGGATCGCCTGCTCGGCGCCGGCGACCTGGCCGCGGCCCGAGCCGACATCCGTGTTCATGCTGCGGATCTGGCGGTTCACGTCGGCGGCGGTAATGCCGAAGGAATCGAGCTTGTCCGGGTTGAGGTCGATGCGCACCTCGCGGTCGGCGCCGCCGAAACGGTCGATCTTGCCGATGCCCGGCTGGCCCTGGAGCGCGCGCTTGACCTTGTCGTCGACGAACCAGGACAGCTCTTCGAGCGTCATGTTGGGCGAGGAGACCGCGAAGGTCTGGATCGCCTGGCCTTCCACGTCGATCTTGGTGACGACCGGCTCCTCGATCGAGGCGGGCAGGTCGCTGCGGATGCGGTCGATCGCGTCCTTGACGTCCTGAAGCGCCTGGTCCGTCGGCTTTTCGATCTCGAAGAGCACGGAGGTGACGGAACTGCCGTCGGTGACGGTCGACATGATGTCGTCGACGCCCTCGATGCCGGCGACCGCATCCTCGATTTCCTTCGTGACCTGAACCTCGAGCTCCGCAGGAGCGGCGCCGCTCTGCGTCACGGAAACGGCGATGACGGGCACGTCGATATTGGGGAACCGCGTGATCGGCAACGTATAGAAGGATTGGATGCCGACATACATCAGCAGGAAAAACGCGAGCAGCGGCGCAATCGGGTTGCGAATGGACCAAGCTGAAAAGTTCATGTCCCCGAAGTCCTTGTTGAGAGACCAGACGTTCCACGGGCTCCGGCCCCTTCCCGGGTGGCCCGTCATGCCACCGGGCGCCCCAGCCCGGCATTCGCTTCCGTCCGCTGCGGAAGCGGCCCCGCCGAGGCGGGACCGTCACGTCATTTCGTGGCCGCGGCCTGTTCGGCATGGACCGGATTGACCCGGTCGCCGTCGCGGACATAGGCGCCGGCCTTGGCGACCACCTCGTCGCCGGCCGCAAGGCCGCTGACGATCTCGATCACCTGGCCGTCCTGGATGCCGGTCTCGACCGGGACCAGCTTCACGACGCCGTTCTCGACCTTGCGGGCCACCGTCTTGCCGTCCGCCGTCGTGATGGCGGACAGCGGCAGGACGATGCCCTCCCTCTCCTCGACGACGATCTCGGCGCTGGCGAACATGCCGGCGCGCGCCCTGCCCGGATCGTCGAAGCGGATATAGACGCGGCCGAGGCGGCTCTGCGGGTCGAGCGTCGGCTCGACGAGGCGAACCGTGCCGGTGAGCCTGGCGGCGCCGCCGGCGAGCGCGACGGTCGCCTTCTGGTCCGGCGCGAGCTTGAGGATCGCATCTTCCGAAACGTCCGCCTTCAGCTCGATCTCGCCGTCGCGGATGACGGTGAAGAGCGGGGAGGCGGCACCGCTCGCGATCGCGCCGATCTTCGCCGTGCGGGCGGAGACGATGCCGGCGACCGGCGACTTCACCGCGGTGCGGGCGAGCTTCAGGTCGATGTCGTCGATCTGGGACTGGGCCACCTTGATGTCGGCCTCCGAAACGCCGATCGCCTGCTCGGCCGAATTGACGCGGGCAAGCGCCGCATCCGCGGCGGCGACGGCCTGGTCGACGGCGGCCTGCGACTGCGAACCGGATTTCACGAGCCGCTGGGCGCGGTCGCGGGCGCGGACAGCCTCGTCGGCGGTGGCCCTGGCTTCGACGAGCTGCGCCTTGATCTGCGCGAGCGCGGCCTCGGCCTTGGCCAGCGTGGCCTCGGTCTGGCTCTTCTGCAGGAGCAGGGCGTCGTCGTTCAGCGTGGCGAGCGTGCCGTTCGCTTCGATCCTGTCGCCGACATCGGCGGCAAGCGTGCGGATCGAAAGGCCGTCGACGAGCGGCGTGACGTAGACCTCCTCGACCGCCTGGACCGTTCCGGTCGCGATCACGCGGTCGACGATGGCGCGCGTCTCAGCGGCGGTGACGACGATCGCCGGAAGATTCTGTGCCTGCTGCTGTGCGGCTGCATCGCCGGTCGCCGCATCGGCGGCGAAAGCGAGAACCGGATTGACCGTCATGAACGCGGCGACGGAAAAAGAGAGAACTTTCCTGTGTCCAGAAGCCATAGGCCGAACTTTCCCAAAGCATGACGTTATGATCTTGGTCCGGGCGTTCTTCTTGTTCTTCTTGCCGGACCTTCATTCCCTGTCAGTGTGGCGGACACGGAACGGCTCCCGGGCCTCTCCAAGCTCCAACTGTCCGGTCTATGTAATTGGCGCGCATCGCCCTTACAAGAGGTAACGGAATGGTGCCTCATTATTTTATACGTTTGACATTTCGATGGCAACGCGGCACGTCGCCGCGTTGCTTCCCTCCGAAATGAAACGTGCGGGGACCAGGCCCCGCACGTGCCGTTTTCCCCACGCGGGGATTTACTTGAGCGCCTCGTCCGTGATCTCGTGCGTCCAGGCGCCTTCCGGCTCCTTGGAAATGACCGGATCCGAACCGCCGGCAAGCAGCGAGGCTACCGTGCGCTTGTAGTCCGCCTCGTCGAGCGCGCCGTTGGAGCCGGCGGTCAGCTTGGCGACCTCGCCCATCATGCGCTTCTGGTGCGCTTCGGTCTGCGCGCCGGTCGAGTCGTTCTCGAGAACGATGTCGGCGGCTTCGTCCGGGTTCTCCTCGGCGTATTTCCAGCCCTTCATGGAAGCGCGCACGAACTTGACCATCCTTTCCTTGAAGGCCGCGTCCTTGAGCTTGTCTTCCAGCACGTAGAGGCCGTCCTCCAGCGTCGCGACGCCCTGGTCCTCGTACTTGAAGGTCACGAGGTCCTCCGGCTTGATGCCGGCGTCGATGACCTGCCAGTATTCGTTGTAGGTCATGGTGGAGATGCAGGCGGCCTGCTTCTGGATCAGAGGATCGACGTTGAAGCCCTGCTTCAGCACGGTCACGCCGTCCGGCCCGCCGTCGGTCGGGATCTTCAGGTGGCTCATCCAGGAGAGGAAGGGATATTCGTTGCCGAAGAACCAGACGCCGAGCGTCTTGCCCTTGAAGTCCTCCGGTCCGGTGACGCCGGATTCCTTCAGGCATGTCAGCATCATGCCGGACGACTTGAACGGCTGGGCGATGTTGACGAGCGGCACGCCCTTCTCGCGGGTGGCGAGCGCCGACGGCATCCAGTCGACGATGACGTCGGCGCCGCCGCCGGCGATCACCTGGGCGGGCGCGATGTCCGGGCCGCCGGGCTTGATCTCGACGTCGAGGCCCTCCTCCTCGTAAAAGCCCTTGTCTTTCGCGACGTAATAGCCGGCGAACTGGGCCTGCGTCACCCATTTCAGCTGAAGCGTCACCTTGTCGGCGGCCTCGGCCTGGAACGCGGCAAGCGAGAAGGCGCTTGCCATAAGCAGCGATGCGATCTTCGTTTTCATGTCAGTTCCCTCTTTCTTATTTTACGCCTGTCCACCGCGGACAGACGGGTGCCAGAACGTGACGACCCGCTCGATGAGCGCGACGATCCCGTAGAAGGCGGAGCCGGCCACCGCGGCGACCGCGATTTCGGCCCAGACCATGTCGACATTCATGCGGCCTACTTCCGTGGAAATCCGGAAGCCCATGCCGACGATGGGTGTTCCGAAGAATTCTGCGACGATCGCGCCGATGAGCGCGAGCGTGGAGTTGATCTTGAGCGCATTGAAGATGAAGGGCCAGGCCGCCGGAAGGCGCAGCTTGAGAAGCGTCTGGAACCAGTCGGCGGCGTAGGTGCGCATCAGGTCGCGCTCCATGTGGCTCGTCGCGGCAAGGCCCGAGACCGTGTTCACCAGCATGGGGAAGAAGGTCATGATGACGACGACGGCGACCTTCGACTGCCAGTCGAAGCCGAACCACATGACCATGATGGGCGCGACGCCGATGACCGGCAGGGCCGAGACGAAGTTGCCGAGCGGCAGGAGGCCCTTCTGCAGGAAGGGCGAGCGGTCGATGAGGATGGCGACCGCGAAGCCGAGGCCGCAGCCGAGCGCATAGCCGACGAGCACCGACTTGAGGAAGGTCTGGCGGAAATCCGCCCAGAGCGTCGGCACGGAGCTGACGAGCCGGGCCCAGATCATGCTCGGCGGCGGCAGAAGGACGGAGGGGATGGCGAAGCCCCGCACGATGCCTTCCCAGAGCACGAGGACGGTGACGCCGAAGATCAGCGGCACGGCGAGGCGCGCGGCGCGGTCGGCGGCGGGGCTTGCGAATTTCCGGCGCACCAGCCATTCGTTGAATGCCCAGGCGGCGAGCCAGAAGACGATGGCGGTAAGGAGGATGGAAAGGTTCATGCCCGTGCCCCCATGCGCTTGAGGACGAGGCTGTGGGCGAAGCCGACGACGACGACCAGCAGCGCGGCCACTGCCGCCGCCATGAAGAGCGCCGCCCAGATCTGCACCGTCTGGCCGTAGTAGGAGCCGGCGAGCAGGCGCGCGCCGAGGCCGGCGACCGCGCCGGTCGGCAGTTCGCCGACGATGGCGCCGACCAGCGAGATGGCGATCGCCACCTTCAGCGAGGTGAAGAGGTAGGGCATGGAGGCGGGCCAGCGCAGCTTCCAGAAGGTCTGCGCGCTCGAAGCATTGTAGGTGTGCATGAGGTCGAGCTGGATCTGCTCGGGGCTCCTGAGGCCCTTCACCATGCCGACGACGACCGGGAAGAAGGAGAGGTAGGTCGAGATAAGCGCCTTCGGCATCAGGCCGGAAATGCCGACGGCGTTCAGCACCACGATGATCATCGGCGCGATGGCGAGGATGGGGATCGTCTGGCTGGCGATGACCCAGGGCATCAGCGAGCGGTCCATGGCCCGGTTGTGCACGATGGCGATGGCGAGCAGGATGCCGAGCACCGCGCCCATGGCGAAGCCGAGGAGCGTCGCCGAAAGCGTGATCCAGGCATGGTAGACGAGGCTGCGCCTGGAGGTCACAGCCTTGTTGACGGTGGTGTCCCAGAGCTCCGCGAAGACCTGGTGCGGCGCCGGCAGCACCGGCCGCTCCTGCGCCATGGTCTTCGGCAGGAGCTCCATGAAGCCGACCGTCCCGCCGGCGCGCGCCGCCTGGTCGCGCTCGAAGGGCGCGTTGAGGACGACGGCAAAGACGTACCACAGCACGACGAGCGCCAGCACGACGGTACCTATCGGAAGCAGGCGGTCGCGGAGGAAGCTTGCCTTGTCCATGGCTCAGCTCCGCGCGGGAGAGGGCAGCAGCATCAGCCCCATGGCGAGAATGCCGAGGCCGACGCCGGCAAGCTGGGTGCCGCTCAGCCGCTCGCCGAAGAACAGGAAGGCGATGACGTTGACGAGCAACAGCTGGGTGATGGCGGAAAGCGAGATGGCAAGCCCCAGCCCGCCCTCGCGCATCAGCCGCAGCATCATCAGGTTGCCGACGATGTAGAGCGTCATGGAGAGCAGGAGGTAGAGGATGTTCGTCGTGCCGACATAGGCGCGCGAGGAGGTTGCCGCGCCGATGAAGACGGCGGTCGCGCCGAAGAGCCAGAGCACGAAGGGCAGCTTCATCAGGCGTGCTCCTCATAGCTGTGCCCCGCCCTCAAACCTTCGCGCACGCGATGGGCGACCTCCAGGAATTCCGGCGTCTCGCGGATGCCGAGGGGCCGTTCCTTCGGCAGCGGCGAGTGGATAACGTCGGTGACGCGGCCGGGGCGGGGGCTCATGACGACGATCTTCGTCGAGAGGTAGACGGCCTCGGGGATCGAGTGGGTGACGAAGCAGATCGTCTTGTGGGTGCGCGCCCAGAGCTTCAGAAGCTGCTCGTTGAGATGGTCGCGCACGATCTCGTCGAGCGCGCCGAAGGGCTCGTCCATCAGGAGGAGATCGGCGTCGAAGGCGAGCGCGCGGGCGATGGAGGCACGCTGCTGCATGCCGCCGGAGAGCTGCCAGGGATATTTCTTGCCGAAGCCGGAAAGGTTGACGAGGTCCAGCGTGCGCTCGATGCGCGCCTTCCGGTCCTCCCGGGAATAGCCCATGATCTCCAGCGGCAGGGCGATGTTCTTCTCGATGGTGCGCCAGGGATAGAGCGCCGCCGCCTGGAAGACGTAGCCATAGGCGCGGCGCCTGCGGGCCTCCTCCGGCGTCATGCCGTTGACGGTGATCGAGCCGGAGGTCGGTTTTTCGAGGTCGGCGATGACGCGCAGGAACGTCGTCTTGCCGCATCCGGAGGGGCCGATGAAGGAGACGAAATCGCCCTTGCCGACGGAAAGGTCGACGCCGGTAAGCGCCGTGACCGGGCCGTCGGCGGTCTGGAAGGTAAGGCCGAGATCCTTGGCGGAGACGACGGAATCGGACGGGGACATGCTGCTCATCTTTCGGCGCCTCGCACGGCGCGGTTTCCAGCAGACTGCATGTCCCTTCCCGGCATTGCAATCGGCATTGTCTGCGGTATCACCTTGGGCACGGAATTCTCGCGGGGAACGAAACGATGACGGTTGAAACGAAGGCCGAGTGCCGGGTGGTGCGCCCGGGCGGCGCCTATGACGGAAAGCAGGGGTTCAGCTATTTCGAGGGCATCGCCCGCGAGACGGTGGGCTCGTCCGGCATCTGCATGCATCTCCTGACGATCCCGCCGGGCGGGCGGGCAAAGGCCCACATGCACGAGAGCCACGAGACGGCGATCTACATGCTCTCCGGAGAGGCGCATACCTGGTACGGCGCGCGGCTGGAGAACCACGTCGTCGTGAAGGCCGGCGAGATGTTCTACATCCCCGCCGGTGTGCCGCACCTGCCGGCCAACCTTTCCGGCGAGCCGGCCTCGGCCGTCATCGCCCGGACAGATCCCCATGAGCAGGAGAGCGTGGTGCTTCTGCCGCATCTCGAGGGGCTGGTTGCGGTTTAGGGGGCGGAGAGTGCAAGCACCCCCCTCTGTCCTGCCGGACATCTCCCCCTTACGGGGGGAGATCGGAAAGCCGTAACGTCTTCCCGAGACAGGATGGTTTTGTGCGCGGCAAGGGCGATGCATTCGCTGTGGCGCGGAGAGTGCTCCCAGCCGATCTCCCCCCTTGAGGGGGAGGTGTCCGGCAGGACAGAGGGGTGTATATGCCGCGGGCCTGATGCTCAAGACTTGCACCGCATCAGCGGCCCCCAGCGCGTGCCGTCGGGAAAGCTGACGGTGTAGCCGCCGCTATCCGGCGTCAGCGTCAGCTCGTGGGATGTCGGCTCGTCCGAGCCTTCCTCGTGGCATTCGGCCGGCACGACCGTCGCTCCGCCGACCTTCCTTCCCTCGCCCTTGAATTCGCAATGGGAGGCGGCGGTCGTGACGCCGTCCTTCCTTAAGAGGAAAAAGAAATCGGCGCCGGAGGATTCACCCGTCTCGGCATAGCGGCAACCTTCCTGGTCGCCGTAGCTGCCGTCCACGATGTCGGCCGCCGCGCCCGCCGGACCGGCAAGAACGATACCGAGAAGAAGGGCGGGGAGCGGACGGCCGGCGCGCATCACACGCCGCTCGCCGGAATGCCGCTGCGCTCCACCTTGCGCGGCGCGGTGATCTCCTTCCAGGTCGACAGCGCCTTGCTGACGGCCGGGAAGGGCTCGCGCCTGACGAACTGGCCGTGGCCCTCGCGCGTCTTCACCGCGCTTTCCTCGACGGCGACGACGCCACGCGTCAGCGTGTAACGCGGCAGGCCCGTCACCTCCTTGCCCTCGAAGACGTTGTAGTCGATGGAGGATTGCTGGTTCTTCGCGGAGATGGTCTTGGAGCGCTTCGGGTCCCACACGACGATATCCGCATCCGCGCCGACGAGGATCGCGCCCTTCCGCGGATAAATGTTGAGGATCTTCGCGATGTTGGTGGAGGTGACGGCGACGAACTCGTTCATGGTGAGGCGGCCGGTGTTGACGCCGTGGGTCCAGAGCATCGGCATGCGGTCTTCCAGGCCCCCGGTGCCGTTCGGGATCTTGCGGAAATCGCCGGCGCCGGTGCGCTTCTGGTCCGTGGTGAAGGCGCAGTGATCCGTGGCGACCACTTGCAGGGAGCCGCTCGCAAGGCCGGCCCAGAGCGAATCCTGATGCTGCTTGTTGCGGAACGGCGGGCTCATGACGCGGCGGGCGGCGTGGTCCCAGTCCTTGTTGAAATATTCGCTCTCGTCGAGCGTCAGGTGCTGGATCAGCGGCTCGCCGTAGACGCGCATGCCGTTCTGCCGGGCGCGGCGGATCGCCTCGTGCGCCTGTTCGCAGGAGGTGTGCACGACATAGAGCGGCGCGCCGGCCATGTCGGCGATGATGATGGCGCGGTTCGTCGCCTCGCCCTCGACGGAGGGCGGGCGCGAATAGGCGTGGCCCTCCGGCCCGTTGTTGCCCTCGTCCATCAGCTTCTGCTGCATGGCGGCGACGACGTCGCCGTTCTCCGCGTGGACGAGCGGCAGCGCGCCGAGCGCGGCGCAGCGCTGGAAGGAGGCGAACATCTCGTCGTCGTTCACCATCAGCGCGCCCTTGTAGGCCATGAAGTGCTTGAAGGTGTTGATCCCCTTCTCCTCGACGACTGTCTTCATCTCGTCGAAGACCTGCTCGCCCCACCACGTCACGGACATGTGGAAGGAATAGTCGCAGTTGGCGCGGGTCGACTTGTTGTCCCAGCGCTTCAGGGCGTCGAGCAGCGACTGGCCGGGATCGGGCAGACAGAAATCCACCACCATGGTCGTGCCGCCGGCAAGGCCGGCGCGCGTGCCGCTCTCGAAATCGTCGGCCGAGTAGGTGCCCATGAAGGGCATTTCGAGATGCACGTGCGGGTCGATGCCGCCCGGCATGACATAACAGCCCGCCGCATCCAGCACCGTATCGCCCGAGAGGTCCGGCCCGATCTCGACGATCTTCCCGCCTTCGACCTTGATGTCCGCCTTGTAGGTGAGGTCCGCGGTAACGATGGTCCCGCCCTTGATGACTGTGCTCATGATGGTCCGTTCCCTGTCTTGATTCTTCTTGCACGCAAAGCGCGGAGCCGCCCGGCAGGCCGGACGGCGGAACTCACTCCGCAATCCCCGCCGTCTCGATCACCGCGTGGAGCAGCACGTCCGCGCCGGCGGCGGCCCATTCCCTGGAAATCTCCTCCGCCTCGTTGTGCGAGAGGCCGTTAACGCAGGGGCACATGATCATCGTGGCGGGGGCGACTTTGGCGGCCCAGCAGGCGTCGTGGCCGGCACCGGAGATGATGTTCATATGGCTGTAGCCGAGGTCCTCGGCGGCCTTGCGGACGGTCGCGACCAGCGTCGGATCGAAGGTGACGGGATCGAAATGGCCGACCGCCTCGACAGAGCAGCCGACGCCGAGTTCTTCGCAGATCCTCGGCGCCTCCGCCTCGATGCGGGCGCGCATGCCGTCGAGCTTGGCCTGGTCCGGCGAGCGGATGTCGACGGTGAAGACGACCTTGCCGGGCAGCACGTTGCGCGAGTTCGGCGAGAAGAAGACCTGGCCGACGCCGCCGACGGCCCCCGGCTGGTTCTCCATGGCGACCGACTGCACCATCTCCAGGATGCGGGCCATGGCAAGACCGGCATTGACGCGCATCGCCATCGGCGTCGAGCCGGTATGCGCCTCGCGGCCGGTCAGCGTGAATTCCAGCCACCACAGGCCCTGACAGTGGGTGACGACGCCGATGTCCTTGCCTTCCGCCTCGAGGATCGGGCCCTGCTCGATGTGGTATTCGAAATAGGCGTGCATCTTGCGCGCGCCGACCTCCTCGTCCCCGGCCCAGCCGATGCGCTGCAGTTCCTCGCCGAAGGTCTTTCCCTCCGGGTCCTTGCGGGCATAGGCATAATCCTTCGTGTGCACGCCGGCGAAGACGCCGGAGGCGAGCATGGCGGGGGCGAAGCGGGCGCCTTCCTCGTTCGTCCAGTTGGTGACGACGATGGGATGTTTCGTCTTTATGCCGAGATCGTTCAGCGAGCGCACGACCTCGAGGCCGGAAAGGACGCCGAGCACGCCGTCGTACTTGCCGCCGGTCGGCTGGGTATCGAGATGCGAGCCGATATAGATGGGCAGCGCCTCGGGATCGGTACCCGCGCGCGTCATGAACATGGTGCCCATGGCGTCGACGCCCATGGTGAGCCCCGCCTCCTCGCACCATGTCCGGAAGAGCTGGCGGCCTTCGGCGTCGGCGTCGGTCAGCGTCTGGCGATTGTTGCCGCCGGCGACGCCGGGGCCGATCTTCGCCATCTCCATGAGGGAATCCCACAGGCGGTCCGCGTTGACACGCATGTTCTCGCCGGGTGCGGCCATGTCGTATGCTCCCACGTCTTCGGGCTCTGCGAAGCCTCATTTTGTTCCCGCCGGCCGGTGGCGCCGTTGTTGTTTTTGCGCCTTCCGATCAGGGCAGTTGCCTTTGTCTGATAACTGCCTGATAATTTGACCGGTTGGTAAACATTACAGCTTCCGTAGCGGCACTCAAGCCGAAAAACCAAAAAGCTTGGGGCTTCGCCCAAGAAAATGGCGGCTGGCTAAACTGGTGAATTTGACGGCACTTTTCCGGACGAGGGAAGCGCCGAGGGGGCACGATGGTACTACCGAGGGCAGCCAGGACGCAGCGGCGCACACGCATCCAGGAGGAGAAGGAGGAGCGGATCCTCGAAGCCGCGCTGGAAGTGTTCTCGCTGCACGGGTTCCGCGGCGCCACGGTCGACCAGATCGCCGAAGTCGCCGGCATGTCGAAGCCGAACCTGCTCTACTATTTCCGTACCAAGGAGGCGATGCACCGCGCGCTGATCACCCGCGTGCTCGATACCTGGCTCGATCCGCTGCGCGAATTCGATGCGGAGGGCAACCCGGTCTCGGAAATCCGCAGCTACATCCGCCGCAAGCTGGAGATGGCGCGGGATTTCCCGCGCGAGAGCCGGCTCTTCGCCAATGAAATCCTGCAGGGCGCGCCGAACATCGAGGACGAGCTGAAAGGGCCGCTGAAAGCGCTCGTCGACGAGAAGGCGGAGGTCATCCGCAGCTGGGCGAAGGCGGGCAAGATCGCCAAATGCGATCCCTATCACCTGATCTTCTCGATCTGGTCGACGACGCAGCACTATGCCGACTTCGATGTGCAGGTGCGCGCCGTCCTGGGGCAGGATCACGCCGGAGAGGGGCGGTTCGAGGATGCGGCGCGCTTCCTCGAACAACTCTTCCTCAACGGCCTGCACATCAGCGAGCAGCCGGCCTAGATTTCATCTTCAACGCTTCCGCCTTCGGCTGGCCGAACAGGCCGGCGACGATCTGCTCGCGTTCACGCCACAGCGCCGGCAATGCAAGGAGCGCGATGCAGACGACGGCGATCGTGGTCTTGGTGAACTGCGACAGTTCCGGCGTGCGCCCGTCGGCATAGTAGACGGCGTAGACGATGGCGACGTGCCAGACATAGACCTGAAGCGAATGGCGGCCGAGCAGGCGCAGGAAGCGCAGCGTGAAGACCGCGGTGACGGCGCGGGCAAGGCCGCGCACCCAGGCGCTGTGGTGCTTCGGCCCGGCGATCAGCAGCCAGGCGAGGCCGGTCGCCACGGCGGCGAAGTTCAGGAGGTAGACCGGGCCGAAATCGGCGCGGATCTCCATCGTCGCGAACTTGTCGAGCACGGATTGCGGCAGGAGATCCCAGGCGGTGACGATGCGCAGCGGCAGGAAGAACAGGCAGACGGCGAGCGCCGCCTTCGGCAGCAGGGTCTTTTCCGGAGAGAAGATGCGCTGCCAGTCGATCTTGTCCTGCGCGGTCAGCACGCCGATCACCATTGCCGAGAAGAAGACGATCTGCCAGCCGAGCATGTTGAAGCTGGCACGGATGCCCTGGCCGTCCGAACCGGTGATCAGCGTATTCACGGGATCGGTGACGAAGCGCTGCAGGCCGAGCTGCGCGGCCATCCAGACGATCAGCGAGCCGGCCAGCACATGCGCCCATTTCCCGTTGAGGCAGAGCCAGACGAGGGGCGGTGCGAAGAGCATGTAGACGATGTATTGCGGCAGGATGTCCATGAAGGTCGGCTGGAACAGGAAGGTGGCGATCGCCGCCAGCCGCAGCGGCTCGTCGAAATTCGTGGTGCCGAGCCAGTTGTACCAGAGCCGGTAGGCATCGGGCAGCAGCATCTGCACCACGAGCACGGCCATGACCGTGCCCATGGCGTAGCGGTAGAGCTCGAAAGCGCGGCTGTAGATCAGCTGGCGGCCGGTCTCGTAACCGGATTTGAGCATCTTGCGCGCATAGACCATGCCGATGAGCAGGCCGGAGAGGAAGACGAAGCCCTGGGCGTCCTCGACGAAGGCGAACTGGCGATGGTTCACCTCCATCATCCAGTAGCCGCCAACAAAAATCAGATGGTTGATGAGCATGAAGACGAGGAAATAGCCCCGCATGCCATCGATGATCTCAAATCGCTTCAAAATATGCGCTCCGTCGATACTCATACGCCCCAACCGGGCCGCAACGCATGGCGCGGCGGATCGTTCCGAAAAAAATCAGTCGGGCAGGAGCGCCATCAGCGCGAGGCCGCAGGCGGTGACGAGCGCGCCGGCCAGAACCGGCACGCTCGCCCAGCCGTGGCCGAGCAAGCCTTCGAGCAGGATGATGAAGCTCGGCGTCAGGTAGCCGTAGCCGAGCACCTTGGAGGCCGGCAGGCGCATCGAGGCGTATTGCAGGAGCAGGAACGTGCCGGCCGTGGTGACGACGGCGAGATAGGTGACGGCGGCGTAGACCGCGAAGGGCAGGGCGGAAAAATCCGTTTCGATGAGGCCGCGGATGCCGGCCGGCACCAGCCAGATCGTCGCGCCGACCGTGACCCAGAAACCGAAGGCGACCGCCGGCTCCCCGCGGTCGAAGCGGCGGATCAGCGGCACGTAGAGCGCATGGCAGACGACGCCGACGAAGAAGATCATCTCGCCCGCGCCGACGTCGAAGGAGAAGATCGCGCCGATATCGCCGCGGAAGATCACCCAGACGGCGCCGGCGGCGGCGATGACGAGGCCGGCAAGCACGCCGGGCCGCGTCTTCTGGCCGAGCACGGGCAGCGCGAAGGCCGCGCTCAGCAGGGGCATCAGGGTGAAGACCGCGCCTGTGGCGACGGGGCTCGTGAATTCCAGCGCCATGAACATGGTCAGCATGTAGACGGCGATGAGTCCGCCGAGCAGGAGAAAACGCCAGGCCTCTTTCGGCAAGGTGGCGGGAACGCGGAAGAGGCCGAAGGCGAGCGCGGCCATCACGGCGATGGTGAGCATGTAGCGCCAGAGCGTCAGAGGCTCGGCCTCCATGTGGCGCGCGGCCAGTCCGCCGAAGGAGAAGGAGCCGGCGATCAGCACGGCGAAAAGCAGCATGGCGAGGTGGCCCTTCAGCTTTTCGCGGCCTTTCGCGTGTATGGAGAGGCCCGCGCGGGGCGGCATACGCTTCGTCAAGAAAATCACCCTATTGTCTGCGGCGCGGCGCGGTCATAGACCGATGCGCGACAAGGCGCCAGCCCCACAGGAAAGCCGCAATCTCCGCCCATATGCCGGCGGCACAGCAGAGGACAGGCAATGACGATGGCCATCGGCTTCAAGGACACGGACCGCAAGACGAGCGAACTGCTCGAGGACATCATCCGTTCGATCAAGGGCGAGCACGTCACGCTTCGCGACCTTCTGGCGATGATGGGCGAAAGCGGCCTTCTCCTGCTCTGCGCCTTCCTGTCGCTGCCGTTCCTCTTCCCGGTGTCGATCCCCGGCGTTTCGACCGTCTTCGGCGCCGGCATCGTGCTGATCAGCGCGGCGATCACGCTGAACCGCCTGCCCTGGCTGCCGGAAAAGGTCGCCGACCGGCGGCTGGAGAGCGGCAAGCTGAGGCCGGTGCTGGAGCGGGGCGTCACGTTCCTGCGCAAGATCGACCGCTTCTTCAAGCCGCGGCTGGCCTCGCTGACGACGGGGGCCGTCATGAACCGGATCAACGGGCTGGTGCTGATGGGGGCGGGGCTCCTGCTGATGGCGCCGCTCGGGCTCATCCCCTTCTCCAACACGCTGCCGGGCGTCGCCATCCTGCTGCTTGCCGCCGGCATTTCCCAGCGCGACGGGCTGGTGGTTCTCGCCGGCTACGTGATGGTGGTGCTGACGGTCGTCTATTTCGCGGCGCTTGCCTTCCTCGCCTATAGCGCGGGGCAGAGCTTCAATATTTTCGGGTGAGGCGGAGCCGAACATGCCCCTCATCCGGCCTGCCGGCCACCTTCTCCCCGCAAGCGGGGCGAAGGAGATGTGCCGAACCGGTTTCCTCAAACAACGACGGCTCGTGCGGTAAGTCCCCTCTCCCCGCTTGCGGGGAGAGGGTTAGGGTGAGGGGCCGATTTTCCGCCTACTCCGCGGCCTGCTTGGCCATCGGGTTGTTCGGGTGCGTCGTCCAGTTGGCGTAGTTCGGGTCGACCGTCTTGCCGGTGCGCTGGTCGAGCGTGCCGGGTTCGAGGGCGACCATGGTGATGCAGTTCTCGACCGGGCAGACGTTGACGCAAAGATTGCAGCCGACGCACTCGTCCTCCATCACCTCGAAGTGCCTGACGCCGTTGACGTATTGCGTGATCGCCTGGTGCGAGGTGTCCTCGCAGGCGATGTGGCAGCGGCCGCACTTGATGCAGGCGTCCTGGTCGATCCGGGCTTTGGCGATGTAGTTGAGGTTGAGGTACTGCCAGTCCGTGACGTTCGGCACCGCGCGGCCGACGATGTCGTCGAGGCTGCGGTGGCCCTTGGCGTCCATCCAGTTCGAGAGGCCCGTGATCATTTCCTGCACGATCTTGAAGCCGTAGGTCATGGCCGCGGTGCAGACCTGCACGTTGCCGGCGCCGAGCGCCAGGAACTCCGCCGCGTCGCGCCAGGTGGTGATGCCGCCGATGCCGGAGATCGGCAGGCCGTAGGTTTCGGGGTCGCGGGCGATCTCGGCCACCATGTTGAGCGCGATGGGCTTGACCGCCGGTCCGCAATAGCCGCCATGCGTGCCCTTGCCGCCGACCGTCGGGTTCGGCGCGAAATTGTCGAGATCGACGGAGACGATCGAGTTGATCGTGTTGATCAGCGACACGGCGTCCGTGCCGCCGGCCTTCGCCGCGCGGGCGGGCTTGCGGATGTCGGTGATGTTCGGCGTCAGCTTGGTGATGACCGGCATGCGGGTGTACTGCTTGCACCAGCGCACGACCATCTCGATATATTCCGGCACCTGACCGACCGCGGCGCCCATGCCGCGCTCGGACATGCCGTGCGGACAGCCGAAGTTGAGCTCGATGCCATCGGCGCCGGTCTCCTCGACGAGCGGCAGGATCGCCTTCCACTCCTCTTCCACGCACGGCACCATGATCGAGGCGATCAGCGCCCGGTCCGGCCAGTTCATCTTGACCTGCTTCATCTCGATCAGGTTCGTGTAGAGGTCCCGGTCGGTGATGAGCTCGATGTTGTTGAGGCCGAGAAGCCGGCGGTCGGCGCCCCAGATCGCGCCGTAGCGCGGCCCGTTGACGTTGACGACCGGCGGGCCTTCCGAGCCGAGGGTCTTCCAGACCACGCCGCCCCAGCCGGCCTTGAAGGCGCGCTCGACGTTGTAGGCCTTGTCGGTCGGCGGCGCGGAGGCGAGCCAGAACGGATTGGGCGACTTGATGCCGACGAAGGTGTTGCGAAGATCAGCCATGTCACATCTCCCTCAAGCGACGGCAACGGAAGGCTGCGCGCCGGCGGCCAGCATGCGGTTGATCGAATCCGCCGCGTCGCGGCCCTGCGCGACCGAGGTGACCGTCAGGTCCTCGCCCGCCTTCACGCAGTCTCCGCCCGCCCAGACATTGGCCATGGAGGTGCGGCCTTCGGCATCGACGGCGATGCGGCCTCCAGCCATGGCGAGCGCGCCGAGGCCGGAGGCCTCGAAGGTCTGGCCGATGGCCTTGAAGATCTGGTCGGCGGCCAGCGCACCGGTCTCGCCGGTGCCGACGAGCTTGCCGTCGCGCAGCTCGGTATATTCCATCTCGATGCCGGCGACATGGCCGTCCTTGGCGATGACGCGCTTCGGCTGGAGCCAGTGGCGGATCATCACGCCCTTGGAGGCGGCAAGATCCTGCTCGAATTCGGAAGCGTTCATGTGCTCCTTGCCGCGGCGGTAGCAGATCGTCACCTCTTCGGCGCCGAGGAGCTTGGCCTGCACGGCCGCGTCGATCGCCGTCATGCCGCCGCCGATGACGACGACGCGCCGCCCGACCGGCACGCTTGCCTTGTCCTTCGCCTGGCGCAGTTCCGCGATGAAGTCGACCGCATCGACGACGCCCGGCAGGTTTTCGCCTTCGGCGCCGAGCGCGTTGACGCCGGCAAGGCCCATGCCAAGGAAGACGGCGTCGAAATTGGCGGTGAGGTCGGCAAGGGTGAAATCGCGGCCGAGCTTCAGGCCGTTCTTCACCTCGATGCCGCCGATGGCGAGAACGTAGTCGACCTCCCGCTGCGCGAAGTCGTCGACCGTCTTGTAGGTGGCGATGCCGTATTCGTTGAGGCCGCCGGCTTTCTCGCGCGCCTCGAAGATCACGACGTCATGGCCGTTCATCGCGAGGCGGTGGGCGCAGGCAAGGCCCGCCGGGCCGGCGCCGACGACCGCCACGGCCTTGCCCGTGCGTGCCGCGCGTTCGTAGAAATGCTTGTTCTCGGTCATGGCGATGTCGGTCGCATAGCGCTGCAACCTGCCGATCTCCACGGGGCGGTGTTCCGCGGTGTTGCGCACGCAGGCCTGCTCGCAGAGCGTCTCGGTGGGACAGACGCGGGCGCACATGCCGCCGAGGATGTTCTGGTCGAAGATCGTCTTGGCCGAACCGATCGGATTGCCCGTCGCGATCTGGCGGATGAACAGCGGAATGTCGATGGAGGTGGGACAGGCCGTCATGCACGGCGCGTCGTGACAGAAGTAGCAGCGGTCGGCGGCGACCAGGGCCTCGTGGTCGTCGAGGCGCGGATGGAGGTCCGAAAAGTTTCTCTCGTATTCGGCAGGCGCAAGACGCCCCCGATGGATCCCAGATTGCGTCGTTCCCATAGTTATCTCCCATTCGAGTGGGCTTTTTGAATGGGAGAACGGTAACTCAGGTTTATTTTTTTATCAAACGGTAAAATTTCATGGGGAATGCTGGTTTCCCAGGGGCTCCCGCGGATAAAAACATGAGAACGAAAGTTATGTTTTCCTTCTGCCAGCGAAGGTGCACGCTGTCGCCTGTCCCTGCTGCGGCATCACATGACGTTTGACAGATCCCCCGAAATGATGGCAGCAAATCGTGTCGAACAATCGGAGCATGCAATGGCGAAGCGGACGGAAACAGCCGGGCGGCTGGACGATGCGGCGAGGGCCGGCTGGCTCTATTACGTCGCGGGCCGCACGCAGGACGAGATCGCCTCCGCCATGGGCATCTCCCGCCAATCGGCGCAACGCCTGGTTTCACTCGCCGTCGCCGAGCGGCTGATCAAGGTTCGTCTCGACCATCCGATCGCGGAATGCCTGGAGCTGGGCGAAGCGCTCAAGCAGAAGTTCGGCCTCGTGCATGTCGACATCGTGCCGAGCGATCCGGGTTCCACCTCGACGACGATCGGCATCGCCGAGGCCGGCGCGGCGGAGATTGAGCGCTGGCTGAAGAAGCCGGACCCGATCGTGCTTGCGGTCGGCACGGGGCGCACGCTGAAGGCGGCCATCGACCAGCTTCCGGCGATGGAATGTCCGCAGCATCGCATCATGTCGCTGACCGGCAACATCGGTCCGGACGGCTCGGCCGCCTACTACAACGTCATCTTCTCCATGGCCGATGCGGTCAAGGCGCGGCACTATCCCATGCCCCTGCCGGTCCTCGTCTCCTCCATCGAGGAGCGCGACCTGCTGCACAAGCAGAGCCTCGTGCAATCGACGCTGCAACTTGGCCGCGAGGCGGACGTCGCCTTCGTCGGCATCGGCGAGCTCGGCGCGGACGCGCCGCTCTGCCTCGACGGCTTCCTCGATCCCGAGGAGATGGCGCGGCTGATGGAGGAGGGCGCGGCCGGCGAAATCTGCGGCTGGATGTTCGACCGGAACGGCAAGCTGCTGGAAGGCAGCATCAACGAGCGCGTCGCCTCCGTGCCGCTGCCGCCGCGCGAGACGACGACGGTCATCGGCCTTGCCAAGGGCCGGCGCAAGCATGCCGCCATACTCGCTGCCCTTCGCGGCGGCATGATCAACGGCCTCATCACCGACGAGTCGACGGCACGCTACCTGCTTTCGGCCTGAACGGGCCTTCCCGAAGGCGGTGGATAACCATCCGTCAGGCAGAAATTTCCCATGAAATTCAATGCCCGCGGCTCTGCTTTGTGCAGTGCAGCAACGAATGATCGTTGACTTGTTGCGGCATTTTATGAGTAATTGCCCATGAGCGAAGCAAATGCTCAATATCCTTCTGGGAGGAAGACGATGAATCTGAGAACCCTTTTGCTGGGCACCTGCTCGGCTGCTCTCCTGTGCGGTTTCGCCAATGCGGAAACGCTGACCATCGCCACCGTGAACAACGGCGACATGATCCGCATGCAGGGCCTGACGGAAGACTTCACGACGAAGAATCCGGATATTCAGCTCGAGTGGGTGACGCTCGAGGAAAACGTGCTGCGCGAACGCGTCACGACCGACATCGCGACGAAGGGCGGCCAGTACGACATCATGACCATCGGCACCTATGAGGTTCCGATCTGGGCGAAGCAGGGCTGGCTCGTGCCGCTCGACAACCTCGGCGCGGACTACGACGTCGACGACCTGCTGCCGGCGATCCGCTCGGGCCTGACCGGCGAGGACGGCAAGCTCTATGCCGCGCCGTTCTACGGCGAATCCTCCTTCGTCATGTACCGCAAGGACCTGATCGAGAAGGCCGGGCTGACCATGCCCGACGCGCCGACCTGGGAGTTCATCGCGGACGCCGCCCGCAAGATGACCGACCGCAATGCCGGCATCAACGGCATTTGCCTGCGCGGCAAGGCCGGCTGGGGCGAGAACATGGCCTTCCTGACGGCGACCGCGAACGCCTTCGGCGCGCGCTGGTTCGACGAGAGCTGGAAGCCGCAGTTCGATCAGCCGGAATGGAAGAACACGCTCGACTTCTACGTCAAACTGATGAACGACGCCGGCCCGCAGGGCGCGTCCTCCAACGGCTTCAACGAAAACCTGGCGCTCTTCCAGCAGGGCAATTGCGGCATGTGGATCGACGCCACGGTTGCAGCCTCGTTCGTCTCCAACCCGAAGGAATCGACGGTCGCCGACAAGGTCGGCTATGCGCTCGCTCCCGACACGGGCCTCGGCAAGCGCGGCAACTGGCTCTGGGCCTGGAACCTCGCCATCCCGGCAGGCTCGCAGAAGACCGAGGCGGCGGAGAAGTTCATCGCCTGGGCAACCAGCAAGGACTACACCAAGCTCGTCGCCGAGAAGGAAGGCTGGGCGAACGTGCCTCCGGGCACGCGCACCTCGCTCTATGAGAACCCCGAGTACCAGAAGGCGGCGCCGTTCGCCAAGATGACGCTCGACTCGATCAACGCCGCCGACCCGAAGAACCCGGCCGTCAAGCCGGTGCCCTATGTCGGCGTGCAGTTCGTGGCGATCCCGGAGTTCCAGGGCCTCGGCACGACCGTCGGCCAGCTCTTCTCGGCAGCGCTCGCCGGCCAGATGTCGGTCGACGACGCGCTCACCCAGGCCCAGCAGGTCACGACACGCGAAATGACCCGCGCCGGCTACATCAAGTAAACCTCCTCCCCAAGGACGGGCTGCCCGGATGCGTTCCGGGCAGCCGATGAACGGGGATCGTTTCCGGCGCGGCCCGGCCTGCCGCCGCCCGCGCCGGACCTGCAAAAAAACATGTGACAAGAACATTCGGGCTCGCTCCAATAGGGACGCGAAACCTGTCCGGCGCCCCTGAAGCGGCCGGCAAAACGGGAGGTCACGGCAATGGCGACGGAGAACACGCGCGGTTTGTCGCGTCTGATGTTGGCGCCCTCGGTTGGGTTGCTTCTGGTCTGGATGATCGTGCCGCTGGCGATGACGCTGTGGTTCTCGTTCCAGAACTACAACCTGTTGAACCCGGCGAACGTAAGCTGGGCGGGCCTCTTCAACTACCAGTATTTCTATACGGACCCGGCGTTCTTCCAGTCGATCTGGAACACGCTGCTGATCGTGGGCGGGGTGCTCCTCATCACGGTGGTGGGCGGCATTGCGATCGCGCTTCTGCTCGACCAGCCGATGTGGGGGCAGGGGATCGTGCGCATCATGATCATCTCGCCCTTCTTCGTCATGCCGCCGGTGGCCGCGCTCGTGTGGAAGAACATGATCATGCATCCGGGCTACGGGGTTCTGGCCGACATCAACCGGACGATCGGCCTGCAGCCTGTCGACTGGTTCGCGCAGTATCCCCTGTTCTCGATCATCATCATCGTCGCCTGGCAATGGCTGCCGTTCGCAACGCTCATCCTCTTGACGGCGCTGCAGTCGCTCGACGGCGAGCAGAAGGAAGCGGCCGAGATGGACGGGGCGGGCGTGGTCAGCCGCTTCGTCTACCTGACGCTGCCGCACCTGGCGCGGGCGATCACGGTGGTCATCCTGATCCAGACGATCTTCCTGCTCGGCGTCTATGCGGAGATCCTCGTCACCACCAACGGCGGGCCGGGCTATGCCTCGACCAACCTCGCCTTCCTGATCTACCGCACCGCGCTTCTCGGCTACGACGTCGGCGGGGCGTCGGCCGGCGGCATCATCGCCGTCATCCTCGCCAACATCGTCGCCTTCTTCCTGATGCGCGCCGTCGGCAAGAACCTGGACAAGTAGGAGAGACGTCATGGCACGAGCCGTTTCGACCCGCCGCATGGCAGCATTCACCGTCGCCGCCTGGATCGTGGCGCTGATCATCTTCTTCCCGATCCTCTATACGGTCATCACCTCGCTGAAGTCGGAAGCGGAGGCGATCCGGGGCTTCAACCTGATCCCGTCCTTCACGCTGGAAAGCTACGTGACGGTGCAGACGCAGCGCGACTACTTCAAACCCTTCATGAACTCGGTGGTCATCTCGGTCGGCTCGACGCTGCTGGCGCTTCTCGTGGCGATCCCCGCGGCCTGGTCGATGGCCTTCTCGCCGACGAGGAGGACCAAGGACATCCTGATGTGGATGCTGTCGACGAAGATGATGCCGGCCGTGGCCGTGCTGGTGCCCATCTACCTCATCTTCCGCGACACGGGGCTGCTCGACACGCGCGCCGGCCTGACCGTCATGCTGACGCTGATCAACCTGCCGATCGTCGTGTGGATGCTCTACACCTATTTCCGGGAGATCCCCGGGGAGATCCTGGAGGCGGCCCGCATGGACGGGGCCTCGCTGCTCGACGAGATCGTGCATGTGCTGACCCCGATGGCGGTGCCGGGCATCGCCTCGACGCTGCTGCTCAACATCATCCTGGCCTGGAACGAGGCGTTCTGGACGATCCGGCTGACGACGACGAACGCAGCGCCGCTGACGGCCTTCATCGCCTCGTTCTCCAGCCCTCAGGGCCTGTTCTGGGCGAAGCTTTCGGCGGCCTCGACGCTCGCCATCGCCCCCATCCTGATCATGGGGTGGTTCAGCCAGAAACAGCTTGTCCGCGGCCTGACCTTCGGCGCCGTGAAGTAAGGGGAGGGAACTCATGGGCAAGATCATCCTGAAAAAGGTCAACAAGTCCTTCGGCGCCACGCAGGTCATCCCGGGCATCGACCTGACCATCGAGGACGGCGAGTTCGTCGTCTTCGTCGGCCCGTCGGGCTGCGGCAAGTCCACGCTTCTGCGCCTGATCGCCGGGCTGGAGGACACCACGAGCGGCACGATCGAGATCGACGGCAAGGACGTCACCGGGGCGGCGCCCGCCAAGCGCGGGCTTGCCATGGTGTTCCAGTCCTATGCGCTCTATCCGCATATGAGCGTGCGCAACAACATCGCCTTTCCGCTGAAGATGGCGAAGGCGAGCCCGGAGGTGATCGAGAAGAAGGTGGCGGAGGCGGCGCGCGTGCTCAACCTCACGGGCTACCTGGATCGGCGGCCGGGGCAGCTTTCCGGCGGCCAGCGCCAGCGTGTGGCCATCGGCCGGGCGATCGTGCGCGAGCCGTCGGCCTTCCTGTTCGACGAGCCGCTCTCGAACCTCGACGCGGCATTGCGCGGCACGATGCGGCTGGAGATCAGCGAACTGCACCACCAGCTCAAGACGACGATGATCTACGTCACCCACGACCAGGTGGAAGCCATGACCATGGCCGACAAGATCGTGGTGCTGAACGCCGGCAACATCGAGCAGGTCGGCTCGCCGCTCGATCTCTACAACAAGCCGGACAACCTGTTCGTCGCCGGGTTCATCGGCTCGCCGCGCATGAACTTCGTCACGGGCGATGCGGCAAAGCCGTGGAACGCGCCGACCGTCGGCGTGCGGCCGGAGCACATCAGGCTCTCGAAGGAAAGCGGGACCTGGAAGGGCGTCGTCGGCGTTGCCGAGCATCTCGGCTCCGACACCTTCCTGCATGTCAATGCCGAGACCATCGGCATGGTGACGGTGCGCGCCGGCGGTGACTTCCCCGTCACCCACGGCGACACCGTCTTCCTCACCCCGGACGAGAATCGCATCCACAGATTCGATGACAATGGATCGGCAATCCGATGAAGAGGCTTGAGGGTAAAAGCGCGCTGATCACCGGATCGGCGCGGGGCATCGGCCGAGCTTTCGCGGAAGCCTATGTGCGGGAAGGCGCCCGCGTCGCGATCGCGGACATCAACATCGAGCGCGCGGAAGCGACGGCAAATGAGATCGGTTCGGCCGCCTACGCCGTCGAGATGGACGTGACGCGGCAGGATTCGATCGAGGCGGCCGTCGCGGCCTGCGTCGGCGAGGCCGGCGGCATCGACATCCTTGTCAACAATGCCGCGCTCTTCGACCTTGCGCCGATCGTCGAGATCACGCGCGAAAGCTACGAGAGGCTGTTCTCGATCAATGTGGCCGGCACGCTGTTCACGCTGCAGGCGGTGGCCAAGCAGATGATCGCCCAGGGCCGCGGCGGCAAGATCATCAACATGGCGAGCCAGGCGGGACGCCGCGGCGAGGCGCTCGTCGCCGTCTACTGCGCCACCAAGGCGGCGGTCATCAGCCTCACCCAGTCGGCGGGGCTGGACCTCATCAAGCACGGCATCAACGTCAATGCGATCGCGCCGGGCGTGGTCGACGGCGAGCACTGGGACGGCGTCGACGCGCTGTTCGCCAAATACGAGAACCGGCCGCTCGGCGAGAAGAAGCGCCTGGTCGGGCAGGAAGTGCCCTTCGGCCGCATGGGCACGGCGGAAGACCTCGTCGGCATGGCGATCTTCCTCGCTTCCCAGGAAAGCAACTATGTCGTCGCGCAGACCTACAACGTCGACGGCGGCAACTGGATGAGCTGAGGCCCGCGCGGGCCTTGCGGACGCATAGACCGGATGAACCGGAAGGAATGGACCATGACCACGAAACTGTCGCTCGCCACCCTCGGGCAGATCGCCAAGACGGCAAGCGTTCCCGCCTATGAGCGCGGGAGCCTGAAGGCTGGCATCGTCCATTTCGGCGTCGGCAATTTCCACCGGGCGCACCAGGCCGTTTATCTCGACGACCTCTTCAACCTCGGCCTCGATCATGACTGGGCGATTATCGGTGCGGGCGTGCTGCCGTCCGACGCGGCGATGCGGGAAAAGCTCGCGGGCCAGGATTTCCTGACGACCGTCGTCGAGCAGGACAACAACCGCTCCGGCGCCCGCGTCACCGGCGCGATGATCGGCTATCTCGCGCCCGGCAATGCGGCGGCGACGGTCGCGGCCCTTGCGGACCCTGCGGTCCGCATCGTCTCGCTGACGATCACCGAAGGTGGCTACTTCATCAACCCGGCGTCGGGCCTCTTCGACCCGACCCATCCGTCGATTGCCGCCGACGCGGCCGATCCGGCCGATCCGAAGACGGTCTTCGGCCTGATCCTCGCCGGCCTCAAGGCGCGCCGGGACGGGGGCATCGCACCCTTCACGGTCATGTCCTGCGACAATATTCCGGGCAACGGTGAGGTGACGCATGCCGCCGTCTCCGGCCTTGCACGGCTTTTCGATCCGGCGCTCGCCGACTGGATCGACGCCAACGTCGCCTTCCCGAACGGCATGGTCGACCGCATCACGCCTGCGACCGGCGCGCGCGAGATCGGCATCGTGGCGTCCGACTACGGTATCGATGACGCCTGGCCGGTCTTCTGCGAAGAGTTCAAGCAATGGGTGCTGGAGGACCGCTTTCCGCAGGGCCGCCCGGCGCTGGAAAAGGTGGGCGTGCAGTTCGTGCCGGATGTCGCACCCTACGAGCACATGAAGATCCGCATCCTCAACGGCGGCCATGCGGCGATCGCTTATCCGGCGGCCCTGCTCGACATCCATTTCGTGCACGAGGCAATGGAGGATCCGGACATCCGCGCCTTCCTCGCCAAGCTCGAGCGCGAGGAGATCATCCCCGTCATCCCGCCGGTCCCGGATACCGACCTCAACGACTATTTCGCCCTGATCGAGCGCCGCTTCTCCAATCCCAAGATCGGCGACACGATCCCGCGCCTTGCCCAGGACGGCTCCAACCGCCAGCCGAAGTTCATCCTGCCGTCTACCGCCGACCGGCTTTCGCGCGGCGAGGACGTCACGGGCCTCGCGCTCGTCTCCGCCCTCTGGTGCCACTACCTTGCCGGCACGACGGACAGCGGCAAGGCGATTGCCTTCAACGACCCCAACATCGACCGGATCCATGCGGCGGCGACGGCGGCCAAGAGCGACTTCAATGCCTTCCTGGAGCTGAAGGACATCTTCGGCACCGTCGCGAGCTCGGACCTCTTCCGCAGGCGCTTCGCGGGCGCCCTTTCCTGCCTCCAGCAGAACGGGACGCGGGCGACATTGAAGCGCTATCTCGAAAACAGGCTGGCAGACTGAGGAAACCCTATAAAGCCGGGGCTTTTCATCGAGAGGGGCAGACAGTACCAACGGGGGCCTGAACGGAACGGAAAGCCATGGCCGCCAAAGCGACAGAACTGGTCATCTTCGATTGCGACGGCGTGCTCGTCGACAGCGAGCCGATCTCGATCGCGGTGCTGGTCGAAGCGCTGGCCGGAGCGGGCGTTGCGATGAGCGAAGAGGAGGCGCACGAGCGCTTCCTCGGCCGCAGCCTGAAAAGCATGTCGGAAATCCTGCACGACGACTACGGCCTTGCGGTCGACGCGGCCTTCCTCGAAGCGATGCGCAAGGTGCTCTACGAGCGGTTCCGCACCGAGCTCCAGCCGATCGAGGGCATTGCCGAGACGATCGACGGGCTCGGCATTGCCCATTGCGTGGCCTCCTCCAGCCAGCCGGAGCGCATCCGCCTGTCGCTCTCCGTCACCGGCCTCATCGACCGTTTCGAGCCGAACATCTTCAGCGCCACCATGGTCGAGCGCGGCAAGCCGGCGCCCGATCTCTTCCTTCATGCCAGCGCGGCCATGGGGGTCGACCCCGGCCGTTGCGTCGTCGTGGAGGATAGTCCTGCGGGCATCGCGGCGGCAAAATCCGCGGGCATGCGGGTCGTCGCCTTCACCGGCGGCTCCCATGCCCGGGCGCCGCGCCACCGCGAAATCCTGCTCAGCCTGAAACCCGACGCCCTGTTTGACGACATGCGGGAATTGTTACAGTTTGTCCGCAACGAAAAGGCCGACGGGAAAAAGCATTGATGCGCGATCTGATCGTTGCGGTGGACATCGGCACCGGCAGTGCCCGCGCCGGCGTGTTCGACCGGAGCGGCATGCTGCTCGGGCGGTCCGAGCATCCGATCGCCATGCGCCGGCCGAGCGCGAACCATGCCGAGCACGATTCCGAGGACATCTGGCAGGCCGTGTGCAGCGCGGTCAAGGCGGCCTGCGCGGCGGCCGGCGCCGAGGGACGGCACGTCAGGGCGCTCGGCGTCGATGCGACCTGCTCGCTCGTCATGCGGGACAGGCAGGGAAAGCCGCTTGCCGTCTCCGGCGGCGCGGAAGCCCGCTGGGACACGATCGTCTGGCTCGATCACCGTGCGCTCGAGGAGGCCGATCTCTGCACGGCGACGAACCATCCGGTGCTCGCCCATTCCGGCCGCGTCATGTCGCCGGAAATGGAGATGCCGAAGCTCATGTGGCTGAAGCGCCACCGGCCGGAGCAATGGGCGAAGGCCGGATATTTCTTCGATCTCGCCGATTTCGTCACCTGGCGGGCGACGGGTTCCAATGCCCGCTCGCGCTGCACGATGACGGCCAAGTGGAACTATCTCGCCCATGAGGAAACGCCCTGGAACGCGAGCTTCCTTGAGGCGATCGGGCTTGGGGACCTGCGCGAGCGCGGCTCGTTGCCGGAGGAGACAGTGGCTGTCGGCGAGGCTGTCGGACGCCTGACGCCGCAAGCCGCATCCGATCTCGGCCTTGATACGGATTGCGTCGTTGCGAGCGGCCTGATCGATGCCTATGCCGGCACGCTCGGCGTGCTCGGCCCGTTTGCCGGAGAGCCGGACAAGCTGGAAGGCCGGCTGGCGCTGATCGGCGGCACGTCGAGCTGCGTCGTCGCCTTCTCGCGCGAGGAGAGGTTCGGCTACGGCATGTGGGGGCCGTATTACGAGGCGGTGCTGCCGGGCTGGTGGCTGGCGGAGGGGGGCCAATCCGCGACCGGGGCGCTTCTCGACCATATCGTGCGTGCGCACAGCGCCGGCGGCGAACCTTCGGCGGCCAACCATCAGCGCATCGTCGCGCGCATCGGCGAGTTGCGGGCAGAGGAGGGCGAGGCCTTCGGCGCGCGCCTGCATGTCCTGCCGGATTTCCACGGCAATCGCTCGCCGCTCGCCGATCCGCATGCCCTCGGCGTGATCAGCGGCCTTGCGCTCGACGCCTCTTTCGACGGGCTGTGCCGGCTCTACTGGCGAACCTCGGTCGCCATCGCGCTCGGTATCCGCCATATCCTCGAAAAGCTCGGCGAATGCGGCTATCGGCTCGATACCCTCCACGTCGCCGGCGGCCATGTGCGCAATCCGTTGCTGATGGAGCTTTACCGCGACGTCACCGGCCGCCGCGTCGTTGTGCCGGACACGAGCGACGCGGTGCTGCTCGGAACGGCGATGGCCGCGGCGGTCGCCGGCGGGCTTTATCCGGACCTGCCTGAAGCGGGTTCGAGCATGTCTCCCGGCGGACGGGAATTCCCGCCGGATGCCAGCCGCAAGGCCGGTTACGAGCGGGATTATCGCCGCTTCCTCGCCCTCTGCCGGCACCGGGCGGAACTCGAAGCGATCGACTGAAAAAAATCGCGAAAAAAATCTGCAACCTGTCGGAACCAAATCCCGCGTGACGTGTTTTTCTGCTGTCACCGGTCTGCGCATATCCCCCAATGCGAGGCCCTCGACCGGTGATCGACCACGACACCGTGTCCCCCTCCGGTCCGTGGATACTCAAGCAGCCAGTGCCTCCCCGGCGCTGGCTGTTTTCTTTTGTGCGGAACGGGTTGCCTGAAAAAATGAAGGCGGCGGTGGGCGTGCCGTCCCACCGCCGCCGGCCGCGCCGCTGCGGCGGCCATCCGGGAGCGAGATCAAGCCGCTGCGCGGGTCTGCGGCGTAAAGAGAAGGGCCTGGTTGATGAGCACCTTCACCTGTTCGGGATTGAAGGGTTTGGAGACGAGGAAGGCGGGTTCCGGCCGCTCGCCTGTCAGGAGCTTTTCGGGATAGGCGGTGATGAAGATCACGGGGATCTGCGTGCGGGCGAGGATCGCGTTGACGGCGTCGATGCCGGAGCTGCCGTCGGCGAGCTTCACGTCGGCGAGAACGAGGCCGGGGCGGCTGTCGCTCCAGAGCGTTTCGGCCTCCGCCTGGGTGCGGGCGATGCCGGTGACGCGGTGGCCCATGCCGCTTACCATGTGAGCGAGGTCGAGCGCGATCAGCGGTTCGTCCTCGATGATCATGATGCCCGTCTCGGCCTGTGCGGCAATTTCCGCGAAGGCGGCATCGAGCAGGGCGCGGATGGCGCTTTCCTCCGCATCGAGGATCTCCGCGGTTTTTTCGACCGTGAAGCCTTCGACCGTCGCGAGCAGCAGCGCCTGGCGGCCGAGCGGCGGAACGTCGGAAAGATCGAAGGGCGCCTCGGTGCCGGGAGCGATGGAGACCGCGCCGCCGCGGCCCATCGAAACGGGAAGGGAGGAGATGATGCGGCTGAGGAGGCCGAAGAGCTTGGCCTTGTCGTCCTCGCCTTCCGGCATCACGGAAGGATCGATGAGGATGGTCTCCAGCATTGCGGCCACGTAGGCATCGCCCGAGGGCTGGGTGCCCGTGAGGGCGCGTGCATAGCGGCGCAGCGCCGGAAGGTGCGGTCCGATGCGGTCGGAAATCGGCATGAGATGTCCCCTGTTCTCGAATTGCTGCAATAGCAGTTGACGGTTTGAACGCGGGAGCCAAATTTAGGTTCCGGGACAGGGAACTTTTTTTGAAACGGGGCATTTCCACGCCGAATTCCTCACCCAAGGCGTGGATGAAAACGAAAGTGGTCAAGAGTGAATAGCGTGAACAAGAAAACGAGCGCGAGCCAATCTTCCAAAAGATCGGATGATCCGAATGCGCAGATCGCGATGAAGCTGCGCGCATTCTATCACTCGGTCCAGGAGGAGACGCTTCCCCAAAGGTTCCTGGATCTTCTCGAGAAATTGGATGCTGTCGAAAACAGCGTGCAAAGGGCCGAGTGAGGACGTAATGGACCAAGGACAGACCACTTTCAAGCGCGAGCTGCTGGCAGTTCTGCCGAGCCTTCGCGCCTTTGCCATTTCGCTGATCGGCCGTCACGACCAGGCCGACGACCTCGTGCAGGACACGATCATGAAGGCCTGGGCGAAGCAGGAACAGTTCGAGATGGGCACGAACATGAAGGCCTGGCTCTTCACGATCCTGCGCAACGAGCTCTACAGCAAGATGCGCAAGCGCGGCCGCGAGGTTCAGGATTCCGACGGCATCTTCACGGAAAACCTGGCGCAGCACCCCTCGCAATACGGGTCGCTCGACATGCAGGACTTCAAGAAGGCGCTGGAAAAGCTGCCGGACGAGCAGCGCGAGGCAATCATCCTCGTCGGCGCTTCGGGCTTTTCCTACGAGGAGGCAGCGGAAATCTGCGGCTGCGCGCTCGGCACGATCAAGAGCCGCGTGAACCGTGCCCGCCAGCGCCTGCAGGAGCTTTTGCAGGTGAGCGGAGAGAGCGATTACGGTCCCGACGCGGTGTCGGCACCCATCACGTCGCGCGCCTTTGCGTCCTGATGAAAACGCGAGCCGTCCTTCATGAGGAAGGACGGCGAAAAGAACGAGGGGGACAGGGCGAATTTGCGTCCGCCCGCATGAATGGCGGGTGAAAACGGATACGGAATCGCTTACCGAAAACGTATGAAGGACAACGTTCAGCCATTGCCGTCTGATGTTGCTGCGGTTCTGGGCGCGCCGGACCGTTTGGCCGCGCTCGACGCCGCGCTGCCGGTCTTTCTCGGTCCCGATCCGGATTTCGACGACATCGCCGCGCTGGCGGCCGGGCTCTTCTCCGTGCCGATCTCCCTCGTCACCATCCTCGGCCGTACCGATCAGTGGTTCCTTGCGCGCCAGGGCACGCCGGAAATCCGCGCTCCGTCAGAGGATTCCTTCTGCGCGCGCATGATCGCCGGCGGCGAGCCCCTGGTCATCACCGATGCGCGCGAGGACGGCCGCTCTGCCGGCCTGCCGAGCGTCACCGGCGAGCCGCATCTGCGCTTTTATGCCGGAGCGCCGATCGTCATCGGCGGCCAGGCGGTCGGAACCGTCTGCGCTTTCGACGTGAAGCCCCATTCGCCCGTCACTTCCGATCTCCTGCCCCGGCTGAAGCAACTGGCGTCGCTCGCCGCCTCCTTGATCCTGCTGAAGGACGAGGCCCGGCGGCGCGCGCTGGCGGCAGAAGCCCTCTCACGCGAGGAAAAGCGCCATGCGCTGGCGCTCGACGCCGCCAATGTCGCGAGCTGGCTGTGGGACATCTCGACGGGCATCGTGTCCGGCAACGAGACGTTCTACCGCATGCTCGGCGTCCAGCCGGCGAAGCCGATGAGCGCGCGCAGATTCTTCACGGCGGTGCATCCGGCGGATCGCAAGACGACCATCGGCAGGCTGCGCGAGGCGCTCGCCAGCGGCAAGGAATATGACGGCCTGTTCCGGACGGCCAAGTCGGGGCGCTGGCTGCTCGGCCGCGGGCGCGTGCACGAATGGGATGCGGACGGGCGGCCGAGCGTGTTCCTCGGCATCAATGTCGATGTGACCGACGGGCAGCTTGCCTCCGAACGCACGCGGCTGCTGCTGCGCGAGCTCAACCACCGGGTCAAGAACACGCTCGCCATGCTGCAATCGCTGGCGCGCCAGACCTTGCGGCAGACGAGCGATCCCGTCGAATTCATGGATGCCTTCGCCGGCCGCCTGCAATCGCTCTCGGAGGCGCACGGCCTGCTCAGCGACCACGAATGGGGCGTCATCCATTTGAAGATGCTGCTGCAGAAGCAGATCATGCCCTATGCGATCGACTACGAAAAACAGGTGGAGATCCACAAGGACGAGGTGGAACTGGGGCCGGACCAGGCGGTCGGGCTTGGGCTTGTGCTGCACGAGCTTGCCACCAATGCCCGCAAGTACGGGTCGCTGTCGGTCCGGTCCGGCAAGGTGGTGATTACCGCCCGCGTGTTGAACGAGGAAGGCCAGCGCGTGCTCAACATGACCTGGCATGAGGTCGGCGGACCGCTGGTCGATCCGAAGGGCCGGCGCGGTTTCGGTTCGGTCCTGATCGAGCGCAGCCTCGACAAGATCCTCGGCAGCAGCGTGCATGTCGAGTACCTGCCGAAGGGCGTGACCGCGGTCATCCGCATGCCGCTGTAGGCGGGCGCATTTCTCAAGGACAACCGAACGAGGGATCAGTCGTCGTCGCGGCGGGATTTCGGCGCGAGCAGGAAGCCGAGGGCGAGCGCGACGGCGGTTGCGGCCAGCGGCCTCTTCATGGTGACGGTGGCGGCCGCCGCCATCAGGTCGCGGCGGGCGGCAAGCTGCTGGCGGCGGATCCGGCGCAGTTCGCGTTCCCGTTTGTTGCGTGCGGCGACGACGGCGAGCACGATGAGCGCGACGAGCAGGAAGCCGCCCGCAAGGCCGAAGAGGGCGGGCACGGCGCCGTAGCGTTCGGCAAGCAACACCGCCGCCCCGACGATGGCGAGCACATAGGCCGTGACGAGCAGGACGCCGACGATGAGCCCGCCGATCGCGTTGCGCTTGGCAAGGTCCACCGTCTCGTCCACCCGGTCGGTGACGCGCGTGACGAGGTTTTGGATGAGAATGGCCCCCAGTGACAGCATGCCGAGTTCGCTCCGCGTGGAATGAGGGGCCGCGACGGCCCCGGGTGGGGCGCCGCGGCGCCCCTGTCGTATAATCGTGGGATCAGCGCCGCAGGAGGGCGGCGAGGAGGAAGCCGGCAGCGGCGGCGACGCCGAGCGTGGCGAGCGGGTGGTCGTGCACGGCCTTGCGCGCCTTGCGGCCGGAATCCTGGTACCGGGCCTGAAGGTCGGCGAGAATGTCCTCGCCGGCGGCGATCATGTCGCGGATGTCGTTTTCCGCGCGATCCTTCAGGCCGTGCGCGGCATCGCTCACCTCGGCCTTCACAGCACGCGCCTTCTTGCGGATGCCGCCGGCGCCGCTCGAGGCGTCATTTGCGAGGACACGGGCGAGCGAGGCGATTTCCTCGCGCAGTTCCGCGATCTGATCCTCGACGGCCTGGGCTTCTGCGTGAAGTCCGTTGCGGAGGCTCTTGCTGCGGGATGAAAACAATCCGGTGGCCATGCCGTTTCTCCTTTTGCGGTCGCCCGCGGCACGCGCGGGCCGAACAGCGCTCCACCCCCTTGGCGGAACGGTCTTTCCGGGCGGGGTAACGCGGAACGATGCAAAAGGTTCCGCAAGGCGCTGGAAAATCAGGCCGAAGCGGTATGGGGCAGCACGAAGGGCACGCCGGGGGCGGGCACGCCGTTGATCCGCATGCGGCAGCCGAAAACGGCCTCCATCGCATCGTCGGTCATCACCTGGGCGGGCGGGCCGGCATGCTCGATGCGGCCGTTCTTCATCATCACCATGTGGTCGGCGAACATGGCCGTCAGGTTGAGGTCGTGCATGACCGCGACCACGCCGCCACCGCCTTCGCAATAGCGGCGGGCAAGCTGCATGATGGTCAGCTGGTGGCGGATGTCGAGCGCGGAGACCGGCTCGTCCAGCATCAGGAAACAGGGTTCGCCGTCGAGCACCGGCTCCCAGATCTGCGAGAGCACGCGGGCGAGCTGAACGCGCTGCTGCTCGCCGCCGGAAAGCTCCTGGTAGAAGCGGCCGGCAAAGCCCGCGAGGTCGACGGCGGCGAGCGCCTCGGCGGTGACCGCGTCGATGCGCTCGGCGTGGCGGTTCGGGCCGACCGTGAGGCCGAGGCGGACGATCTCGCGCACGGTGAAGGGGAAGGCGATGGTCGCGGCCTGCGGCAGCACGGCGCGCTTGACGGCGAGCTGCCAGGGTTCGAGCGTGCGGATGTCGTGGCCGTTGAGCGTAATGTCGCCCTTGCTTGCCAGTTCGCCGGCGATCGCCTTCAGCGTCGTCGTCTTGCCGGAGCCGTTGGGGCCGACGATGGCGGTGAGTTCGCCGGCTTTGGCTTCCAGCGACACACCGTGCACGATGGTCTTGCCGGACAGGCTGACCGTGAGGTTCCTTGCGGTGATCATGGGGTCTACCAGCCGCTCCGCGTGCGGTCGCGCAGGAGCACCCAGAGGAAGAAGGGCGCGCCGGCAAGGGCCGTGATGATGCCGATCGGCAGTTCGGCGGGCGCGACGATGGTGCGCGCCAGCATGTCGGCGCCGAGCAGCAGCACCCCGCCGAGGAGCGCGGAGGCGGGCAGCAGATAGCGATGGTCCGGGCCGATGACGATGCGCAGCAGATGCGGCACGACGATGCCGACGAAACCGATGCCGCCGCTGACGGCGACGGAAGAGCCGACCGCGCCGGCGACGGCGACGATGGCGGTGTATTTCAGCCGCTGCACCTTGACGCCCATGTGGAAGGCTGCCGCTTCGCCGAGCGTGATGGCGTTGAGGCCGCGCGACAGGAAGGGCACGACGAGAAGGGCGAGCAGGATGATGGGGCCGGCGGCGAACAGCTTCACCCAGGTCATGCCGGAAAGCGAGCCGAGCCCCCAGAAGGTGATGTCGCGCAGCTGCTTGTCGTCCGCCATGTAGATGAGGATGCCGGTGACGGCGCCTGCGAGCGCGGAGATCGCGATGCCGGCGAGCAGCATGGTGGCGACGGAGGTCTGCCCGCCGCGCGTGGCGATGCGGTAGAGCAGCAGCGTCGTCAGCAGGCCGCCGACGAAGGCGGCGACCGGCAGCGTGTAGGCGCCGAGCGCGAGCATCATCCCGGCCGGCAGGCTGCCGCCGAGCACGATCATGAGCACCGCGCCGAGCGCCGAGCCGGAGGATATGCCGACAAGGCCGGGATCGGCGAGCGGATTGCGGAAAAGGCCCTGCATGACGGCGCCGGACATGGCGAGCGCGGCGCCGATGAGAAAGCCGAGCAGGGCGCGGGGCATGCGGATGTCGAAGACGATGATGCGGTCGCGAACGCTGAGCGCGGTGTCCTCCGCGCCGGTCAGGAGCGCGCCGATGACGTTGAAGGCGGACGCGTCGGATGCCCCGGTCGCGACCGACAGGGCCAGCGCCACGACGGACAGAACGACGAGAACGGCAAGCGTCAGCCGCGCGATCATCGTCCGGTCGCCGGCAGCGTGGGACTGGACGGAACGCATCAGGAAGGAGCCGCGCGCAAGCGGGCCGCGCAAGGCATCATTGAGAGACATTGCCGGACTTGCCGTAGAGTTCTTTGTTGAGGTCGCGGATGGCCGAGGCGGTACGCGGGCCGAAGCCGAGGAGATGCAGGCTGTTCATGCGCAGGACCGCCTTCTTCGCGCCGGCCGGCGTCACCGAGATCGCCGGATGGGCGAGGATCTCCTCGTCCGTGCTGCCTGCGCCGGGCCGCGTCATGACCATGACGACATCCGGCTTGGCATTGATGATCGCCTCGTCGGTGAGCGGCTTGTAGCCTTCGAAGGTGCCGTCCGTCGCATTGATCGCGCCGGCAAGGCCGATGATGCCGTCGGCGGCGGTGCGGCTGCCGGCGGCCATGACGCGGCCGTTCTGGAAGCTGAGGATGAAGAGCACGCGCTTGCGCTCGCTTTCCGGCCGCTTGGCTGCGTCGGCGATGGCGGCGTCGAGCTCGGCGCCGACCTTTTCTTCCAGCTCCTTCGCCTTTTCCGGCACGCCGAGGAACCTGCCGACGACGTCGATCTTCTTGAGGATCGCCGCGCGGTCGTAGCCTTCCGGCACGGTCTCGAAGGGAATGCCGGCGCTCTTGAGGACGGCGAGGGCATCGGCCGGGCCGCTGCCCTCCACGGCGAGGATGGCGGTCGGGTTGACCGCGATGACGCCTTCCGGCGAGAGCGCGCGCATGTAGCCGACATCCGGCAGCTTCAGGGCCTCTTCCGGATACATGCTGGTGGAATCGCGGGCGACGAGCCGATCGCCTTCGCCGAGCGCATAGACGATTTCGGTGATCGCGCCGCCGATCGTCACGAGCTTCGAGCTGTCGACCTGCTGCATCTCCTGCGCGACGGCCTTCCTGATGAAGCTGCCCGGGCCGTTTGCCGTGAGCGGCAGAAGCAGCGGGGCGGAAAGCGCAAAGACGGTGAGGGCCACTTCCCACGGGCGGGCGCGGCGCAGATCGAAGCTCTTGCTCATGGTCGTGTTCCTTCGCGGGTTCCGTGCTCAGGCGGCGACGCTGTCCGGGCGCGGCAGGTTGTCGAGGATTTCGCGCCAGTCCGTGCGCTCCGTCATGCCTTCCTTCCGCTTGCCGAAGAACTGGACGATCATCTCGCCGCTCGCGTCATAGGCTTCGAGCGAGGTGACGTGACCGTCGGAGGTCGGCTTGCGCACCACCCAGCACTCGGCGATGTGGTCCGTGCGCAGGTGCATGTGGAAGGTCGGGTCCATGACGTTGAGCCAGGGACCCATCGGCTGGATGTTCTTGACGGGTCCGGTGTGGATCTGGATCGTGCCGTGGTTGCCGACGAAGCACATGATGTCGGTGCCGCGTTCGGCGGCGGCGCGCAGCAGTTCGCCGGCGGCATCGGCGCGGACCTGGCGGGCGAAGTCCTCGCCGACGCTGCGCACGGCATCCTGGCGGGCGATCTTGAGCTTCTTCAGCATGCCGAAGAACTGGTGGGTGTCCGTCATGGCGCTCCAGCTCTCGCGCAGCGCCGCAACGTCGACCGGGCCGGTCTCGACGGTCTTTTCCGAAACGACCGCGACGAATTCCTGCGACTGGTCCTCCAGCCGGAAGTCGGCGACGATGGCCTCATAGGCTTCAAGGTTGGAGGCCGCGCGCAGATGCACCTTGTGCACGGCGTCGCCCGCCTTGTCGAAGAATTGCAGGCTGCGGCGGACCTGTTCGCCGTCCGTCTTGGTCACGGCGAAACCGTGCGCCCAGACGCCGGGGAAGATGCGCAGGTCGATGTTCTCGCCCAGCACGATCGAGGCGTGCTTGCCGGTGTTGATCTTCTCGAAGACGCCGATCTTCTCGTGCACGACGCTTTCGTTGCGGGTGAGCGCCATGACTTCGCCCAGCGCTTCGGCGCGCTCCAGGAACCGGTTGGCATCGCCGTCGATGCGCACCGCCGTAAGGCCGACCTCGGCCGCCACGAGCGCGGCTTCCGAGATGCCGAGCTGGGCGGCGATGTCGCGCTCGCGCATCTTGGGATTTTCGGCGCGGAAGGCGCGGATTTCGGCGGGGGTCGGTCGGGTCGTGTTGGTCATGGGCGCGGCCTTCATCGAAATGCGGGTTGCCTTCCCGTCCACACCGTCACGTTCCGGTAAATTTTCTTGGCGGAACAGGGGTTTGACGGGGATTTTGGCGTTTACTATCTTGACTTCATTACTCATATTTATTTATGCACGCAATACCGGTGCCATAAAGTCGTGTTAATTCTTTGGCTGGTGACCGGTGGAATTGACCGCGGCCGGTGCTTTGGCCGATATTCGAACCGGTATTGTGAAACAGGCGAGCCCATGACCGTACGTACCCTTCTCCTCTCGGCGATGCTTTCTGCCGGCGTTCTTTCCGGCGCCGCAGCCCAGGAGGCCGCAGCGACCAAGGGGCTGGACGTGGAGCTGAATGCGCTTGCCAGCTCGCAGAAGGGCTGCCTCTTCACCTTCGTCGCGGCGAACGGCTTTGCGCAGAACGTCTCGAAGGTTTCCTTCGAATTCGTTATCTTCAACGACAAGGGTACGGTCGAGCGCCTGGCGCTGCTCGACTTCCGCGACCTGCCGGCGGGCAAGTCCAAGGTGCGCCAGTTCGACGTTCCGGGCATCAAGTGCGAGACGGTGAAGAACCTGTTGATCAACGATGCCCCGGTCTGCGAAGGCGAGGGGCTGGAGAAGAGCCGCTGCATGGACGGCATCGTGACGCGCAGCAAGGCGACGGCCGGCCTCGAAGGTTGAGTTGACAGTAGCGCGGCGCATGATGCGCATCGACGCATGAAACGGAATGACGGGTGATATCATGGCTGGAAGCAAGTGGCTCTGGGTTGGCGCGGGCGCCATTTCCCTGCTCGCTCATGCTGGCGCGGCTGCAATCCTCACCATGGCGCCTGCGCCGCAGCAGGAGGAAGAGATGATCGCCGGCGGCGTCGTCGCGGAAGTGGCGATGCTCGGCAACGGCGCCTTCGAGGCGGTGGAATCGGGCAATCCCGAGGATGTGATCACGCCCGAGACGATCCAGCCGGACGTCACCGAGCCGGTGCCGCAGGAAGTGGCGGAGCTCCAGCCGACCGAGATCCAGCCCGAGATGGCCGAGGTCGCCCCGGTCGATCCCGTCGTCTCCGAACCGGTGGAGGAGCTCATCGTTCCCTCCGCCGAAGTGGAGATCGCGGCGATCCCGATTCCGGAAATCAAGCCGGAGATCGAGCCGGAGGAAGAGATCAAGCCGGTTCCGGAAGTGAAGAAGGAAGAGCCGGTCAAGAAGGTCGAGCGCAAGAAGCCGAAGCAGAAGGTGGTCAAGAAGGCCGGCGAAAAGGGCAAGGCCAAGCAGAGCGCCACGAAGGGCGAGGTCGACGGGTCGGAGAATGTGAAGTCCGCGTCCGTCGGCGGCCGGAAGAAGGGCAATTCGTCCGTGGCCGGCAATGCCGCCGTCAGCAATTACCCGGGCAAGGTGCGCAACAAGATCAACCGCGCCAAGCGGCGCGCTCCGGGCGGCGAACGCGGCAGCGTGGTCGTCAGTTTCGTCGTCGGCTCCGGCGGCCAGGCGAGCGGCATCCGCGTTGCGCGCAGCTCCGGCAGCGCGGCGCTCGACCGGGCGGCGGTCGATTCGGTGCAGCGCGCCGCTCCCTTCGCGAAAATCCCGGAGGCCGCGGGCAGGTCGTCCTGGGCCTTCAACGTGCCGATCGTCTTCAACTGAGGCCTTCATTCCCGCCGTCCTCCAGCCGGCGGGATTTTTTTGCCATAAAATATGACTTTCATAGTCATGTTTATACTTTACTCTGAAAATCAAGTTTTGTAGGTTGCCCTCGAACTGAGGCTCCGCCCGCGCGGAGTGCCAAAGGGGATGCTGCATGAACTCTATGACTGCAGGCCGCATGGAAGCGGTCTTGAAGGCAATGATCGCCGAACGCGACCGGCGCATCGCGGACCTGGAACGCCAGCTTGCCGCACTGAAAAAGCAGATCGCGGCACCGCAGGATGCGGCCGTGGCGCCGGCCGTTCCGCGGAGTGAGGCGCGGGCGCAGCAGGCGCCCCGCAGCGTGGAAGTCACCAAGATCAAGCGCCGGACCGGCGAAGCGGAGAGGAAGGCGATGCGCGAGAAGCACAGGCAACAGCAGCAGGCCCGCCAGCGGCAGGACAACGATGCCCGCAAGGGCGAAGGCAGGGCGGCGCTCGAAGGGCGCAGCTTCCTCTATGTTGGCGGTCGGGACTGCCAGGTGGCGCACCTGCGCCAGATCGCCAGCTCCTACGGCGCCAACCTCATCCACCATGACGGAGGCCTGCGCGAGGCGGTCTCGCGCATCGACAACGTTCTGCCCTCGGTCGACTGCGTCTTCTGCCCCATCGACTGTATCAGCCACGATGCCTGCATCCGCGTGAAGACGGGCTGCAAGAAGTGGGAGAAGGCCTTCGTGCCGCTGCGGAACGGCAGCAAATCCTCCTTCGAGCGCGCCCTGCAGAGCATGAGCCAGGGAGACAATGTCCAGTGAATGACGAAAGACCCGAAGCCTTCATAATGATCGGCCTGCACAAGCTGGCCGCACAGAACGGCGATGGCCTCGTGCCGGAACTCTATGCTCTCTTGACGCGCCGCGCGGCCATGCTGGAAAGCGAGAATGTAACGGAGTTTCCCGTGCACGACGCCCGTCCGCCGGCCCGTGCCGCGAGCTTCGAGGCCGAGCCCGCCCTTGAAGCGCGCAATGACAATGTCGTACCTTTCCCCGCGCCGCGTCGCGCGCGGCGGGATTCGTTCTGACATAGAGGTCCTCATGTTCATCGCCATGAACCGCTTCCGGATTGCCGCCGGCCACGAGGAAGCATTCGAGAATATCTGGAAGGGGCGGGAATCGAGCCTTGCCGAAATGCCCGGCTTCAAGTCCTTCCACCTGCTGCGTGGCGATACGAATGCCGAGGAGGGCTATACGCTCTTCGCCTCCCATACGGTCTGGACGAGCAAGGACGACTTCGTCGCCTGGACGAAGTCGGAAAACTTCCGCCAGGCGCACAAGAATGCCGGCGACAACAAGGGCATCTATCGCGGCCCGCCGAAATTCGAAGGCTTCACGGCCGTCGTCGGCGCATAGGCGCCATCAGGAACTTTCGGGAATATATTCAGCGCTTCGGGCATGACCGGAGCGCCGTTCATGCGTTCCTGTTCGGCAGGAAGGCGCCGAGCGCCACCGCCAGCCATCCCGCCATCATGATGACCCCGCCGGTCGGCGCCGCCATGGGGAAGAGGCCGTGTCCGGCCGAATGGCGGAAGACGAGGTCGCCGGCAAAGAGCGCGGTGCCGAGGATGAGGAGGAGCGCGGCGAGCGGCGCCGTGCGCATGGAAGGCCAGGCGGCGTGGAGCGCGACGAGCGCCGGCGCATGGGCAAGGCACATGGCGGAAGCGCCGGCCATCAGGCGCGGATCGCTGCCATGGGAGGCGGCGGCGGCCGCGGCGACGCCGGCAAGGCCCATCAGGCCGGCAACGAAAAGGCTCGCCGGGCGAAGCGAAATCGACATCGGTCTTCCTATTCCTGGTTCTGCATGTGGTGGGCGAGCCGCGTCACGGGCTCGAGGATGACCTTGCGCAAGCCCTCGCCCGCCACCGTCTCCTCCAGCGCGCGGACGAAGCAGAGCAGCCATTCGTCCCGCTCCGCCGGCCCGATCGGCGCGACGAAATGGCGTCGGCGCAGCATCGGGTGGCCGCGCTTGTCCGTGTAGAGCGGCGGCCCGCCGAGCCAGCCCGTCAGATATTCGTAGAGCTTTTCCTCGCTGCCGGAAAGATCCGGCGGATGGATGGCGCGGCAGCGCGCCGCCTCCGGCAGGGTATCCATCAGTTCGTAGAAGCGCCGCGTTAACGCCCGCACGGCGGCATCGCCCCCGATCGCCTGGTAAAGGGTGATCGTCTCGCCCTGCCGCTCCTCGTCGTCGGTCATATCCGCCATGGCCCGTGTCCCGTTCCTTGCGGTCTTAGCGCCGCCGCGTCCGGCACGCAATGGCGGGGTGCCGGCGTGCGACGAAGGCGCCCTGTCGCCGTTCCCGCTGCATTGACAAGAAACCGTCCAGACGGTATGTTTAGTCATGAGCAAGGCGCACCATCGCAAGAAGCACCCCGAAGCCGTCCGCCGGCAATTGCTGGAGGTCGCGGCGAGGCTGTCGCTGGAAAAAGGGCCGTCGAGCGTGACGCTCGACGCCGTTTCCCAGGCGGCGGGCGTGAGCAAGGGCGGCCTGCTGCACCATTTCCCGAACAAGCTGTCGCTCCTCGACGGCCTGTTCGACGACCTGACGGAAAAGCTGGACCGGGCGATCGGGGAGAAGATGCGGGACGATCCCGAGCCGAAGGGGCGTTTCACGCGGGCCTATGTCGCCGTGTGCTTCCTGCCGGAGGGGATGGCGGACGGCGAGCAGTGGAAGGTGCTGACCGTCGCGCTCATTTCCGAGCCGCACCTGCGCGAGCGATGGCGGCAATGGGTGGAGCGGCACTTCGCCGAGAATGTCGGGACGGATTCCTCGCTCGACGCCGTGCTCGTCCGCTACGCAGTTGACGGCCTTTGGCTCGCCGACCTGCTCGGCGCGCCGAGCATGGATGCGAAAACGCGTGCGGCCATGCTGGAACGGCTGCTGACGCTTTCGCGCGCCTGACCCATATGCAATTCGCGCCGCAAGGCGCCGTTGGCGCGGCCTGCGCCGGAGACCTGCCATGAACCTCACCGCCGTCTACGCCGTCCTCGTCGTCGCCATCGTCTTCGAAGTGCTCGGCACGTCCGCCATGCAGGCGGCCCAGCATTTCAGCCGCCTCGTGCCGACCGTGACGATGGTGGTCTGCTATGCCATCGCCTTCTATTTCCTTTCCTGGAGCCTGCGTTACGTGCCGGTCGGCATCGCCTACGCGATCTGGAGCGGTCTCGGCATCGTGCTGATCTCGCTCGTCGGCTATTTCGCCTTCGGCCAGAAGCTCGATCTTGCGGCCATCCTCGGCCTCGGCCTCATCATTGCCGGCGTCTTGGTGCTGAACCTTTTCTCCAAATCGACATTCCACTGAAGGACGCCGGAAATCGTGGCGGCCCCCGCTTGCCAACAAACGGGTCTGGTTCTATCGATTCCGGCGAATTGAAAGCGGTTTCAATTTCCGGCTTTAAAAGGAATGGTCATGGCAATACGCACCATCGTATGGGGTGAGAACATCCACGAGCAGACGAACGAGATCGTGCGCTCGATCTATCCGGACGGCATGCACAACACGATCGCCGAAGCGCTCAACAAGGACCCGGCGATCAGCGCCGCGACGGCCACGCTGCAGGAGCCGGAGCACGGCTTGAGCGAGGCGCGCCTTGCCGAGACGGATGTGCTCCTCTGGTGGGGCCACAAGGATCACGGCGCGGTCAGCGACGAGGTGGTGGAGCGCGTGGCAAGGCGCGTGTGGGAGGGCATGGGCCTTCTCGTGCTGCATTCGGGCCACTTCTCGAAGATCTTCAAGCGCCTGATGGGCACGCCCTGCGCGCTCAAATGGCGCGAGGCGGGCGAACGCGAGCGCGTCTGGGTCGTCAATCCCCGCCATCCGATCGCCGAGGGCCTCGGCGAGAACTTCGTGCTGGAAAACGAGGAGATGTACGGCGAGCAGTTCTCCGTGCCGGAGCCGCTGGAGACGGTCTTCATCTCCTGGTTCGCGGGCGGCGAGGTCTTCCGTTCCGGCCTGACCTGGCGCCGCGGCGCCGGCAACATCTTCTACTTCCGCCCGGGCCACGAGACCTATCCGACCTATCACGACGCCACCGTGCAGAAGGTGCTCGTCAACGGCGTCAAATGGGCCTTCAACCCGCAGGGCACCTACGCGGCGATCCACGATGCGCCGAACGTGCCGGTCGAGCAGGCGCTGGAGCCGATCGAGGAGCGCGGCCCGAAACTGCATCAGGCCGGCGAAGCCGGTTACCGCTGAGGCGAACATGCGTCTTCTCGTTCTTGGAACAGGTGGCATGGCCAACGCCCATGCCAGGCACTTTGCTGCGATCGACGGGGTCGAATTGGTGGGCGCGGTCGACGTGGACCCCTCGCGCGCCAAGGCCTTCGCCGACCTGCACGCCATCCCGAACGTCTTCACCTCGCTGGAGGACGCGATCGCCTGGGGCGGCTTCGATGCGGCCACCAACGTGACGCCCGACCGCGCGCACCATCCGACGACGCTGGCGCTGCTGGCGGCGGGCAAGCATGTCATGTGTGAGAAGCCGCTTGCGGAAAACTATGCCAAGGCGGACGAGATGGCGCGCGCCGCCGAGGCCTCCAGCCTCGTCACCATGGTGAACCTCACCTACCGCAACGTGGCGCCCTTGCAGAAGGCGCGGGAAATGGTGCTCGCCGGCGAACTCGGCCGCGTGCGCCATGTCGAGGCGTCCTATCTGCAAAGCTGGCTCGTCTCGAAGGCCTGGGGAAACTGGGCGACGGAGAGCCAGTGGCTCTGGCGGCTTTCCACCAAGCACGGTTCGAACGGCGTGCTCGGCGATGTCGGCATCCATATCCTCGATTTCGCCAGCTACGGCGCGGCGAGCGACGTGGAGCACGTCTTCGCGCGGCTGAAGGCCTTCGACAAGGCGCCGGACAACCGCATCGGCGAATACGATCTCGATGCGAACGACAGCTTCACGATGACGGTCGATTTCGCCAATGGCGCGCTCGGCGTCATCCATTCGAGCCGCTGGGCGACGGGCCATCTCAACGAGTTGCGCCTGCGAATGCACGGCGACAGGGGAGCGCTGGAGGTCATCCACTCGACGGAGGGCTCGAAGCTGCGCGGTTGTCTTGGCGAGGATGTCGAAAAGGCCGTCTGGCGGGAGATCGACGCCGGCACGGTGCCGACGAACTACCAGCGCTTTGCCGCCGCGGTCGCCGCGGGCGAGCAGATCGAACCCGGTTTCCGTCACGCCGCCGAGCTTCAGAAGGTGCTCGACCTTGCCATCGAGACCGAGAAGGAGCGCCGCGAGATGAAGGTCTGATCTTATGCCGGGGCAGGGCCCGTCGAGCCGCGAACGAGGAAATCGACGGGCCAGACCTCCTGCAAGGCTTCCGGCGCTTCGCCCTGCAACAGCCGCAGCGCCATGTCGCCGATCCGCGCGCCCGCCGCGCGGATCGGCGATTGCGTCGTGGTGAGCGCCGGCACGAGGTTTTCCGGGCTGAGATAAGGAAAGACGTCGTCATGGGCGACGAGCGAGATGTCGCCGCCCACGGTGAGACCTGCAATGCGGATCGCCCGCATGGCGCCGAGCGCCGACATCATGGAACCCGCAATGACGGCGGTCGGCGGGGAGGGAAGGGTGAGAAAGGCCTGCATCTGCCGGAAGCCGGCCTCGTCGCTGAACTCGCCATGGCCGGTGAGGGCGGGATCGACGGCGATGCCGAGGGCCCGAAGCGTCGTGCGATAGCCCTCGTCCCGATCCCGTGCATAGGTGCTGGCGATGTCGCCGTTGATGAGGGCGATGCGGCGGTGGCCGAGCCCGGCGAGGTGCCTTGTCGCCGTTTCCATCGCTCCGAAATTGTCGATGTCGAGAAAGGCGAAGGGCTTTTCCGTCTCGGTGCGGCCATGCACGATGAAGGGCAGATCCAGCGCCTGCAGAAGCGTGATGCGGGCATCCCTGCAGGCGGGCGTGTGCACGACCACCGCGTCGACAGCCCGCCCATGAACTCGCTGGAATGCGGCCCGAAACGCCCGCCGCCCTGGAAGACGATGCCGATCGCGCCCGCCCGGCCGGTGGCGAGCCGCTGCGCGCTGATGTTCGGCCGGTAGCCGAGCCGTTCCGCCGCTTCCAGAACGCGTGCTCGCGTTTCCGGCCTTACCTCCGGATATCCGCTCATCGCCCGGCTCACCGTTGTCCGGGACAGGCCGATGCGGGCGGAAAATTCCTTGAGGTTCATCCTGCCTCTCTGGGAGCGGTCGATACTTCCCCGTCTTATGGACCCTGCTGCCCACCACGGCAAGCGAGGCCGGAAAGAGCGAAGCTGGCTTGTCGCGCATGCGCCCGATGCACCCGAACATTTCCCTATGGTTGTGAAATCCCGCTTGATATTTGTTAATAGCAAGTTAAAGTCTAAATATTAACGATATGGTTGTGCCTGAGGGTATCCTCACCTTTAATAAGAAGATGCTGAAACGGTAAGTCGAGGGGAAGCCCGGCTCACCGGCTGGTTCCTTTCGGGGCAAGGATGCTCCGGACGGTGTGTTTTGCGACGATTTTCGGGAAGAGATCATGCAGGCGGGCTCTGAACTGCCGGCTGCAGCGGGTGCGTCTGCGCGTTCGGATCTGCGGTCGGAAAATCCTGGTACATGGGGCGGCGCTTGGCTCCGGCGGGCATGGGCGCGGACGGGAAGGGCGCTGGGCAGGCCGAGCGCGCCGCTCGTCTACACCCGCAGCGAGACCGGCCGGCGCCCATCCTATCTGCGTGTGCTGGAGCGCCTGTTCGGTGCCCGCCGGGCGGGACTGCGCGATATTCTGCTTTCCCGCGCGCCGGTGTTGTTCGTCATGGTCGAGGAGTCCTTCATCCTTTACCTGGTGGTCGGCCTGCTGCGCGCCCTGACCGGCCGGCGGACGGCGGGCCTGCTGCTCCGTCCGATGCCGCTTGCCGCCTCGTCGCGCTGGCGCTGGCGCTGGAGGCGCGGGGTGCTGCGCCGATTGAAGCGCTGCCGTTCCATCCAGACACTCACCATCCTTCCCTTCAGCGTCTTTCCGGCGTTCTCGTCGATCGCGGACGGCTGGATCTACGATTTCCAGCTCTGGGACCTGACGGAGGAGGAACGCAAGGCCGTGAACCTGCTGCGCGGCGAGCGCCGGCCGGGCGGCCGGCTCGTGCTGACGGCGATCGGCAGCCAGAATGCGCAGAAGGGGTTCGATCTCTTCGTCGACATCTATGCCCGGTCCGCCGCCTTGCGCTCGCGCTACCAGTTCATCGCCTGCGGCAAGGTGGCGCCCGATGCGGGCGAGCATGCAGCGGTTCTGGGCGAGGCCGGCGGCGTGCTTGTCGACCGGGCCATTACGGATTGCGAACTGCTCGGTACCTATGCGGCGAGCGATGCGGTCTGGTGCCTCTGGCCGCCGGTCGGAGACCATGCCTCCGGCATTCTCGGGCGGGCGGCGCAGCTCGGCATCCCGGTCGTCGTGCGCCAGGGATCGCTTGCGCATCGGCTGTGCATCGTCGAGAACCTTCCGCATGTCGCCGCGACGGCGGATGGCGTCATGGAGCGGCTGGCCGACCCGATACCGCCCCGCAACGAGGCGCGCGGCCATCTTGCCGCCCTGCGTTTCGCCGAAGAGAGCGAGGCGAGGCTGCGGGCCGCTCTCGGCCTTGCCGAAGCGGGCGTGCCCGCAAAGGCGTGAGGTTCGGGAAGGCTCCTTGATGAGGCGGCAAGGAGGCTCGGCACGCACGTGGGGTCCGGCGTGCGCGGATTTTCTCAGCCACATGGGATAGACAATCTCCATGCGCGGGCCAGCGTTGCGAGCTGCAAATCGCCGCTCGCATGCGGCGGGAAGCCCGCCCGACGGGCGGGCTTGCAGCGGCCAGCCACGAGCAAGATTTTCATGCGATAGGCTGGGGCTGGAACTGATGGATGCGATCCAGGCCTTTTGGTTGTGAACAGCCTCCTTTCAGCCACCCTTGATGCTGGAGGCCTTCTATGAACCGTGTCGTACTTGCCCGCTATTCCGAGCCGCTGGAATGGATCAAGCTGATTCCCGACGACTTCGAGGTCATCATCTACAACAAGGGCGGCAAGATCGAGTCACCGGACATCATCCGCCGGGCCACCCGCATCATCGACCGTCCGAACGAGGGCCGGGAGTCCGAGACCTATCTCCATCACATGCTGACGGAGGCGCGGGACGACGACGGTTTTACCGTCTATGCCCAAGGCGGCCCCTTCGAGCATAGCCCGGATTTCATCGGGCTGCTGCATACCTGGAAACGCTGGGACGATCTGCAGCCGATGTCGTGGCAATGGCTCGCCGACAAGAAGGTGCCCCCGCCGCTGCTGCTTTCGGAATACGAGCGCGGCCTGCTCGGCCGTCCGCGCGTCCGTCTCGAACGGTTCTCGCTTCTGACCTGGGGCCCGATCGACTTCATCGACCAGGGCGCCTGGGGCATGGGCAATGTCTATCGCGCCATCCACGGCGGACTGCCGGACGGCACCAACATCGCAAGCCACTTCCTGAGCCTGGCCAAGCTCGAGGGGCTGGCGGAAGAGGCCGCGCGGCACACGCTCGGCGTCTTCTCCTATGGCGCCATCTTCGCCGTCCGCAACAGGCGCGTCGCCGAAGTTCCGGCCGAGTCCCTCGAACTCCTGCGCAATCTTTCCGTATCCGGCATCGCCGTCTACGGCTATATCCTCGAACGCCTGTGGCTGCACCTTTTCGGCGAAAAGTTCGTCCTGCCGAAACTCACGCCCTCACCGCTCTGAAATGGCGCATTGGCAAGCGCGAGCGGCTTTTCCGAGGAAAGCAGGGGGCGTCTATAACAGATTGTAAAATATAACTAATCCCCCTTTTTTGTTGCCTGTCATGTTCTGCTATCGTTCATGGCGATCCCAAGTTATTGGGGAAGAGGTGGTCGATCACAAGCATATGGCGCACCTGAATCACAAGCCCAACCAAGACCCTTACGGCTCAGTTCGTCCGGACCGTTCAAAGGCCGGGAAAGTACTTCGACGGCCCCCGAGGCAAGCGGCCTGAGCTTGATCTCGGCTCGCCGGCATTGATCTCGTTGGCAGAGGCTCGGGAGAAGGCTCTTGCAAATCGCAAGCTTGTATATGCAGGGGGCGATTCTCTGGCGGAAAGGCGCAAGGTGAGGGCTATCCTCACATTTGAGCAGGCCGCGAAGAAAGCGCACATCGAGCTTTTACCTACATGGAAGAATCCGCGAGACCAGGCGGCATTCTGTCGACGCTTCAGATGCACGTTTTCCCTCGTTTTGGGACCGTGCTTGTTTCCGACGTGACGAGTGCTGATGTCCGGCAGGTTATTCTCGCCGTTCGACAGGCAGCGCCCGAAGTCGCTCGCAAACTGGTATTCCGCGTCTCCGCCGTTTTTAAGGGGCGATTGCCGAAGGCATGAGGAAGGACAATCCGGCGCGGGCAGACGTGCTGTGCTGCCTCGTGTCGAAGTGAAGACGAAGCATCGCAAGGCGCTGCCTTACTCTGAAGTGGCAAGTTGCATCGAGACCGTGAGACAATCAGGCGCCGGTATGTCGACCAAACTGGCGCTGGAGCTATTGATACGGCCTCCCGATCCAGCGAGGTACGGCTTGCGGAATGGTCAGAATTCGACTTTGACGACAAGGTATGGGAAATCCCGGCGGAGCGGATGAAAATGAACCGTTCACATCGTGTGCCGCTTTCACCCCGTGCGGTTTCCATTCTAACCGATGCCAGGGTTCTGGCTGATGGTTCAGGTCTTGTTTTTCCGAGTACGATCAAGGGGCGGCCGTTGTCGGATATGACCCTCTCGAAGCTGGTGAAGGAACTGGGTTTCGATGCGGACGTCCATGGCTTCCGAACCAGTTTCAGGACATGGGTGCAGGAACGGACGACTTTTCCTCGCGAGGTTCATGGGAGCGATCGACCTTTCCATCGAGGGAACGAGCTCTTCTCACGGCAGTCTCCTTCGCCTTCATCTTCGCCCAGCTTGGGGTGTGACGATGCGCGATATTCGGCGCTCGCGCTCAATACCGCGAGCCTCGGTCACAATTTCGAGGGCTATGGCGCGGCATGGGAGCCGGAGCGGGTGATCGATGCCTGCGCTTCCCGCGGTTTCGGCTAGATCATCTTCTGGCCTCGGGAAATCGGCCGGCATGCCGTCGTGACCGGCGAGCGGGCACGGGCGGCGGACCTCTCTGTCGCCGGCCTTTGCCGGACCCCCTTTCTTGTCGGAACGGCCGCCATCGACAGGACGGCGGTCTTCGATGAGGCGAGGGCTGCCATCGACATGGCCGCCGGGCTCGCCACCGCCGTGCTGACGATTGTGACGGGTGATGTCCATCCTGGCACGAAGGGCGTTGCCGACAGCTTGAAGATCGCTGCCGAGCGTGTCGCGGACCTCGCACCCTACGCGGCCGAACGCAATGTCAGGCTGGCGCTGGAACCGCTGAGCCCTGTCTACGCCGGGAATCGCTCCTGCCTCACGACCGTGCGTGACGCGGTCGATATCTGCGAGGCGGTCGGTGCGCCGAACCTCGGCATCGCCGTCAATGTCTACCATGTCTGGTGGGACTGAGACCTTGAGGCCCAATTGCAGCGGGCCGGCAAGGAGAGGATTTTGACGAAAACGGTACCGGCGGCAACGAATCTCCTAGAATGCACTTCATTGCTTTCGAAAGCCGGCATCCATGTTTTACGACCATGCCCACGCTTCCCTTGAGCGGATGTTGCAAGGGTCGCGTCGATCTGTCAGTCAAGGGGCTGCTGAATACCAGCTGCTAAGATGCTGTGCCCTGTCTCCACGAGAGAACATCGAACCGGCCCTGAAAAGGGCGGGTCATCCGAGATCAACGCGTGCCGATACTCAATGCTCGTGCGCCAAAAGCTCGGAGATTTCCTCGCGTACCGCCACGAAATTGGGATCGCTGCGCCGGCGGGGGCGCTCGCCGGGCACTTCGATTATCCGGCGTATGCGACCTGGACGCGGCGCCATCACGACAACCCGGTCTGATAGAAAGACGGCTTCCTCGACATCATGCGTCACCAGCACGACTGTGCTCTGCTCGCTTTCCCAGATATCGAGCAGTTCGCTCTGGAGGTGGGTTCGAGTGAGTGCGTCGAGGGCGCCGAGCGGCTCATCGAGCAGAAGGAGCGGCGGACGCGGGGCGAGCCCGCGCGCAATGGCCGTGCGCTGCGACATCCCGCCAGAAAGCTGGTGCGGCAGCGCCGACTCGAAGCCGCGCAAACCGACAAGCTCGATCAGCTCGGCGACGCGGGCGGATTTTTCCGCCGCCGCTCCCGGCAGGGACCTCAAGGCCAGCCCGATATTCTTTTCCACCGACAGCCAGGGCAGAAGGCGGTGATCCTGAAAGACGATGCCCCGTTTCAGGCTGGGGCCGGAAATCTCCGTGTCGTCCACCGTGATCGTACCCCGGTCGGGCTTATCCAGACCCGCCAAGAATCGCAAAAGGGTCGACTTGCCGCAGCCCGACGGGCCGACGATCGACAGGAACTCGCCCGGCCGGATCGAGAGCGAGATATCGTCCAGCGCGTGCACGTCCCGGCCCTGAACCTGGAATGTGCGGGATACGTGGTTGATCCTGACCGCGCCGGAACGCGCCGGAGGCGGCGGCAACCGGCTTGAGCCGGTGTCGAATGCGTTCAATGCCTGTGCCAAGGGATCGCCCTCCGTGAGAAACCGATAACGAGGCGATCGAGCGTCACGCCGATCAGCCCGAGAAACAAGACGCCGAGCAGGACCTGGTCCATGCGCGCATATTCGCGCGCCGCGGCGAGATAGGCGCCGAGCCCGTCGCCCATGCCGTTGATATAGCCGGTACCGATCAGATATTCCGCGCCGAACGTTCCAAGCCAGGCGACGTTGAGGGAGAGTTCCGCGCCCGCGACGATCGAAGGCATGGCAGCCGGCAGGACAATCGAGCGAAGCGTGTCGCGCCGGCTCAGTTCGAGGACGCGGCCGACCTCGCGCCAGCCATCCGGCACGTTCTGGCAACCGGCCTGTGCACCGAGCGCCATCGGGAAGAAGGCGCCGAGGGCAATCAGCGTGATCTTCATCGTTTCGCCATTGCCGAGCCAGGCCGAAAGCAGCGGGATCCAGGCAAAGAGCGCGATCTGGCGCAGGCTGTTGACCGTGGGATTGAACAGGCCGCGCGCCAGTCCCGACGTTCCGAGCAGCACGCCGAAGACAAGCCCTGCCGTCGCCCCGATCAACCAGCCGGATAGCGCGCGCAGCAGCGTGGCGGCAGTGGCGCCCGACAAGCTGCCGTCGAGAACGCCGTTGACGCCGGCCGTCAGTACTTCCATCGGTGAAACGAAAAGATCCCGGTTGGCGAGCCCCGCTGCATCGGCTGCGCTCCAGGCGAGGATCAGCAGCGCGGGAAGAACAAGCGCCTTCCAGAACAGGTGGCTGTCGTGACGCATGGGGGTGGTACTGTTGCTCATGGCATCAACCCGCAGTCTTGAACGACCAGCCGGTGACCCGATGCTGGCCCTTCAGCAGCGCCCAGTCGAGCAGCCAGCCGACGAGGCCGACCACCACGATGGTGGAGAACACGACATCGAGCTGGAAAGCCTTGCGGCCCCACATCATGAGATAGCCGATGCCGGATGCCGATGAGATCATCTCGACGAGGATCAGTGCTTTCCACCCCTTGGAAAGCGCCAGACGCAGGCCCGTGAGGATGGAGGGGAGTATCGATGGCAGGATCACCCGGCGCACGCGCGTCGCCCATGGGAGCTCCAGCACGGCGGCCACCTCGTCGAACTTGCGCGGCCGGTTGCGCAGGCCCTCATAGGAGGAGACCATCAAGGGCAGGAAACAGGTCTTGGCGATCAGGATGATTTTCAGCGCCTCGCCTATGCCGAACAGCAGCATGAAGAACGGCAGCCAGCCAAGCGAGGGTACCAGGCAGATCGCCCGCACGGTCGGCGAGACATAAATGTCGAGCGGCCGCCATAGGCCGAAGGCGATGCCGAACAGAAAGCCGAGCCCGCCGCCGACCGCGAGCCCGGCCAGGACCCGACCAAAGCTGACCAGCAGTTCGCTCTGCAATTCGCCTGTGGCGACGAGGTCGGAAAGGGTGTCCCATACGAGCGAGGGTGCCGGCAGGATCAGCGGCGAAAACCACTGCTGCTGCACGGCGTAGGACCACAGCGCGAGCACCGCGAGCGGCACGGCCAGGCCGAGCGCGACGGTCGGTGCATGCGCGCACACCTGCGAGAATGCTCGTCCCAACCAGCCCGGTCGCCAGGCCGACGCGCGCTCGCCGGCACCCGGTGCCAGCGGTATCTTGTAGCTGATGTCGGACATCGCCGGTCTCCCTGCTGCGTTCAAGGTTGCTGAAGCGCGGTCCCGCTGCCGTCAGCCGACCGCTTTTCCGTTGATGTCCCTCGGCTTCCAGACCGACTGGTAGCCGAGATCGGCGATGACCTTCTTCAGCAGGCTGTCGTCGATCCATTGGTCGATATCGAACGGGCGGCGCACGAGCCGCTGTTCCAACGTGAAATCGAGCCCCGCCTTGATGTTGCCGCGATAGAAGTCGTCGAGCAGCGGCGAGTTGCGATCCGCAAGGAGGTCCCCCTCGTAGTCCTTCACATAGGTCTCGCGCGGCGAGCCGGTCAGCGCCCAGATATCGAACAGCTTGTCCCGGTTCTCCTCCTGGCTGGCGAAGTGCGAGGCCTCGACGAAGGCTTTCAGCACGCGCTCGGTAATCTCCGGATTGTTCGCCCGGAACTGCTCATGCACCGTGAACGATCCGAACGTGGCGCCCGGCGCCGGGTTGCCTTTGGTGGTATAGGCGACTTCGACCAGCCCCTTGTCCACGAGCGCCAGAACCGTGTTGCCCTGGCCGAGCAGCGCATCAACGTCGCCCGACTGGATCGCCGAGACCTGGTCGGCACCCTGAAGATCGTAGATCTCGACGTCGGCGTTCTTGAGGTTGGCCTGTTCGAGAATACGCGACAGCGAGAGTTCGAAAATCGTGCCGCGCTGGAAAGCGACTTTCTTGCCTTTGAGATCGGCGATCGTCTTGATGTTCGCCGCCGGGCGCGCACCGATATAAGTCGGTGAGTTGCCTTGCCCCGAGATCACCGTGGTGGGCACGCCCGCGCCGCGCCCAACGATGTTCGGCAGGCCGCCATAGCTCGCAAAATCGAGTTGCCCGTTGGCGAAGGCTTCGTTGATCGCCGGCCCCGTGCCGCGGGGAAACTGCCATTCGATGCGGATATTGTCGGCTTCGAATTCCTTTTCGAGCAGTTCCAGCGCGCGCAGCACGCCTATCGAGCCGGAGCCGTAGGGCCTGCCGGCCGCATTGCCCGGACCAGCCAGGCGGATCACCTCGACCTTCGTCTGCGCCCGCAGGATTGAGGGGGTTGCGAGCGTCAAGGCTGCCGTTCCGGCAAGTCCGCTCAGAAGCGTTCTGCGTGTCATTGTCATTGTCATCATCCTTTCCGACGTCGTTGAGACGCAGCAAATGCCCGCTGGTCGCTGACCGCGGCTTATGTCAACCGCGCAGTCGCGCCATGATTTCAGGGGAGGGACTGCGCCGTCCGCCCTCGGCCCAGCCGACATCCCGGCGATAGCTGCCGAAAAGCCCGGCAAGCTCGATGTCCGATTCCGTCACTCCTGTCGGCCGGTCCGCGTCGGGAGAGACATAGAGCGCGTCATCCGGACACCAGACCTCGCACATGAAGCAGGTCTGACAGTCATGCTGTCGGGCGATCACCGGCACGTCGCCCTTGACCATATCGAACACGTTGGTCGGACAGACGTTGACACAGATGTTGCAGCCGGTGCAGCGGCTGGAGCTTATCAACTCGATCATGCCGCCAGAACCTCATGCGCCGGGCCGTTCACCGGAGCCATGCCCGTCCATACCTCGTCAAGGCCTCCGCTGACGACATGATGACGCTGTGCCTCGTCGCGGGACGGGAAGTCCTCGCGCTTGTGCATGCCGCGGCTCTCGGTGCGCGCCAGCGCCGAGCGGTACATCCAGCGTGCGGTGGCGAGCATGGCGACGCCTTCGCGGGTGCGCACGGCATCGGCACGTTCCGCAGCGTCCGCGTTGCGCAGGCTGTCCCACAGGCCGTCGAGACGCGACAGCGACTCGTTCAGCCGGTCCGCATGGCGGTGATATGTATGGTCGTAGGGCAGCACCTCGTCGCGCACGTTCCGGATGAGCGCCGCGGCGTCGATGCGATCGCCGGTGTTTTCCGCAACGCCGATACTGCCGGCGCGGATGACCGTACGGGCACGTCCGCGTTTCTGGCGTGCATATTCGCCGGCCGAGGCGCCAGCCCAGAAGCCGGATGACATGGCCCATGCCGCATTGTGGCTGCCGCCCCCGGTGAAGGCGCCGCAGACCAATTCGCGGGTTGCCGCATCGCCTGCCGCATAGAGGCCGGGCACGGTCGTGGCGCAGCCTTCGTCGACGATCCGCAGGCCACCGGTGCCCCGCACCGTCGCCTCCAGCCGAAGCGTGATCGGGAATCGGTCCTTGAACGGGTCGATCTTGAGGCGGTTGAGCGGCAGGAAGAAATTCGGCTGCGCATGGCGCATCGCGGCTTGCTCCTGCGGATCGGCATTCAGCCGAGCGTAGACCGCCTGGCCCGCGCCCAGCGCCTTGGCGATGTTGGAGCGCCCGCCTTTCGATGCGGCACCCGGCACCGGTGAGCCATCCGCAAAGGTAAACTCCGCCCAGTCGTAGAAACGCGTCTTGGTGACCGACCCATGTTCCAGCGCCATGGCGTAGGCCGAGGAGAATTCCATTCCCGACAGCTCCGCGCCGAACTCGGCGGCCATGAGGTGGCCATCGCCTGTCAGCACGTCGCAACCGAGGGCCTTGGACAGGAAGGCGCAGCCGCCTGTGGCTATGACAACCGCTCCGGCCCGTACCGCCCAGGTATCGCCCTTCTGGCGGCGTATGCCCGCTGCGCCGGCAGCGGCACCGCTGGCGTCTCGCAGAAGCTCAAGGGCCGGACTGTGGTCGAGGATGCGCACACCGCTTGATTTCACGCGCTTGCGCATCAGCCGCATGTAGTCCGGCCCGTCGAGCGAGGTGCGTACCTGTTCGCCGTCCACGCCGGTCGGAAAGGGATGGCCCCATTCGACGAGATGATTGACGTTCTGATAGGTTCGGTCGAGCACCCGCCGCATCCAGGCCGGGTCGGCAAGCCGCCCGCCGAGATCCCAGCGGCTGTTCATTGCCTTGGCGCGTCGCTCCGGGTCCGGAGGAACATACCAGACACCGGTCCCTGATGGCGCCGTCGCACCCGACGTGCCGCAAAAGCCCTTGTCGACCAAAACGACCTTGGCGCCGCGCCCGGCCGCCGAGATCGCCGCCCAGGCACCCGCCGGGCCTCCCCCGATCACGAGAACGTCTGCTTCGAGATCGAGCGAAGCGTGCGGTACCTGCGTTGCGCTGAACGGAATTGCCGAAACCATGGGACCCTCCTTTGAGAGGGTTCAATAGTTCCATCTGATGTCTACATATTCTATAGAAAATATTTTTTTATTGCCCGGCCTTTTGAAATGGCTCACTCCTACGAGAGAAATCGCCGGAAAACCTTTGCGTGCCGCCTCGTCTCCATCGTGAACCGGCTATGGACCAAATCTCTTGCCACTCGCCACCAGCGCGGGCCAGGGACGAGCAAAAGCAGCGGCAACGGCATGCCTTCGTTAGTGTCATACATAGCTATAAGCGGAACCCAAATCCGCGGCCAACCCGTTGGCAGAGACCAGACGACCGTCTCACACCGGTATCTCCTTATAGGGCCGGCTTTCCTCTTGAAGCCATTTGATCAGCGATTTGATGACGGGAAGGTTCTTCCGCTCATTCTTCACGACCAGGTAATGGCCGTCCTTGCTTGGCATCGTGTGAGGCAGGAACCGGACCAACTGTCCCGCGGCGATCCTGTCGCTGACATGCGACTGCCAGCCCATGAGGATGCCGTGGCCGGCGATCGCAGCCACCAGCGCGTCAGTGTAATACGTATAATGATGCGCGATGTTCAGCCGCTCGCCGTGGACGCCGTGATAGGCCATGAACTGCGGCCAGTCCGGCCATTCACCATGGTTGTCGCAGTCGATGATCTTGTGGCGCCAGAGATCCTCCAGCCGGATTTCGCCACCGCACCTGCGCAGATAATCGGGGCTGCAGACCGGGAACAGCCGGTCGTGGAAGAGGTAATGCACCTCGCCGTCCGTCCATCCGCCCTGGCCGTATCGTAGCGCGACATCCACGGAGCTCATCTGCAACTCCGCGCCACGATGCTGGCTCACCGTATGGAAGCTGACATCGGGATGATCTTCCCCGAACCTCATGATCCGCGGCACGAGCCAGAGGCTGGAGAACGAAACGTAGGACGTGATCTTGATCTCGACGGATGTCCGGCTAACGCGGAGGCGCTCGACCGCTCCGGCGATCTCCTCAAGGCTGCGTGTCAAAGTTTGTGCGAGTTCCCTGCCGCGCTCGGTGAGTTCGACCGAGCGGTGAAGCCGATTGAAAAGCGGTGCGCCGATCATGTTCTCGAAGTCGCGGATCTGCCGCGTGACGGCCGGCTGACTGACCCCCAGCTCGTTGGCGGCGCCGGTGAAACTCTTCAACCTGGCGGCGGCCTCGAAGGCGACCAGAGCGGCAAAAGGGGGCAGGCGAGTCCGGAACTTTGTCATAGGAAACTCCACCTCGCTATGTTTTCCGATAATCCACGGTTATGTCAAGGTGATGCGAATTCGCGTTGACGCTTGGCGTTGCGGGCGCTGAAATAAGCCTCACAAGCACGGCAAACATAGGCTGGCAAAGGGGAATGTGATGTCTGATCTGATGCAGCCGGCATCGGGCAATCGTCCTTCGCAGGAGATTTTCCACGTCGTTTCGAGCGAGGCTCTGTCTTGGGGTGATGGCGGCGGTGAGGGGTTCCTGGGAAAGGAACTGCTCAACGCCGAGGACGGGCGGCAAGCCTACATCATCAAGGTCGAGCCGGGCGCCTACGCCGAAAGCCATTCGCATGACCGTATGGAGCACCTCCTCGTGCTGGAGGGAGACTTCTACGACCAGAACCAGACTTACGTGAAAGGCGACTTCGTCGTCCGGGAGCCGGGAACGAACCACATTGCGGGAAGCCGTAACGGCGCGCTCATCTTCCTGATGTTCACGTAAGGCCTGCGCCGCAGGGCAGCACACTCAATTCGCTCCTCCGCCAGGAGGTATGCAAAGCCAAGCCTCGTCGCACCTTGCGCGGGCAATAGCCAAGGACGAGCCATGAACGCGTCCCCCGTCGTCAAGCTGCAAGGCATCTGTAAGAGCTACGGCAGCCATGCCGTGTTGAAAAACGTCGATCTGGAGGTCCGGGCCGGCGAGGTTCTGGCGATCATCGGACCCAGCGGGTCCGGCAAGTCCACGCTCCTGCGCTGCATCAACTACCTGGAAAAGCCGGACTCGGGCATCGTCGCGGTGAACGGGCTCGCCGTGCAAGGCGGTACCGAGCCCAGGCGGCACGAGCTTTTCCAGTTGCGCCGCAGCCTGGGCATGGTCTTCCAGTCCTTCAACCTTTTCCCGCATATGAGCGTGCTGCAGAATGTCAGCCTGCCGCAGCAGCGGGTGCTCCGCCGGCCCCGCACCGAAGCCGACAAGGTTTCGATGCAGCTTCTGGATCGCGTCGGCCTGGCCGACAAGGCGCAGCAGTATCCGGGCCGATGTTCGGGCGGCCAGCAGCAGCGCATCGCCATCGCCCGGGCGCTCGCGCTCGATCCGAAGGTCATGCTCTTTGACGAGCCGACATCGGCGCTCGACCCGGAACTCGGCCTGGAAGTGCTGGCAGTCATGCGCCAGCTCGCCGAAAGCGGCATGACGATGATCGTCGTAACACACGAGATGGGCTTTGCCGAGAACGTATCGGACCACGCGATGATCATGGCCGACGGCCAGGTCATCGAATATGGGCCGAGCCGCGACGTCATCCGGTCGCCGAGATCGGAGCGCGCCATCCGCTTCCTGCGCGCGGTCAACGAACGATGACCTTCGACACCGCGCTCTATGTCCTTGCCGGACTGCCGATTACCATAGCGGTGACGGGGCTGGCGCTTCTCTTCGGGGCGATTATCGGCTTTCCGCTGATGCTCGCCGCGCAGTCGGCCTTTGCGCCGCTTCGTCTCCTGACGGTCGGCATCATCAGCTTCGTGCGGTCGGTCCCGCCGATCCTCTGGCTCTTCCTGATCTTCTTCGGCCTCGGTTCCGGGGTCATCACGCTCAGCGCATTCTCGGCCGCGGTCGTGGCATTCGGCCTCATCGCCGCCGTCAACATGGCTGAGATCTACCGCGGCGGCATGGTCGCGATTCATCACGGACAGTACGAGGCCGCGACCGCGCTCAACTTCAGCACATACCGCCTCTACCACGACATCCTGATCCCGCAGATGGTGCGCGTTTCGATTCCCTCTGCCGCGACCTATGCGATCGGTCTGATGAAGGACTCCGCGATCGCCTCGACGATCGGCGTGGCCGAGCTTGCCTTTCGCGGCAACCAGATCTCGCAGCAAACCTATCGGGGCCTCGAAGTCTACGCGGTTGTCGGCCTCCTCTACATCCTTCTGAGCCTGCCGGTTGCCGCCCTGTCGCGTGAGGCCGAGCGCCACCTTCGTGCAAAGGTATCTCGCTGATGGACGCTTTGCTCATGGGTGTGACCTGGGAAGATGTCCGTAGCTGGCTTCCCTCCTTCTGGAACGGTTTCCTGATCAGCGTGCGCATCACGCTGGTGTCGCTCGCGATCGGCATTCCGCTGGGCTTCCTGTTCGCTCTGGGCGTGCAGGTGAAGAACCGGGCGATCCGCTATCTCTGTCTGGCGCTGGTCGAGATCGGCCGCGGCGCCCCGGCGCTGGTGCTGCTGCAGTTCGTCTATTTCGGCCTGCCCAATGCCGGCCTGTCGGTCGGCGCCTTCGTCGCGGCCTGCATCGCCATCAGTTTCAACACCGGCGCTTATACGAGCGAGATCATCCGTTCGGGCCTGGAAGCGGTACCGGCGGGCCAGAGCGAGGCTGTGATGGCGCTCGGCATGACCCGCTGGGACGGCTTGCGCTTCGTCATCATACCGCAGGGTGTCCGCGTCGCGATCCCGGCGCTGCTCGGCTTCGCCATCTTGGTCTTCCAGGGCACGTCGCTCTGTTTCGCGATCGCCGTGCCTGAACTCATCAGCCGCGCCTACGACATCGGCTCGATGCAGTTCTTCTACTTTCCCGCGCTCGGCGTGGCCGGGATCTTCTACGTGGCCGTCTGTATCCCCGCCTCGTTCATCGTCTCATGGGCGGAACGCAGGGCAGGCGCGTATTCGCAACGATAGCTTCCAGAGGAACATAAAATGCATATGACCAAACTGCTTGCTTGCATACTCGCCACGACTGCCATCATGACCGTTTCGGCCTATGCGCAGGACTGTAAGCCGAAGCACGAGATCACAACGGTCGAGGCCGGCTTCATCACGGTCGGTGCCGTGACCTTTGCACCATTCTCCTACATCGATAGCTCGGGCAACGTGCAGGGCGTGGATGCCGACATCTTGGCGGAGATCGCCAAGATGGAATGCCTTCAGCTCAAGACGTTGCCGACCGATGCCGCAGCCGGCATCCAGACGGTCGTCTCGGGCCGCGCTGACGTCAGCACCGGCGCCTGGTACCGGACCAAGGAGCGCACCCGCGTCGTGAATCTGTCGGCACCGCTCTACCTTGACCAGATGGCAATCTTCTCGAAGGAGGGCCTCACCGAAGTGAGCACGCTGGAAGGCAAGACCGTTGGCTCCGTGCAGGGCAACCTCTGGGTCGCAGACCTTCAGAAGGTGTTCGGCGAGAACCTCAAGCTCTATCCGACCTCGGTCGCCATGCATCAGGATCTCGTTGCCGGCCGCCTGGCGGCTGCCTTCGACGGTTACTCGACCGGCATCAACGCCATCAAGCAGGGCACGCTGAACGGCATCCAGGTGAAGGTCATGGATGCCGACGAGCGCATCGCCGCCTCGCGTGAAGCCGGCCAGGGCACCTTTCCGATGAGCAAGAAGAATGAGGCCTTCTCGGCCGCGATCGACGCCGACATCGCCGAACTGCACAAGAGCGGCAAGATCGCCGAGATCCTCGTGAAGCACGGCCTCGAAGCCTCCGCTGCCGATACCGGCGCGCCGCGCCTCATCGAATAGCGCCCGCTTTAGCGATCAAGGCCTGCAAACGGCTCCGGCAGGCGGGAGATCATCCCGCCTGCGACATCGAACTCGCTCCTTTCTGGACAAGTCACGTGCCCGAACCCACGACAGCCATGCTCGGTATACTTGCCTTCGGCGTCCTGGTCGCCATGGTCAGGGTCGCCATGCTTGCGATGCGCTGGCAGGCGGGCGCCGGTGCCCGGGTGCCTGTTCTTGCCGGTCTCGCCAGCATGCCGCGGCGATACCTGCACGACGTGCACGAAGTCGTGGCGCGTAAGCCGGAAAACGCGCGCATGCACGCCACGCTTGCCGGCGGCCTGCTGCTGGTGCTGGTTCTCGTCGCCGCTCTCGTCTTCCTCAATGGGGCACGCGCCCTGTCCTGGATGATCCTGGCTGCCTGCGCCGTCGCACTCTACGGCCTGTTCCTTCAGGGCCGTCGCCGATTGCCTCGCCGGCCGGCCCACCTTTCCGGCGGCAAGTGGTCGCTGCTGACGCCGGCTTTCGCGCTGGTCATCGCTTCCTTCGCAACCCTTTCCGTCGCCGTGCTCCTTGAGACGCCTGCCGCCGGGACCGTATCCATCGGCATCGCTTTCGCATGCGGCCTGGCCGGTCTCGGGTGGCTGGCCTGGACCGTGGCCGACGGCCCGATGCGTCATGCCATCGCGGGTGCTCTGCACCTTGCCTTCCATCCCCGCCCGGCTCGCTTCGGAGCGAACAAGCCGGAAGCAGCCCTGCGCGCGCTCGACCTCGATGCGCCCGTTCTGGGTGCCGAGACCGCCGGAAGCTTTGCCTGGAACCGGCTGATCGGTTTCGATTCCTGTGTCCAATGCGGCCGCTGCGAAAGCGCCTGTCCGGCCTTCGCCGCCGGCATGCCGCTCAATCCCAAGCGTCTCATCCAGGATATCGCCGGTAATCTTTCCGCGCCCGGCACGCCTCTGAGCTATTCCGGAAGCCCGCATCCCCATATTGATCTGGCGCGCTTTGCCGCCGGGCCGGCCGCGCCGCTGGTTTCGGATCGAGCGGATGCGGTGCTCGGCATCGCGCCCCAAACACTCTGGGCCTGTACGACCTGCCGCGCCTGCGTCCAGGAGTGCCCGATGATGATCGAGCATGTCGACGCGGTCATCGACATCCGCCGCTTCCAGACCCTCGAGGAGGCCGCCGCTCCCGGCAAGGCGGCCGAGGTGCTCGACAATCTCGACAAGACCGACACGGCCTGCGGCCGGGCTCTATCCGAACGTCTCGACTGGGCCGCCGATCTCGCCCTGCCGGCGGCGACGCCGGACTGCGAGGTCGATGTCCTGCTCTGGCTCGGCGAAACGGCCTATGACCGCCGCAACCAGCGTACGCTGCGCGCGCTTGTCACGCTCCTGCGCCAGGCCGGCGTCGACTTCGCCGTTCTGGAAGAGGAGCGCGACTGCGGCGATCTTGCGCGGCGTCTGGGCGACGAGGCGGGCTTCATCCGGCTTGCGTCGGAGAACACGCGCATTCTCTCCGGATTGAGGTTCAGGCGCATCGTCACGATTGATCCGCATGTCCTCCATTCGCTGCGCAACGAGTATCGCCAGTTCGGCACCTCGCTACGCGTCGAGCACCACACCGAAGTGCTGATGCGTCTCGTGGAGGAAGGCAGGCTCAAGCCCGATCGCCTGGAAGACCGGCGCCTGACCTATCACGACCCTTGCTATCTCGGCCGCTACAACGGCGAGACGACCGCGCCGCGCACGCTGCTGTCCGCCATCTCGACGGATTTCGTGGAGATGGAGCGCTCGGGCATGCGCTCGCGCTGTTGCGGAGGTGGCGGCGGTGCGCCGATCACCGATATTGCGGGCGACAGGCGCATTCCCGACATGCGCATGGGCGACGCCAGGGAAACCGGCGCGCAACTCCTGATCACGGCCTGCCCGTACTGCACGCAGATGCTGGAAGGCGTCGCGCAGCCTCGGCTCGAAATCATCGACATCGCCGAGCTTTTGCTTGTGGCGGCGGGCGAGGCCCGGCCATGATGCGCATTCGCAGGCAAAGGCGCGCTCCTTCGCCCCCCGGCGCTATGCCGCGTATCGATCCGCGCCGGCATGAAGGGGATCACGAGGCTAAGGCCGCCGAGCGCTTCGGCGCCAGCGGCCTGCCGCGTCGCGATCCGCACAAGGACAAGGGCCAGCGGCTCCGCCGCGAGCTGCGCACTGGCCGCGCGACGGTCCGGATCGGCCACGCCGAGCGCCTACCCATGGCACCGCAGCGGATCGTGCTGGCGGATGACGTTCCCTGGATCGTCGTCGTCAGCCTTCCGGAAGAGCCGTGGCCGGATGCCGAACGCGAGCTGCTGGGCACGGCGCACAGGGTGGCCGATGAAATGGGCGGCGGCGTCGTCATGGTGCGCGTCGGCCTTCAGGACCCTGAGACGGACTTCGGACAGATCGGCGCCGACCGTGCCGTCGTGCTGCCGCCGGCGACCGACCCGGATGTTCTCGCAGCGCATGTCGTGGCCGTGATGGAGCGCTTCAAGGCACGGCACGTGTTCTTCGGCGAAGGCGGAGCGGATGCCGATGTCGCCCGGCGTACGGCCATCCTGCTTGGAGAGCGGCCGGCCACGTCCGTGCATCTGCTCTCGAACAAGAGAGTCACCTTCCAAGAGGCCGGAGGCCGAACCGAGGTCTCCCGGCCGCTGCCGAGGGTCGCGACGATCGCGCCGGGCCGGTTCGACGCCTACGAGAGTGGCGTTGCGCGTGAAGGCAGGCGGATCGAGATGGAACTCTGCGAGACGCTCCCCGGCGTTCGCGACCTCGGCGTCGTCACCACCCCGCAGCTCGATGCGCCGCTCGGCGAGGCGCGTTTCATCGTCAGCGCCGGCGACGGCGTCACCGACTGGGAGGCGTTTCGCAGCGTCGCGGAAGCGCTTGGCGGAACCATCGCCGGAAGCCGTCAGGTCGTCGATGCCGGGCATCTGCCCCGGCATCGCCAGGTCGGCGCCTCCGGCACGCTGGTGGAGGCGCGTTGCTATCTGGCCTTCGGCATTTCCGGTGCGCCCCAACATCTGCAGGGCGTGCAGCGTTGCCGCTATGTCATCGCCGTCAACACCGACCTGCATGCGGCGATGGTCAAGCGCGCCGATCTTGCCATCATTGCCGACGCCCAGCAGGTCATGCCGGCCTTGGCCCGGCTTGCCGGAGGGCAGACCGATGGATGATCCCAAGGTCGTCGTCCTCCTCTCGGCCGGCATCCATCCGGTCTCGGGCCGGGCACGCATGGCGCCCGGCGATGCGCGCGCACTGGAAATGGCGTTGCGCCTCAGCCCCGATCCCACCGCCCTGCATGTCGGCGATGCATCGAACATAGGCCTGCGAGACTATCTCGGCATGGGCCTTGCCACGATCGAGGTTCTCGGGAGCTGGACCGACGGCGACGACGTCGTGCCCACGCTTCTCGGGCGCCTTGCCGAACTGAATCCTGATCTGGTGCTGACCGGCATGGCCGCCGATGCCGGCGAGGCGAGCGGGATGGTGCCTTATCTCCTCGCGCACGGTCTCGGCATCAGGCACATCTCCAGCATAGCTTCGATCGATGCGATCGATGCCGGCGAGGCGATCGTGGTCCAGGCCTATCGCGGCGCGACGCGTCGCCGCCTGGCGGTCCCGCTTCCGGCGATCGTATCCGCAGGCGAGCTGGCGCCGGCGCCGCGCGCCCGCGCATTTGCCCGTTCGAGGCGCGGCACCTTGCTGGTGACCGCCGGAACTGTTGCGAAGGATCACGAGGCAGCGACCTGGACGCGGGTGCCAGCGCGCCGGAGGCCGAAGAAGATCACGGCCGGTCAGGCGGCCGGCGACAGCGTGCCCCTGGTCGGCCTGACGCCGGACGAGGCGGCGCATCGCATCCTCGGCTTTCTCAAAGACAAGAACATCATTCAGGAAAGAGGACAATGACGGTTAGCGCTTACGACGTCGTCGTCATCGGAGGCGGTATCATCGGGGCTGGCGCCGGCCAGCACCTTGCGGCTGCCGGCTACAGGACCGCGCTGCTTGAGCGTGGCGACTACGGGGCAGCCACCAGTAGTCGTACGTCACGCCTGCAGCATTGCGGTCTGACCTATTTTTCAGCAGCGAACCACTCGATATGGAACTTCATCGGCCGCCCGGCCTACGCGCTGGAATGCATGGAGCTCGCCCGGCGTGCGATGCGCGAGCGCGGCGACTTCGTGAAGACGTCGCCAGAGCGCGTGCGCAAGCTCGAATTCGTGGTTCCTTTCAATGCCCGCAGCGCGATCTCGGGCCTGCGCGCAAGGCTTGCCTTCGGCATCATGTCTCTCTTCGACAAGGGCGTGCCTCTCGACCTCAAGGTCATGTCGGCGAGGCAAGCCCGGCAACATCCCGGCCTGCAGGGCATGGCCGATCTCGACGACGTGCGGGGCGCACTTGCCTTCACCGAATATCAGTATGTCTGGCCCGAGCGGATCGTCGTGGATACGGTCATGAAGGCCCGCGACATCGGATTGGACGCCTTCAACTACGCCGAGGTCGTGGGTATCCGGCGCTCCGGAAGCCAGGGTTGGCAGGTCGATGCGCGCTTTGCCGGCGGATTGGACCGGACCTTCGAGGCAAAGGCGATCGTCAATGCCGCCGGCGCCTGGGTGGACGACGTCACCGGACTCTGCTCGAACGCGGCGCCGCGTCTCAACTCGGGCGCCAAGGGAACGAATGCCGTGGTGCGGCTCCCGGCTTCGATGCGTGGCATCGGCATGGAGACGATCACGCCCGAGGGCGCTCCCTTCTATCTCATCCCCTGGGACGACCTGCACTATGCCGGCCCATGGGACACGCCGTCGCAAGCCGATCACGCGGGTTACCGGGCCGCAGAGCCGGAGGTCGACGGCATCCTGAAGATCATGAACCAGGTCTATCCGGGCCTTCCGCTGCACCGCGACGACATCCTCTATACCTGGGCGGGCGTACGTCCGCGTACTGCCCGCGACGGCGAGCCGATGGGCTCGATGAAGGTCATGGAACACGACCTGACCGACCGGGGCATGACGAACTTCTTTGTTTTCACCGGCGGCCTTCTGATGACCCACCGCGACGCCGGACGCAGGCTGACCGCCGCCGTGGCGCGCCGTCTCCCGCCGTCGGGTCCGAAGCAGCCTCTGGATTATTCCGCCCGGTTGGTGCCGGAGGGCAACCGGGCCACGGAAGCCAGCGTGCGATATGCCGTCGAAGAGGAACAGGCCCGTTCGCTTGAGGACATATTGCGCCGCCGGCTTTCCCTGGGCTGGGACGAGGACCTCGGCCTCGCCCATGTCGAGGACGTCTCCGTCATCGCCGCACCGTTGCTTGGCTGGTCCGAGGACGAACGCCGGGCCAATGTCGCGGCATATGTCCAGGCAACGATTTCCGACTTCAACCCGCGCGACCCGAACCGCTGGACCAGACCCGCATGACCGATACCCAAGCCCTGCTCAAGCCCTTCAAGCTGAAACATCTGACCCTTCGCAACCGCATCATGTCGACGTCGCATGCACCCGGCTATGCGGAAGACGGCATGCCCAAGGACAAATACCAGCTCTACCACGCCGAGAAGGCGAAGGGCGGCATTGCACTCACCTGCTTCGGCGGCTCGTCTTCCGTGTCGAAGGACTCGCCGCTGCCCTTCAACCAGATCGATGTCAGCGACGATCGCGTCATCCCCTATTTCGAGCAGCTTGCCGACCGCGTCCACACGCATGGCGCCGCCCTTATATGTCAGATCACACATCTCGGCCGGCGCGGCTCGTGGGACTCGCGTGATTGGCTGCCGCTGATCGGCCCGAGCACCAATCGCGAGGAGATGCATGGTGCCTATGCCAAGGAGATGGAGGATTTCGACTTCCGCCGCGTGCGCCGCCATTTCGCGGAGGCGGCCGAGCGCATCCAGCGCGGCGGCATCGACGGCTGCGAACTGATCGCGACCGCGCATCACCTGCTCGACTCCTTCCTCTCGCCCGTCGTCAACAAGCGGACCGACAAATACGGCGGGTCGCGCGAGAACCGCATGCGGTTCGTGATCGAGGTCATGGAGGAAATCCGCAATGCCGTCGGCAAGGACTTCATCCTCGGCATGAAGTTCGTGGCCAACGAATTGCAGGAAGGCGGCATGGACGCCGTGGAATGCCTGCACATCACCCGGGCGCTCGCCGCGACCGGCCTGCTCGACTATATCAACGTCCATCAGGGACATGGCGACACGGTGCGCGGCCTGCAGAGCATGCTGCCGGACATGTCCTACGATTCCGGCGCATTCCTCTATCTCGCCTCGGCGGTGAAGACGGAAGTGGATATCCCGGTCTTCCACTCCTCCGCGATCCGCGACCTCGCCACCGCCGCCCGCGCCGTTTCGGAGGGCCATGTCGACATGATCGCGATGACGCGCGCGCACATCGCCGACCCGCATCTCGTTCGCAAGATGATGGAAGGCCGCGATGACGACATCCGCCAGTGCGTCGGCGCCAACTACTGCATTGATCGCGTTTCCGACGGCCACCCGGCAAGCTGTATCCAGAACGTCTCGACAGGGCGCGAGGGCCAGCTGCCGCACGAGGTGAAGAGAGCGCCCGCCCGCAAGAAGGTCGTGATCGTGGGCGGCGGACCGGGCGGCATGGAAGCCGCGCGCGTCGCGGCGCTGCGCGGCCACGAGGTGGTCCTCTTCGAGAGGGAGCCGCAGCTCGGCGGCCAGTTGCGGCTCGCCCGCACCCTGGGTTGGCGCGAGAACATGGGCGGTATCAGCCGATGGCTCGACATGCAGATCCGCAAGCTGCGCGTCGACGTGCGGACGTCGACCCTCGCCACCGCGCAGACCGTGACGGCCGAGGAGCCGGACGTCGTGATCGTCGCTACGGGCGGGCACCCGGCGATCCCCGAGATTCCGGGCCGCGAACATATCACGCCAAGCTGGGACGTCCTGTCCGGCGCCGTGAAGCCAGGCGAGAACGTGCTCCTCTACGATGTGACCGGCGACACGCAAGGCCTCACCGTGGCGGACTTCATGTCCGAGCGCGGCTCGCTGGTGGAGATCGCCGCGCCCGACCAGATGATCGGAGCCCATATGGGCGGTACGGCGCGCATCAATTTCATGAAGCGCCTGCATGAGCGCGATGTGATCATGACGCCCGGTTACTACCTGCGGTCCGTGTATATCGAGGGCAATGCGCTGATTGCGGTGTTGCGCGAGGCCTACAGCGATCGCGACCAGGAACGCGAGGTGACGCAGATCGTCTCGGAGGCGGGTGTCATGCCCATTGACGGTCTCTACCACGAATTGCGGCCCGCCTCGACGAACCTCGGCGAACTCGACCACCAGGCCTTCATCGATCTGGCGCCGCAGGCCGTGGTGAACAACGAGGCGGGACGATACCTGCTTTTCCGCATCGGCGATGCCGTCTACAGCCGCAACATCCATGCCGCCATGCTCGATGCCGCGCGGCTTCTGCGAGCCCTTTGAGGAGCATGCCATGATCCATCTCGACGCCGGACGGATCCGCGAATTGCTGGACTATCCCTATCTGGTCGAGGCGCTGAGGAGCGCCCACGCCGAACAAGGCATGCCGCTGCTCGACCGGCGCATCACCGATGCGGACAGGAACACGTTCGTCAATCTCACGGCCTGGTCTCCGGGACGGGCCATTGCCGTCAAGCTCGTCGGCGTCTTCCCCGAAAATGCCGGGCGCTCACCGCCCGAACCGTCGATCCAGGGCATCGTCGTGCTTTTCGACGGCAGGACGGGCAGGGCGCTGATGACCTCGGACGGCGCCGAGATGACCTATCGCAAGACCGCCGCGGATTCCGCGCTGGGCGCAAGCTTTCTCGCGCGCCGGGATGCACGCGTTCTCCTGGTGATCGGTGCAGGCGGCCTTGCCCCACATATGGTGCGTGCCCACCGCGCTGTGCGGCCAGGGCTCGACAGGTTCCTGATCTGGAACCGAAGCCCCGAAAAGGCGATGGCGGTTGCACGCGAACTCTCGAACGAAGGCATTGCAGTTGAAGTCCAGGCCTCGCTCCACGACGCGCTGGGCATGGCGGATATCGTCTCGTCCGTCACGATGGCGACGGCGCCGCTGATCAAAGGCGCGCTCCTGAGGCCTGGCACCCATGTCGATCTTGTGGGCTCCTATCTTCCGGACATGCTCGAGGCAGACGACGACGTGATGAGCCGCTCGGCGCTGATCTGCATGGATACCCGCGAGGGTCATGATTGCACCGGCGACATAATCCAGCCGATCAAGAGCGGCGTGATCCGCTTCGAGGATATCCGCGCCGATCTCTTCGAGCTGGCAACCGGTGCCCATACGGGGCGCGCATCCGACAGCGACATTACCGTGTTCAAGAATATCGGCGGTGGCCATCTCGATCTCTTTACCGCCATGGCGCTGCACCGGCGCGTCGCGGAGGAATAGATCCGCGGCGAGGTCGCGTTACGACGAATTCAGGCAACCACGGGCCGGCCCGTGAATGCAGCCCAAAGCCGAACAACTCGGCAAGACCCCTGGAGGAGGTAGACGAATGTCATCGAACAACCCGGCTCGGACAATATCCGAGCGCTTCTCGACCGAAGCGAAAAGCTACCGCAACTATATTGGCGGCCGCTTCGCCGAACCATCCGCCTCGCAGATCGATGTTCTCAATCCGGCCACCGGTGCCGTCGTCGGTCGTGTGCCCGAAAGCACCGCGCAGGAGGTTGACGCGGCCGTGCGGGCCGCAAAGGCGGCGCAGCCCTCGTGGGAACAACTGCCGGCGATCGAGCGTGCGGGTCATCTGCGCGCAATCAGCGCCAAGCTGCGCCGGCACCGCACGGAGCTTGCCGACATCATCGTGCGCGAGCAGGGCAAGATCCGCAGCCTCGCCCAGGTCGAGGTCGATTTCACGGCGGACTATATCGACTACATGGCCGAATGGGCGCGACGCCTCGAAGGCGAGGTGCTGACGAGCGACCGGCCGAAGGAGACGATGCTTCTGCTTCGCAAGCCGATCGGGGTCGTGGCGGGCATCCTGCCGTGGAACTTCCCGTTCTTCCTGATCGCGCGGAAGATGGCGCCGGCGCTCGTGACCGGCAATACGATCGTCATCAAGCCGAGCGAGGAGACGCCGATCAATGCCTTCGTCTTTGCCGAGCTCGTCGCCGAAACCGATCTGCCGGCCGGCGTCTTCAATCTTGTCGGCGGCAAGGGCCCTGGTGCCGGCACGGCGCTGGTCAAGCATCCGGATGTCGACCTGGTGACGTTCACCGGAAGCGTCGCCACCGGCACCCGCATCATGCAGATGGCCGCAGAGAACCTGACCCGGGTGAATCTCGAACTCGGCGGCAAGGCGCCGGCGATCGTGCTCGCCGATGCGGACCTCGACCTCGCCGCCAAGGCCATCCATGCCTCCCGCGTGATCAATACCGGTCAGGTCTGCAACTGCGCCGAGCGGCTCTATGTCGAAGAGCCGGTGCACGATGCCTTGATTGCAAAGCTGAAGGTCCTTTTCGAACAGACGCGCTGGGGCGATCCGTCCGAAACGGACGATCTCGACATGGGGCCGCTCATCAATCGCGCCGCCCTCGACAAGGTCGAGGCGGCGGTGCGCAAGGCGACCGAAGAGGGCGCCCGCATTGTGACCGGCGGCAATGTGACCGGTCAGGACAAGGGCCATCATTTCGAGCCGACGCTGATCGTTGGCGCAACCGCTGCCATGGAGATCATGCGCCGCGAGACCTTCGGCCCCGTCCTTCCGGTGCAGGCCGTGAAGAACCTGGACGAGGCAATCGCGCTTGCCAACGATACCGAGTACGGCCTGACATCGTCCATCTATACGAGCAACATCAATTCGGCGCTGCGCGCCTCCCGCGAGCTGAAGTTCGGCGAGACCTACATCAATCGTGAGAATTTCGAGGCGATGCAGGGGTTCCATGCGGGCCGCAGGAAGTCGGGCATCGGCGGTGCAGACGGCAAGCACGGCCTCTACGAGTTCACCGAGACCCATGTAATCTACATCCAGGGTCAATAACGCCCGTAACCGCAGGCCGTCGCGCGAAGCCCCGGCCTGCGGTCGCGCTGAAGGACTGATCCGCCCCGGCGACCAGCGTCGCGGACCGCTCGGAAGACGGCTTTCAGATGAGCGACGGTAGCCTTGAATGTCCGCCATGAGGCATGAATTGGACGCCCGGCGCCGCTGCCCGTGGCCGCCTCCATCGTGCCCGATGCGGGCGGGCGGTGACGGGGGCCTTGCGGCTACTTCACGATGCCCCGACTGATGAGATCGTCGATCTTCGGCTGGCTCAGGCCCAGGATCTCCTGAAGGACGTAGTCGTTGTCGGCGCCGAGGGCCGGGCTTTCGGTGAAGTCTCCCGGCCGTTTCCCTCCCTCCATCCATGGCATGCCGATCGTCCGGCGGGATGGGGACACGCGTGGGAAGACGTCGCGCGACGCGATAAGCGGATCCGCGAGAAGGTCGAGAATGTTGCGCGAGCGGGCCGCGAAAATCCCCGAACGCATCAGGAGCGACTCGGCCACATTCGCGTCCTTGTCCTGCAGCCAGTCCGCGGCAATCCGATCGAGTTCCGCCCTGGCGGCGCATCGCCCGTCCTTCGTCCGAAACGCTGGGTCTTCCGCGAGGTCCCGTCGATCGATGAGCGCGCAGAACTGCTGCCATTCGTCGTCGCTCCGGACGGAAAGCGCCAGCCATTGATCGTCCCCGCCGCACGGGAAACAGCCGGAGGGCGCCGCATCCAGCTCGTGGTTGCCCGTGGTGATGTCCCCGGTCCCGCCCAGGGCCTCGTTCAGCAGGGATTCGGGCAGGAGGGAGACCGTGCTTTCCAGCATGGACTGGTCGATATAGGCGCCTTCGCTCGTCACCTGCCGATGCGCCAGGGCCGACAATATGGCCAGGATCTCCCAGAACGCCGTCACCGGATCCGTCCAGGCCGGCAAGATTCCCATCCGCTCGAGCCGCGGATTGGGTTCGCCCAGCAGGCTTGCCCGTCCGCTATAGGCCTGCAGCAGGGTGCCATAGGCGAGCATTTCTTTCTGCGGTCCCGTGCGGCCGACACCGGAGGCGGAGACATATATTAGGTCCGGCTTGATCCGGCGCATCGACTCGTAGTCCAGTCCGTATTTGCTGAGCACCCGGCCGGAGAAATTCTCCACCACGATGTCACTGATCCTGACGAGATCGCGGATCAGTGCGCGGCCTTCCTCCGTCGTCAGGTTGATGCTGACGCTGCGTTTGGAATTGTTCAGCGCCGGGAACATATGCCCGCGATTCGTGAATTCGGGACGCAGCGAGGATTCGATCTTGATGACTTCGGCGCCCATGCCGGCGAGCATCTTGGTTGCCATCGGCCCGGCGACGACCCAGCTGAGGTCGACGATGCGGATGTTGTTTAACGCCCCACGGGTCATATAGGCAATCTCCTTACTCGACGGCATCAAGCATTCGTTTCAAGGGTTCCGGGATATTCAGGATGCGCCGCTTCTCCAGGGACCGGCCTGCCGACGTTGTCAGATGGAAGGGCAGCCCCGGCACAGGCACATCCCCTTTGTCCGCCGTCGCGATGGCATTGAAAAACCCGCGATGCGCCAGCTGTTCGTTCTTGAGCAGGTCGGATGCCGTGCTCAGGGGAAAACAGGGGACACGCCCGTCCTGTGCCAAGCGGAAGACCTCGGCCTTCGTCCGCGAGCGGGACCATTCCGAAAGGCGCTGCTGGATGTCCTCGGAGTTCTGCCGCCGCACCACCTTGTCGCCGCAAAGCGCCGCGTCGTCCGTCCAGGCCGGATGACCGATGACGTCGACCCATCGCTCCCACTGGTGCTGCTCGCGGGGGGATATCATCGCCCAGCCGTCGCTGCACTGCAGGATCCATATGAGGCCGCCGGCGACCTCGATCCCGGCAGAACTGAGCCGCTTGCGTCCGAACGCGGTTTCCCCGCGCTGTGCGGCGCAGAACGCATCAATGTTCAATTGCGCGGTGAAGTCGAACTTCGAGAAGTCGATATAGGGCGCGGCGCCCGGATCCCGGCGGGCGGCGATCAGGCCGCTGACGCAGGCGGCCGCTGCCGCGATGCCCGCCGCCAGCGGCAGTTCGCGATCGGCGCCGGCGACCGGGGGCTGGTGCGGCGGGTCCTCGACGGGCCGCGCATGCTCATAGGCGAAGCCGCCGCGATGCTGCATGACCATGTCGGACGAGAAACTGCCGATATCGGCCCGCGCATACGTCCGGCCGAAAGGCGATATCTGCGTGACGACCAGTCCCAGATGGCGTTTTCGCAGATCCTCGACGGCCTGCGCAAGCGCATCGGTCATGTCCGCCGACAGGACGAGGATATCCACGCCGGCCGCCAATCGGCGCAGCACCTCGATGTTGTTCGTCCCGCCGTCCACCGCGACGATTTGTTTTCCGGAGTTGAGGTACGAGAACAAGGCGCCCACCTGCCGGCCATCCGGCAGGGTGAGCAGGGGACCATAGGTGCGCAGCGCGTCACCGCCGGGTTCCTCCAGTTTGAGGACTTCACCGTTGAGGTCCGCCAGAAGCCTTGCGCAGAATGCCGCGGTGATGCTGCCGGAATTCCACTCGAGAATACGAACGTTCTTTAACAACATGGATCGTGTGTCTTCCGTTTACACGGCCGCCTTGCGGAGACCGGAAAGGGTCCGGATCTCCGTGTAGCGATGCCTGTCCGGCAGTGATGGATTGCGGATGTCGCCCCGGCGGATCAGATGTCGGCCATCATATCCTTGACCTGGCTCTGACCCCAGGCAAGGACGTCGCTGGCCTTTTCTCCGTTGACCAGGAAGCGCTGGAGCATGGTGGGCAGGAGCGGCCCTTCCGACAGCGCTCCGGCCTTCGGGTTGGGCTTGTGATTTGCCGATTCCTTGTAGAGGTTGCCGCCGATATCGGCCGCGTTGTATAGCGTGGCGAAGATGTCGGGATGCTCCTTGATCATCGGGAAGTCGGCGAAGAGGGGGTCGCTCGCGGCCGACTGGCGGACCGGGAGGTTGTTGCCGGGCGCCGTCAGGAGCCAGTCGATGTGACGCTTGCCGCCGGCCCGGTATTTCAGGATCCAGTCCTTCGCCGCTTCCTTGTTACGGGCGCCGGCAAAGACGAAGGCACCGCGCACGTCGGCAAAGCCGAAGGGCTTGGCCTTGTACGGAAGCCCGACCGCGCCGATGAACGGGGCGATCTCGGGATTGCGGGAGCTTGCACGCTGCAGCATGCGGCCCGAATAGATGCTGCTGGCGACAGCCCCGGTAATATAGGCCGAAAGCATTTCGCCATAGCCGTAGCCCGGGCTTCCCGGCGGGGAATACTGATAGAGTTCCCGGATGAATTCCAATGTCTCATGGTTGGCCTGGCTATCGACGGCCGGCACGAGATCTTCGTCCACGATGTTGCCGTTGTTCTGCCGGAAGAACTCGAACAGGCGCAGGCCCGAGGCGGGGTTCATGCCGCAGGGGATCGCAACGCCGTACATGCCGTCGCGGGTTGTCGCCTTGGCATAGGCCAGATAGTCGTCCCAGGTGACGGGCGGCTTCACGTTCTCCCGTTCGGCGAGATCCTTGCGATACCACAGGACGAAGCTGGTCCGTTCGACAGGAACGCCCATGACTTTTCCGTCAACGGTGTAGAGATCGAGCGTGCTCGGGAAGAAGTCGTCCTTCCCGAGTGCGTCGACGACGTCGTTCAAAGGCTCCAGAACACCGACATTCCAGAAGGAGGAGACCGCCGCGATGCCCTGTCCGCCGAAGACGTCAGGCACGTCGTTGGCGGCAAGCAAGGTGGTGATCTTCTGAAACGAGCTGGCGGAGTTGACGTAGTCGTATTGTACGCGCGTGCCGGGATGGTCTGCCTCGAAATCGGCATTGGCCTGCTTGTACCAGGCGATGTCGACCTCGTCCGTATCGGCGCCCATCACCCGCAGGACCGATTCCTGTGCCCATGCATTGTTATGGCTCAAAAGCGCGGCGGCACTGGCGCCGGCGCCGAGGGCGAGAAAGTCTCGACGTGTCGGCTGCAGAATTGCATTGCCCGTCATCTTACCCTTCATGGTCTTTCCTCCTCCAGTTTTTCGGTCTCTTGCGGTCCGCCTTGTCCTCGCGAAAACTTTGCGCCCGCACGCCGAAGGGCACAATTCCGAATAATTTGTCGATTGTGCAGATCGCGGGTGCAATGCGCCTCCAGCGGCATGGCGCTCAGGTTTCTGCACAATGCGCGAAAACTATGCGCAAGTCAGGCGGCGGAGCCTGTCGTATCGTTGTGTGGATTTCGATGATCCGCCAAAGTTGTGAGGAAAAGCCGTGGAATCTGTAACCATTGTCGATGTCAGCCCAAGAGACGGGTTCCAATCCGTCGTGCCGTTCATCCCCACGGTCCGGAAGATTGAGATCATCCAGGGTCTCGTCGATGCCGGGCTTCGCAGGATAGAGGTCGGTTCCTTCGTCAGCCGGACGGCGCTGCCGCAGATGCGTGATATAGAGGAACTGCTGGCGGGGATGTCGTCGCGCACGGATGCCGAACTCTCCGTGCTCGTCCCGAATTTCAAGGGCGCCGAGCTGGCGATGAAGGCGGGCAACGAAAACCTCGTGACCGTCTTTTCCGCCAGCGAGACCCACAACGCCAACAATGTCCGCAAGACCGTGCAGGATTCGCTCGTGGAGACGAGAAGGATACTTGAGGAACTGCAACCCAAGGGACGGATCCGCATCAATATCGCGACGGCCTTCGACTGCCCGTTTGAAGGCAGGATGCCGCTCGAGCGCGTGTTGCCGCTCGTCGAGCAGGTCATGCCCTGGGCAGGCAATGCGGAAATTGCCCTCTGCGACACGACGGGGCGGGCCTTGCCGGTCGATGTAGCAGTTGCCTTCGACCGCTGCATTGCGCTGTTCGGCCCGAGGAACTGGGCTTACCATGCGCACGATACCTACGGTCTCGGCACCGCCACCAACTGGACGGCCTACGAACATGGCGTTCGGATTTTCGATGCCTCGGCCGCCGGCCTCGGCGGTTGCCCGTTCGCGCCCGGAGCGACCGGGAATGTCGCGACCGAGGACACCGTCTTCCTATTCGAGAATTCGGGGGTCGCGACGGGTGTCGATCTGGACCGGCTGCTGAGCGTGGCGACGTCGGTGACGCAGATCGAGGGCGGCGCCGTGGGCGGCCGGGTGCGTGCCGCGATGGAGGCCCGCTCGCGCCTCGGCCTGTCGGGCGGGGCGCCTGCGAAGGTTTCCGCCAATGGATGAGGGGCGGGCGATGACATTGCTGACAGAGGAAATTCGCGGCTTCATCGGCATGGAGAGTGCCGAGGAACCGTTGAGCGAGCCCGTGGAGCCGGGTGCCGTGCGCCGCTATGTGCAGGCGATCATGGACGACGACCCGATCTACAACCCCGCGAGCGACGCCACGCGGTACGGCGGCCCCGTCGCACCGCTGCTTTTCCCGTCGTTCATGGCCCGGCGGGGTTGGGGCGATCCGGATCCTTTTGCCGGCCGCGACGCGGATTTCGACGGTTTCTCCGGCTTCGGCGGCGAGCGGCTGCCGGAACTGCCGCTGAACCTCGCGCTTCTCAACGGCGGCCTCGACGTCGAGTTTTTCCGCTACGCGAATCACGGCGAGACCGTCACGCAGAAATCTCGCTATGTCAGTATCCACGAACGCGTGTCCAAGGGGCGACCCATCCTCTTCGTCGTCACCGAAACCGAATACCGCGCCGGCGGAGGCGAACTGCTGATGCGCGTCAAGCGAACCATGATCAGGCGGTGAAGCAGATGCACAGGATTTGTTATGACGAGGTCGAGATCGGGCAATCGATCGAACCCCTCGTGAAGGGCCCGCTGACGACCGCTCATCTCATGCGCTGGTCGGCGGCGGTCGAGAACTGGCACAAGATCCATTACGATGCCGCCTTCGCCGTCGAACACGATAGGCTGCCCGGCCTGTTGATCAGCGGGTCGTTGAAGCAGCAGTTCATCGCCAATCTGCTGAAGGACTGGGTCGGCCAGTCCGGCTGGGTCTGGAAAATGAAGTTCCAGTTCCGCGCGATGAACGTCGTCGGGGAGACGTTGTCGACGTGGGCGAAGGTGACCGGCAAGCGCAAGCTCGACGCCTTCGGCCTTATCGACCTCGAAATCGGCATCCTGAACGAGAGGGGCCTGGAATCCGCGCCGGGCGTCGCCGTGGTTGCGCTGCCTTTCGCGAACGGCCCGGCGGTGCCCTATCCGTTTCCCGATCTCCACCGCATGACGCCGGACGGGAGCGTCTTTTCCGCCTGAGGGCTTGGCGGACATTGCCCGGGATCGCGAAATGCCAAAAAAGATCGGTCGCCACCTTCGGTGTTACGCCCGATCTTTTCGATTCTGCGAAACCTGCCGTCCGGCCTGTTCCTACGATGTCAGGAGATCATGTTCAGGGCGCTCGTTTGAAGACGGTGCCTTGGTCCTGATGCTCTCCGCCACGATGACGCGTTTGACGACATTGGCGAGGTGGGCGGCCGTCTTGGACAGTTTCTCGCCGCGCGGGGTCACGATGCCGATCCTGCGGATGATGTTGGGCTCGACGATCCGCAGCGCCTGCACGCTCGGCTTCAGAACGATGGGCAGGGTGTAGCAGGGAACGATCGCCGCGCCGATGCCTGCCTCGGCCATACGGATCAGGGTTTCCGTCTGCGTGAATTCATAACGACATCCGAGCGTCATGTCGTTTTTCTTCATCGCGTCCTCGACAAGGGTGCGCATGGGCGTCGACGAATTCAGCATGACCAGGGGAAGGCGCGAGACATCGGCCAGCGTGATCGTGGTGCCCTGCGTGCTGTAGAGATGGCAGGGAATGACCGCATAAGCGGAATCTTCCAGGAAGACATCGCAGTCCAGTCCCGGATCGCCCTTCGTCTCGCCGACGGCAAAGGCCGACGTTCCATTCCTGACGCCCTCGAGAATTCCCGCCGATCCGACCTCGTCGACATAGACCTCCACATTGGGGAACTGTTGCGCGAAGGTTGCAAGGATCGTCGGCACGTAATGCGCGGCGATGATCGGCGAACAGGAGAACCGTATCCGCCGCCGCCGCATTTCGACGGAATCGCGGATCTGCTTCAACCCCGACTGCAACTCGGCCATCGAGCGTTTGACATGGCCGAGAAGCTGCCGGCCTTCCGCCGTGACCGCCACGCGGCGCGTCGTGCGGTGAAACAGCTGCACACCGATCTGGCTCTCCAACTGCCGGATCTGGGCGCTGACGGCCGATTGAGACCGTCCCGTCGCATCGGCTGCCTCCTTGAAGCTGTTGCTTTCAGCCACAAGAAGAAAAGCCTGAATCAACTTAAGATTGATATTGGTAATCGCCTGTCCGGCGCCGGCATAGATCATCTCCCACCCATCCTTTGTGCAAGCTTATGACTGCTTTGCGCGAACTCCTCCGTCTCGTTCTATAGCGTAAAACGCCGGGGAATTCATGCAAATCTTCGCGAGGAGCGATCCGTCGCCGCCGGTAGCCCGCCACATCCGACGGGCCGCGAAGCCGCTCAACTTTCTGCACAATGGCTGAACTAATCGCGATTGTGCGGGCTTTGCCGCCTGCCGTATCGTGCTCCCACGGCATCTGCAGAAGGCGGATCGCGAGGAGGAGAACCCAGATGAAGATAGCATGGGAGGACGTTCCCTTGGGCGTTCAGTCCGGCGCGGTGACGTTCGTCGTCACCGACGAGATGGTCGACCAGCACTTGGAGGCGGCCGACCTCAGCTCCGATTGGCTGCCCGGCGCCAGCGACGACGAAATGAAGCCCGGCAAAGGCCGCATCGCGCCCGTCGATCTGATTTCGCGTCTGTGGGGAACCGAACTCATCTACAAGTTCCACAACAGCACGATCGGGCAAAGCGTCCGGGCCAAGCACGCCTCGACTTTCTACAAGCCGGCCCGTGTCGGCATGGAGGTCACGGGGACGGGCCACCTGAAATCGAAATACGAGAAGCGCGGCAGGAAGTTCATTACCTATGAACTCAAGTTTTCCGATGCGGACGGCACGCTACTGCTTCTGGATGAACGGGTCCTTATGGTTTTGGACGAAGGTTTCCAAGCCAAGTAGCAGAGGAGGATATCATGCAGTTTCCGATCATAGAAAAGACCATCACGCTCGAGAAGATGCGGGCCTATACCGGCATGCACAACCGGAACATCCACACCGATCCCGAGATGGCCACAGGCTTCGGGTTGGGCGGCGCCGTCGCGCAGGGAAGCCAGCTCACCACGATCCTCAACGAATTGATGGTGCGCACCTTCGGCAAGGACTATTGGGATGGCGGCAGCATTTCCGTCAGCTACATCAAGATGGTGCGGCCGGGAGACACTGTGACACCGCATGCGAAGGTCGTCGAGGCCCGCGAACTGCCTGACGGCCGAACGGCCATAGACCTCAAGGTGTGGATCGAAAACCAGGCGGGAGAGACGACGACGGCCGGAACGGCGAAGGTCACCACGCACCGGTCGGCCGCCGCCTGAAGGCCTCATGCATCGAACTTGGGAGGGGTCGGTGAATTCGACGGAAACAACGCATGAGACGGATGCGGACGGTCGACGGGCCGGGGTCTGGCGTTCGTTCCTCGTCCCGCGGCGCAATGACAATGCCCTGGGCATCGCGCTGATCGCGCCTGCGGCGCTGGTGTTCGCGATCGTCATCCTGGGGCCGATGCTCTGGGGCGTGTCCCTGGCGTTCCAGCGTGTGCAGGAAATCACCCTGAACACCCGGTTCAACGGGATCCGGAATTTTCAAACCATTCTGGAAGCCCCGACCTTTCTCAATGCGCTGATAACCAATTTCAAGTTCGCATTCGGCTCGCTGATCATCGAAACGGTTCTCGGTGTGCTGGTGGCGCTCCTGCTCAACCAGCAGTTCTACGGGCGGGCGGCCGCGCGCAGCCTTGCCATCTTCCCCTATCTCCTGCCGGTCGTCGTGGCCGCGGCGGTCTGGCGGTGGATGTTCAACGACACCTATGGGATCGTCAACCAGATCCTGATCGACATCGGGCTGCTCGAACACAGGATCGCCTGGATTTCAGACCCCAACTATGCCCTGGCCGGCGTCATCGTCGTCAATGCCTGGCGGTGTTTTCCGTTCATCGTGATCGCATCGCTCGGGCGGCTCCAGAACATTCCCCGCCAGCTCTACGAGGCTGCGCGGATCGATGGCGCCAGCCAGTGGTCGATGTTTTGGGACATCACGCTGCCGCAACTGCGATCCGTGCTCATCGTGTCGATTTTCCTTCGCTTCATCTGGGACTTCAACGATTTCAACACGATCGCGCTGATGACGGGGGGCGGGCCGGCCGGCCGGACGCAGACCATTCCCATCATGATTTACCAACTCGCCTTCGGACAGATGCAGTTGGGCGTCGCCGCGGCGGTGGCCGATCTTGGTCTGGCTGCGCTGGCGATCTTCTTCGTCATTTATTTCTGGCTGGCCAAACCGCTGGGGAAGAACGCATGAGCAGAGGCGCGAGAACAAAGAAGATCTGGTTCACCATCCTGGCCTGGAGCGTCATTCTCACGATCAACTTTCCGCTGATCTGGATGATCTCCTCCTCTTTGAAGAACGACCAGGAAAACAACAGCGTCCCGCCGACGCTCCTTCCGCAGGTGCTGGAATTCGGCAACTACGCCCGCCTGTTTAACGGCGATTTCATGATCTGGGTGCGCAACAGCCTCCTCGTCGCCGGCGGAACGGTCGTGATCGTCATCGTCCTGGGAACGCTCGCTGCCTACAGCCTGACCCGTTACCAGTATCGCGGCCGGCAGGCGATCGCGACCATCGTGCTCTTTACCTACCTGTTTCCGCCGGTTCTCATGCTCGTGCCGATCTTCCTCATCATCTCGAAGCTCGGCCTGTCGAACACACCCTTCGCCCTGATCCTGGCGACGACGACCTTCGCCCTGCCGTTCTCGATCTGGCTTCTGCGCTCCTATTTCGAGTCGGTTTCCATGGACACCGAGGAGGCGGCGATGATCGACGGGGCATCGCGTTTTACCGCCTTCATCGAGATCGTCATTCCACAGGTCAGCCCCGGGGTCATTTCCACGGCCATCTTCACCTTCATCCTGGCGTGGGACGAATATCTGTTTGCCTCGGTCCTCATCTCCTCGCCCGAGAGGAAGACCGTTCCGATCGGCATCGCGAGCTACGCGAACGAACTGACATCCGAGTGGGGTGTGCTGATGGCTGCCTCAATTTTGACGACGATCCCCATCCTCGCCTTGTTCTCCCTTCTGCAGCGAAGGCTGCTACCCGACCTGAGCGCCGGCGCCACCAAGAACTGAGCATGCGGGTATTAGAAAAAGGAATTGACGCATGAGAAAGTCGCTCCCTACCCGGGTCACCCTGTCGGCGGTGACGAAGTCCTTTCGCAAGGATGAACAATCCATCCTCATCGAGGACCTGACGATCGAGCCGGGTGAACTCCTGACCCTCGTTGGACCCAGCGGCTGCGGAAAGACCACGACGATGCGCATGATCGCCGGTCTCGAAGAGCCGTCGAGCGGCGACATCCTGTTTGGCGGGCGGAGGATCAACGACGTGCCCGTCCAGAACCGCAATGTCGCGATGGTTTTTCAGAACTATGCGCTCTATCCGCATCTGCGCGTCACCGACAATCTGCAGTACGGCCTCAAGAAGCGCGGCGTCCCCGCAAAACAGCGGCAGGAAAAGGTCGAGTGGGTTTCCAAGCTCCTGCACATCGAATCCCTGCTGGAGCGCAAGCCCCGGCAGATCTCCGGCGGCGAGCAGCAGCGCGTTGCGCTCGGCCGCGCCATTATCCGTGATCCCGACGTGCTGTTGCTCGATGAGCCGCTCAGCAATCTCGATGCAAAGCTGCGGATGATCATGCGCGCCGAGCTGGTGAAGCTTCAACGCCAGATCGGCTGCACCACGGTTTTCGTGACGCATGACCAGCTGGAAGCCATGACCATGTCTGATCGCATTGTCGTCATCGAGAAGGGGCGCGTGCAGCAGATCGGAGCGCCGGCGGAGATCTACAACGCACCCAACAGCGTGTTCGTCGCGACCTTCATGGGAAGCCCGCCGATGAACCTGCTCAAGGGAGATATCGTGATCAGCGGAAGCGAGTTGACGTTCTCCTGCACGGGGATGCGCATCAGGGTTCCGTTGGTAGGCCCGACGCCGCCGGGGGCCGACAACGGCCCCGTGACGCTGGGCGTGCGTCCAGAGCACATCACCTTCGATGCCGAAGAAGGCGACTTTCCGGCGGATGTCGTGCTTGTGGAATTCGTCGGCGCGGAGAAGTTTGTGTTCCTGCAAACGCAGGTCGGCCAGATGATCGCGAGAGTGAACGTGAACTTCCCGGTCGCGCCGAACGACAGGCTGAATTGCACGCTGGATCGCTCGAAACTCAACTTTTTCGCCGAGGAATCGGGGGCGCGACTTGCGCTCGCTGTCTAGGGTGCGTCCGGTGAGGGGCGCAATCCGGGGCGCCAGGCTGTTTGACGCGTTGCCGGTTGGCCGTCTATGCGCTGCCGTTCATGTCGGATTCCGGCTCGGCCTTCGGCGTGGGGTACGGCAAGAGGAATGGCCGGCAGCGTATCGGCCCGTTCCTTTCACTTTCTCCTCCTCCTCCTCCTCCTCCGTCGTTGACTTGGACCATATCATGGACCATCTATGGGATGAGAGATGCGGGAAGGAGCGTGAACGATGCGCGTGTCTGTAAGCGAGGCCAAAGGGCAACTCACCGAGCTGGTGAGGCGGGCCGAAGCGGGCGACGAGGTCATCCTGACCCGTCGTGGCCATGAGATCGTGCGCCTGGTCGCGATGGCGGCGGCGCCCGGTCTCAAGGGTCGGCGCGCGTTGATGGAAAAGTCAGGGCGGCGGCGGCGGCCAAGGCGCTGCCGGGACCGGGCGCCGCACGCAGCCAGGACTTTCTCTATGACGACGATGGGAGGCCTGCGTGATCGCCGTCGACACGTCGGCGCTCATGGCAATCGTTCTGGATGAGCCGCAGAGCCAAGCCTGCATGAGGGCGATCGAACAGGCCGATGGACTGTTGATCTCTGCCGGGACCGTTGCCGAAGCGTTGATCGTTGCCGCGCGGCGCAATGTCGGCGAAGAGGTCGGCGTGTTGATTGCCGGGCTCGGCTTCGAGATCGTATCGGTGACGGCCGCCTCCGCCCGCCGGATCGCCGATGCCCATGGCCGCTGGGGCAAGGGTCTTTACCCGGCCTCGCTGAACTATGGCGACTGCTTTTCGTATGAAGTCGCCATCGAGAATGACTGCCCGCTGCTGTATGTGGGCGAGGATTTCGCGCAGACGGATGTGCGATCGGCTCTATAGAACCGGAAGGCGGATTTCCCTAAAAGCCGGGTTTCGGGCTGCACTCGTCGCTCCGGCTCCCCGGCCGAATAGTATCGGCCAGGCACGGCTCCTCCGTGTGACGGTGCTTTTTCAAGACAGAGGGTCGGCGGGCTCGACGTGCGAGGGTCGAAATCCGGCCGGCTTCACCCATCCTTCGGACAAGCGTCGTCTTGCCGGCTCGGCGCGGTTCCACGGCGGCAGAATCGTTGCGACTACGCAACAGTGATTGGAAAAGCGCATTTGTGCCCGATGCGACCCGTAGAACTGTTCCCAGCCACGAAACCAATGTTTTTCATAAATAAAACATGACAATAAAACGCAAGTTTCGGCGTTCATTTTAGAGCTTGTCTAAATCGTTGCGATTGAACGGGAAATTCAAAATGATAAGCGAATGGGGAAACCAAGGCCACAGTGGCCAACATTTCAGGTTGCTTCTCCTTCATGACCGTTCGCGTGCTTGACATAACGAAGCTGTATGAAGCCGAACACGGCCGCCTTCGTTCGTTCGTGCGTCGGATTGTCGGAAATCCGACGACGGCCGAAGACGTGGTGCAGCAGGCGTTCGCAAACATACTGGACAGGCTCGACGACAATACACCGAACTCGGCCTATGTGGCGCGGGCCGTCCGCAATCTGGCGCTCAATCATCTGCGCGATGCCAGACGCCGCGCCGACATCGAAATCTCCGATGCCGATCTTTCCGAGGTCGCCGATCTGCGCCCCACGCCGGAAACGGTCGCGCTTTACCGCAGCGAACTGCGTCACCTTCTCGAGGTGGTCGCGGCCTTGCCGCCGCGGCGCAGGGAAGCCTTCGTCTTTAACAAGATCGAGGGCCTCTCCTACGATGACGTCGCCGAGCGGATGGGCATATCGCGCAATACGGTCATCACCCTGGTCGTGACCGCCATGGCGGAACTTGACCGGCGGATTTGAGAAAATTTCGCGCCTCGCTCATTAGCTGTCGTTTCCAAAGTGTCTTAATGAATAGAGGGCCTGAATCGGCGTCGCCAGCGAAGCGATGGCCAAGGAACCTTGAGGCGCGACCGGAAGCACATGAAGGAATACGAGACCGATCCGATCTACATGGAAGCGCTGGAATGGTTCGTTCGCATCAAGGACGAGAAAGCCAGCCCCGAGGACCGGCGCGCTTTCGCGCAATGGATTGCGGCCGATCCTGCCCATGCGGCCGCCTATGAGCGCGCGCAGGCGCTGTGGGATCGCTTCGACATCATCAAGCCTGAATATGAACGGCTTCGCAAAGCCGGGCGTATCGGTCGCCGCGATCTCCTTCTCGGCGGGTTGGTGGCTGCCATCGTCATGCCGGGCGCCTACGTCCTGACCCGGCCGGGCGTGTTTGCGGACCACACGACGGGTATCGGCGAACGTCGCACCTTCACGCTGGCCGATGGCAGCACGGTGGAGCTCGGGAGCTATTCGTCGCTGTCAGTGAATTTCACCGGGCGGGAAAGACGCCTCACGCTTCACAGGGGACAAGGGTTCTTCACCGTTGCGCCCGACGTGTCCCGTCCGTTCGTCGCCGAGGCCGGTGCGGGCGCTACCCGCGCCCTTGGCACGCAGTTCGATGTGAAGTCCAGCGACGACACCGTGACGGTCACGGTCGTGGAGCATTCCGTTTCGGTCGAGCTTCCTGCCGTCGATCCGGTCGAGGTCGGCGAAGGCTGGCAGGTGAGCTATTCCGCCGGCGGCATCGATCCCGTGCAGCGGACCGATCTGCGAACCGCTCAGGCGTGGCGGCAGGATCGCATCGTGTTCGAGGACGTGCCGCTGCGCACCGTCCTGCGGGAACTGGAGCGCTACCGGCGCGGCAGGATCGTGCTGATGGACGACAGCATCGGCAACATTCCGGTGACGGCCATCTTCGAGACGCAGCAGGCCGAGGCGGCGCTGAGGACCATCGCCGACACCCTGCCGATCCACGTGCTGAACCCGGACGGGATCATCGCCGTCGTCTATCGCCGCTAGGTTTGCGGATCTTCTGAAAAAAATCGCTCGGCCGATCATTAGTTGGGCGCGCTCAGGTGTCTAACAATATGAGGGCCTGTCGAAACCGGCCCTCATAGACGCAATCTTGCTCGCTCTTTGCGGGCCTGTCAGACATGGGGACCGGGCGAATGCAGGCCGAGGAAACGATCAGAAACGCACGAAACATCACAGCAATCCCGGCTGCTACGGCGTCGCCGTTCATCCTCTGCCTGATGCTGACGACCGCCCTTGTCGCGGTTAGCGCGGTATATGCGTTCCCGGCCCATGCTCAGACCGCAAACACGGCGGGACAGACCAACCGCACATCCTACAGCATTCCCTCGCAGCCTCTCTCCAGTGCCCTCGTACAGTTTTCCAACACCACCGGCTCCCAGCTCTTCTTCGATGCTAGCCTCGTGCGCGGAAAAAATTCCCCCGGTGTCAGCGGGTCGCTCACGCGCAGCGAGGCGCTCGACCGGCTTCTCACGGGTTCGGGTCTTACCTATCGCGTCAGCGGCGACACCGTGACCATCATCGACCCCGCGAACGCCAGCGCGGGCACCGTTGCGGATGACGGGTCGACAATGCTTCAGCAGATCGTCATCCAAGGGCAGGGGAATCCCAATTCCACGCTCGGCGAGCTGCCGCCTGAATACGCCGGCGGCCAGGTCGCGCGTGGTGGGCAGGTCGGCATGCTCGGCAACCGCAGCGTGCTGAACACCCCGTTCAGCCAGACCAGCTATACAAACAAGACCATCCAGGACCAGCAGGCGCGAACTCTCAACGACGTGATGGCGAATGAACCGTCCGTCATCATAGGGACCAAAGGCGGCGGAAGAAACGATTGGTGGACCTTTCGAGGATTTCCGGTCCAGACATATACGGGAAGCAATAGCCTGAACGGGCTGCCGGGCATGGCGCCCCTGAACTATCCGTCCACCGATTTCATCGAACGCGTCGAGGTGCTGCGCGGACCAAACGCGCTCCTGAAGGGCACGGCCATGAACGGGCACGGGGCTCTTGGGGGGACCGTCGATCTGGTCACCAAAAGGGCCGGCGACGAGCCCCTGACCCAACTGACCACACGATACATGTCGGACTCGCAGTTCGGCGCCCATGTCGATCTTGGGCGACGCTTCGGTGACGACAAGGAATTCGGCATCCGTTTCAACGGCTCCCTCGACGGAGGGGATACGCCGGTAGACACCCAGGAGTCGAGGTTCCGCAACGCGGCACTCAATCTCGACTATCGCGGCGAGCGCGTCCGGGTGTCAGCCGATTTAGCGCACCAGTCGTCAAGACTCAACGCGCCCAGCAGCACTCTTACGATCAATGGCGTTAGAGGGGTTCTTGCATCGCTGTCCAAGATACCGGACGCGCCAAGCAACGAGATCGCGTTTTCGCCTTCCTGGGCAGAAGGGTCGCATGAGGTCACGCTGGGAATGCTTCGAGGAGAGGTCGATATCCTCGACAATGTGACGGCTTATGCCGCCATTGGTAAGCAACGGTACGAAGGTGCGTCTACCGACGATGATCTGCTGCTGCTCGATAGTGCCGGCTCGGTCGGCATCCGGCCCGCCAGATTCCGTGACAGCGTAGACGTCTTGTCCATGCAGGGCGGTGTCAGGGCCACATTTGACACCGGCTCTGTTGGTCACGCGTTCAGCTTCGATCTGTCACGGATCGGATGGGACTACGCTTCTACCCCGCTGAGCCGGGCTGGCGCCGGGGCCGGCGATATCATTCCCGTTGGCTCTCTCTATGATCCGATTTTCCCTACGACACCCGTTTTTCCCGCGCACCAAGAAATCCTGCCGGCCGTTGAGAACACGGCTTCCAGCATCGCCATCGCGGACACGCTGTCATTCCTGGACGATCGCATCCAGTTCACTGCCGGCGTGCGCTACAATGAAATAGAAGCTCACAGTTTCCAATTTTCCTCGACCAACATCCAGACGACAGAATATAAATCGTCGGCATGGTCGCCGTCCTTCGCCTTGGTCGTCAAGCCATGGGACAACGTAGCACTATACGCCAACTATATTCAGGCGCTGGAAGTGGGATCGATTGTCGGCAGAACCTATGCCAATGCCGGCGAAGTATTTCCTCCTTATGCGAGCGAGCAGTATGAGGCGGGCGTCAAGGTGGATTGGGGTTCGGTCACGACCACCTTGGCAGTGTTCCACATCACCCAGCCGAGCACGATGTCCATTGATGACCCCGCAGGGGGGCTGCCGAGGCTGACGCTGGACGGCGAGCAAAGAAACCGCGGTGTCGAGTTGGCAGCCTATGGCGAATTGCTCGACGGCGTGAGGTTCCTTGGCGGCGTCACCTTCATGGACGCGCGCCAGACCAAAAATGACAGCGGCCGCAACGGCTGGAGAGCCGCGAACACGCCGAGAGTCCGGGCGGTGATCGGCGCCGAATGGGATACGCCGTTTATCGAGGGGCTGACATTGACGGGGCGCCTGACCCATACCGGCGATGTCGTGGCTCTTAACCGCAGGCCCGACCTTACGATCCCGGCGTGGACACAGCTCGACCTCGGTGCGCGTTACACCTTCGACTCGGCCTGGAACGATAAGCCCGTCACGATAAATTTCAATATAGATAACGTATTCAACGAAAGGTATTGGAAGTCCTCGCATCCCACGGCGGGCAACCTCATGAGAAGCGATCCTCGTACATTCCGCCTCTCAACCACCTTCAACTTCTGATGTTGAATGGCAGCGATCCATCCATGCGAAGCTCAGAATTTCGAGCTAGTTTGACAACAGGAAGGGCTGCGAAAGCTGAGCCCTTCCGCGCCTTGCCGCACTTATACTCATGCTGTTTAGCGCTGACGCTTTCGCTCTGCGCGTTCCTCGCGAGCGTTCAATTTGCATCTGCCGAGATAGTGCTGACCGATATCGAAGGCCGCGCGGTGACGATCGCGGCCCCGGCAAGGCGCATTCTCCTGGCGGCGCCGTCCTGGTATCCGGCACTCGCGATCCTCGACAAGGAGGCCGCGGAGCGGATTGTCGGCGTCGGCGGAAATCCCGCGGACGCCTTGCCCGAAGCCGAGCAGGACCTGTCCGGCAAGCCGCGTGTGGGAAGCACGTGGTCGGGCACTTTTTCGATCGAGAAGGCGCTCGGACTGGAGCCGGATATCGTCATTGCCGGACGATCATCCGGGGCCCAGTCGCAGGTCATGGAAAGCGCCTTCGCCAAGGCGGGCGTTCCCGTCGTTTATGTCGACTTCGATTCCAACCCCGTCAGGGACACCGATCGAAGCTTCGAGATTCTCGGCCGGGTCCTCGGCGCGGAGGGCAAGGCGGCCGAGTTCATCGGCTTTTATCGCCGGCATGTACGGACGATAACCGATCGCCTGACACCCGGACTTGCGCGGCCGACGTTGCTCATGATGCCGCACGGCCGCGGCGTGCCATGCTGTCTGGCATCGCCGGATAATGGCGTGACGGCCTATTTCGGGGGGCTGGGTGTGGAGAACATCGCCGGAGTCACGAAGGGTGGCCCCGTTCAGTTCAGCCTCGAATCCATTATCGAGCGCGACCCGGACGTCTTCGTCGCCATCGACCCATTCTCCGATTCCCGTTCGATGTTCGGCCGGCCGCGCAGTCCGGCGCAGGGCATGGCCTCGCTCGAAGCGCTGAAGCAGGAGCCGGGACTTCGCGAACTTGCCGCGGTCCGCAGCGGCCGCGTCCATGCGCTCGACTCGTATCTCATGAGATCCCCTTTGAGCTTCGTGACCTTCGAGGCGCTGGCGAAGTGGCTCCACCCTGAGCTTTTCGCCGATGTCGACCCGCAGGCGACGCTTGACGAGATCAACCGGCGTTTCCTGAAGACGCCGCTGGAGGGGCCGTTCTGGACAAGCCTCGACCCGGCCACGGACCGACCGCCCGGTGAACGCCAGTGACGGAGGATATCGTCAATCCGGACGATCCGGTTCCGGATCGCCGCGAGGCCGTGCTTGTTGCCTATGAGCGGCAGACCTTGCGGCGGACCGTGATGGTGCTCGGGCTCGGTATGGTCCTCGTCGCATCCTTCCTCGTCGACCTCGCCACGGGACCGTCGAGCCTCGGCGTGGCGGATACCCTGCGCGCGATCCTGTGGCCGGGGGAGGCGTCCCGTGCGGCCTCCGTCATCGTCTGGGACGTGCGCATGCCGGCGGCTGTCATGGCGGTGCTGGTCGGCGTGGCCTTGTCGCTCGCCGGCGCGGAGATGCAGACCATCCTCGACAATCCGCTGGCGAGCCCCTTCACGCTCGGCGTGTCGTCCGCCGCCTCGCTGGGCGCGGCGCTTGCCATCGTGCTCGGCATCGGCCTTCCCGGCGTGCCGGAAAGCTGGATCGTCACCGGCAACGCTTTCCTCTTCGCCTTCGCTTCCGTGCTGCTGTTGCAGAGCCTGACCGGAATGCGCGGGGCCGGCGTCGACAGCCTCGTCATGTTCGGCATCGCGCTGGTCTTCACCTTCAACGCGCTGGTGGCGCTGATCCAGTTCGTCGCCTCGGCCGATGCGCTCCAGCAGCTCGTCTTCTGGGGCATGGGCAGCCTGACGCGCGCCGACTGGGAATCCATTGCCATCCTCGGCCTCGTTGTCGTTTTGACCGTGCCGTTCTCGCTGGGCGCGTCGTGGAAGCTGACGGCGCTGCGCCTCGGCGAGGACCGCGCCCGCTCCTTCGGCGTGAACGTGACGCGGCTGCGCTTCTTCTCGCTGTTCCGGATCAGCCTGCTCGCCGCGACCGCCGTCGCCTTCGTCGGCACGATCGGCTTCATCGGCCTGGTCGGCCCGCATGTCGCGCGGCTCCTGATCGGCGAGGATCACCGCTTCTTCCTGCCGGCGAGCGCGCTGACGGGCGCGGTCGTCATGTCGCTGGCCGATATCGCCAGCAAGTCCATCGCGCCCGGTGTCATCGTCCCGATCGGCATCGTCACCTCGCTGGTCGGCCTGCCGGTGTTCTTCTCGCTGATCTTCCGCCGCCGGGAGCGCCTGTGATGAAAGACATCCGCGCGCTCACGATCTCGAACCTTTCGGCCGGCTACCGCAACCGGCCGGTGCTGCGAGGCTTGAGCCTCGCGCCGCTTGAACCCGGCAAGGTGACGGCGCTGGTCGGCCCCAACGCCGCCGGCAAGTCGACCCTGCTGCGCTCGCTGGCCGGTCTCGTTCCTGCGACAGGTTCGATCCGGCTCGGCGATCGCGATCTCAACGCACTCGGACTTGCCGAGCGGGCGCAACACGTCGCCTACATGCCGCAGACGCTGCCGCAGAACGCCGAGCTGTCGGTGCTGGAAGGCGTGATCGGCGCGCTGAAGGCCTCGCCGCTGGCGGACTTCGACGGCAGCGGTCAGCAGACGCGCCGCCGCGCCGTGGACGTGCTGGACCGGCTCGGCATCCTCGACCTGGCGATGGAGGGCATCGGCCGGCTCTCCGGCGGCCAGCGCCAGCTTGCCAGCCTCGCGCAGGCGATCGTTCGCGCCCCGCAACTGCTCCTGCTCGACGAGCCGACCAGCGCGCTCGACCTGCGCCACCAGCTCGACGTCATGACGATCGTGCGCGAGTTGGCCCGCGAAGGCCGGATCGTCGTCGTCGTGCTCCACGACCTGACGCTCGCCGCGAGCTGGGCCGACCACCTTGTCGTGCTCGACCGCGGCGCGGTGGCCGCCGAGGGATCGCCTGAAGAGGCGCTTTCCCCCTCCATCCTGTCCGCCGTCTACGGCGTTAAGGCCCGTGTCGAGCGCTGCTCGCGCGGCCGCCTGCACATCATGGTCGACGGTCCCGCAAGTCCTACGGAGTTACGCCATGCAAACCGAACCCGCTGAAGCCAGACGTCCGTTTCAAGCGCAGGCCGAGGTCGCGATAGCCGATCCCGAACGCCTCATCGCGCAAGTGTTCGAGCATTTCGCCGGGCACGATGCCGAGATCGTGCCGATCGAGCGCGGCTCCTCTGCTGTCTTCTTCCTTGGAGAGGTTTCCATGCAGGCGCGAGCGGACAATATCGTCATGAGCGTCAAGGCCGACGACGAAACCGGGCTTGCCTTCATGAAGTCGCTTGCGGCGCACCATCTGATCGAGTTCGTGCAGGGCGAGCGGCCGCGTTTCGCATGGACCGGCGACGGCGTGGGCCTGAGCCAGTTCCCGAACTTCCGCGAGATGACGGTCGAGCGAGTGGCCGACATGACGCCGCATATGCGCCGGATCACCCTGTCGGGCACCGACCTCGGGCGCTATGCGACCCATGGCCCTCACCTCATGCTGTTCGTGCCGCCCGAAGACATCGCCAGGCCGGAATGGCCGGTGCCGGGCGAGGACGGCCTGCCCGTCTGGCCCGCCGGCGACAGGCGGCCGCAGGTGCGCACCTACACCGTGCGCAGCCTCGATCTCGATGCCGGGACGATCGACGTGGATTTCGTGGTGCACGGCGATCACGGTGTCGGCTCGCGCTGGGCGCTGAATGCGCGGCCGGGGGACGTCATCGGCGTGCGCGGCCCGACCGGGCGTCGCCGGCCGGAGGCCGACTGGTATTGGCTCGTCGGTGACGAAACGGCGCTGCCGGTCATCGCGCGAACGCTCGAATCCTTGCCGGCGAGTGCGAAGGGCGTAGCGATCATCGAGGTCGCGGACGAGGGCGAGCAGCAGCCGATCCGGTACGACGCCGATATCCAACTGCGCTGGCTTCACCGCAACGGCGCGCAAGCCGGCACGACCGCGCTGCTCGTCGATGCCGTGCACGCTGTCGAGATGCCGCCGGCTGGAACCCGCATCCATGCCATGGCCGGCGTCGAATACACCGCCTTCAAGGCCATCCGCCGCTACTGGCGCGACGAACTGAAGCTCGACAGGAAGGATGTGCTGCCCGTCGCCTACTGGCGAAGGGGCCGCGCCGCAGGAGAAGCCGCCCCCGACGACGAGGACGATTGAGCCCATGGAAGGACTTCTCAAACGGTTCGACTAGCCGGTGCGCGGGGCCGTGAACGCTCTCGAAGTGCGTGGCGTTCCCGCCGATGACGCTCCAGGTTCTATCGCTCGGCCTCGGCGTCGTCTGCCAAGCCGGTTTGCGCGGTGCGTAAGTCAACGTCGGTTATGTGCAGCAGACCGGCATCTCCAGCGCCGTCCCGGTCGTATTTTTCGCTGGCGATGGCCTCGAGCAAAGCTCTATGCCGCTTGAGCAATCCGACCGGTCCAACCGGATCGGCATCGAACGATTGCAGCGTGCTGGCATAGATATAGACGTCGATGGTCTTTCCCTCGGATGTCTGCATTGGCCAGAACAGTCCGAGTTCCCTTGGCGCCGGTGCGCCATTCTTCCTGCTGAGAGGCATTTCGTTTCCTGCATGCATGTCTGTTTGACGGGAAATCCGCCGCAGCGGGAGCTGCCGGACCTCCCCGGCCCGCCCGCTTGAGACGGACGGACGGTGCTGAAGTGGAGCGCGACGACAGGAAGTCAATCATCGTCCGGCAAGGCGCGATGACTGCCGAAAAGACGAAGGGCGCTCGACCCTTTCGGGGAGCGCCCTTCTGACCCGGACGACTACGAACGCGCGACAGAGCACCATCGCTGCAGGCAGTCATCGATTACGGGCAGTGACCGACAGATGGGGCAGGGCGCTTGGAAATTCAAGACCGTCCGGATTGTCGCTCGCACGAGCGGGCAAGCCCAGGCACGCATCGCAAATGCCGCAGCCATCGTCGTCCATCGGCTGATCGGTCCGCTCGCAGCAGAGGCAGACAGCAGAGCATTGGGAGCCGGCCGTCCTTTGCTCGGGGATGATGATGTCGATCCCATCGTCCGACGCGATATCTTCGAAAACTCGTCGCATTGCATTTCTCCGCTGACACCCATCTGGGCAGCGCCCGTCTCGATCAGCGCTTCGCCGATGACCAGCGTGCCCGCCATGAAAAGAAGCAGGTTCCACTCGACGGTCTTCAACGCTGCCTTCAGCGTCACGCCGGAAAGGTCGGGCATGCAGATCGCAAGAGCTGCCGCCATGCCGACCAGCGCCATGCCGCGCTCCTCTTTCGTCAGAAACACATGAAGCAGGATAGCGCAGGCGATCAGGCATGTGGCGAGCAAAAACGGGCCGGCCAGCACCAGCCATTCGATGAAATCCGGCTGATGTCCGGTGAGGCGGGACAGGAAGCCCGCAGCGACGAGATGCGCCCCGGCACCGATCAGCGATGCACGGGCGGAGAGAAGGATCACCGTGGGAAAGAGAAGGCCGAGGGTCCGCGAGACCCTCGCATTGCCGATTGCGGCAGAGAGGCCGAGATAGACCGGCATCAGCGTCGCGGCTCTGGCCGATGTGGATGGAATGACGAAGGCCGCCAGCAGCAGCCAGCCAATGTCATTGCCCAGCGATCGGTGGAAAGATCGGCACTGCCGCGAAGGATATCGATAACGCCACGACAACCCGCTTGAGGTGCCGGACGGTTACGACGGCAGCAGGCATCGGTGTTGTCGTTGGTTCTTTTTGCGTATCCGCCACGGGCCGATGAGGCCATTTAGTCACATGACGCAATGGGAATGATAAGCGTCTGGACGCAATAGCATGCAGGACGGCGATCGATATTCTTTCAACGCCTTTTCGGATTGGCGGCGCGAAGTAGATCTCGGAAGGTCTCCACTAGAGATGGGGGGCGGTCGGGCTCTGGCAGGTCGGGAAGTATTTCGCAAAGGGCCGCGAATTCGCTCAGCCGCTCAAGCATGAACTCCAGTGAAGCATCGATGAGATTGAAGGGCCGAACTACCTTTGGCCTAAGCAACCAGATGTCGAAATGGACAGCCGGTTCGAAGCGACGGATGACTATGCCGGCGCCGCGGTTGTTATAGGCGCTCACCGGGTCGATCACCGCAATGCCCGCGCCGGCGGCGACGAAGGTGAAGGCGGTTTCCGCCTGTCCGACCTCCACGCGCAGGCGCCGCGACAGTCCCTGCTGATCGAAAATACGATCCACCATGAAGCGCGTCTGGTCCTGCGGACCAAGCGAAACGAAATTCTGATCCGCCATGTCCTTTGCCCGCACGATGTCCTGGTCCGCTAGTGCATGACCGAGCGGCAGGATGCAGACGCCGCGCAGGCTGTGCAGCAGGGTACACTCGACCTCCGGCCGATCGCTCGGCAGTACGCTGAGGCCGATGTCGATCTGCTGGGCGGCGGCCGCGTCGATCATGCCGCGCGAGCGCATGCTTTCCACGCGGATGCGCGTTTCCGGCCGGTCCTTGCAGAAACCCCACATGATGTCCGGCACGACGCGCCGGGCGATCGCCGGGAAAGCGGCGATGCTGAGCGACCCCCACGTCCGGTCGCGCAACGCGGTCGCGACGCGCGAAATTTGGCTGACGCCGGTGAACATGCGCTGCACCTCGATAAAGAGCGCTTCGGCCTCGCGGGTCGGTACGATCTTGTTACCCGTGCGCTCGAACAGTGGAAAACCGCAGCTTCGCTCGAACTGGGCGACAAGCTGGCTCACCGCCGGCTGGGAAATGCGCATGCGCTCACCGGCCCGCGTAAGGCTTCCGGTCGTCATCACGGCTTGGAAGGCTTCGATCTGCCGTGCATTCATCGGCACCCTTTCATAAGATTCAATTATGCTGAGGGCACAATAATCTATTTGAAAATGTAGGCAATCGCGGTGATGCTACCTCCGTAAAAGCGAGCGGGCAGGGAGAGCCCGTCGAAAACATCGTCAAAAAAGGGGTTCCAATGGTCACCGCAGTCACACGGATCAATGTAGCGAAATCCCGGCGGAAATGGCAGCTCGCCTCGCTCCTGTCGGTCGCCTGCGCGCTTGGCGTGACGGCAACGCCGGCCAAGGCCGACCAACTGGAGAAGGTGAAGGAGCGCGGTAAGCTCGTCGTCGGCATCAAGACGGATTACCCGCCCTTTGGCTACCTCGATGCGGACGGCCAAGTGAAGGGCTTCGAGATCGATATCGCCAAGTTCGTCGCCAAGGAACTGCTGGGCTCGGCTGACGCCATCGAACTCGTGCCGGTCGTGGCATCGAACCGTATCGAGCTTCTGAATGCCGGGCGCATCGATGCCATCTTCGCGACGCTCGGCACCAATCCGGACCGCGCCAAGATCATCGACTTCACGCACGAATATTACCAGATGGAAGGCATGGTGCTGCTGACGGCCAAGGATAACCCCGTCAAGGCGTGGGAAGAGGTCAAGGGCAAGAAGCTCTGCGGCATCCAGGGCAATCTCTACAACCGCACCCTTACCGAGAAGTTCGGCGCCGAGACAGTGCTGTTTGCCGGCACCGCGGAAATGTTCAAGGCATTCCAGGACAGCCGCTGCGAGGGCATCGCCTTCGACGGACCGATCCTCACCATGAAGGTGGCGGAAGACGGCTGGAAGGACAAGTACAAGATCGCGGTCGGCGCCTTCGCCTTCAACCCCATCGCGGGCGGCGTGCGCAAGGGCGAGCCGGCCTTCCTCGAAGCGGTCAACAAGGCAATCACGAACGCGGAAGCCGAAGGCGTGCTCATCGCTTCAGAGAAAACCTTCAACATGGGCTCGTCCGACTACGTCGCCAAGCGTGCCGAAGAGGCGAAAGCCAAGGCGAACTGACGCCGCTATCGAGAGGCCGGGTCAGGGGCATCCGTCTCCTGATCCGGTGACGATCCGGCCTTCAACCGTGACGATGCAAAGATGAATCTCGATTTCAGTTGGCTTGCCGACCCGTACTATCAGTACTGGCTGCTGCGGGGGCTCGGCACCACGATCCTCATGAGCGTGCTCGGCCTCGTGCTGATGATGGCGATCGGCATTGCCGGTGCCCTCATCATTCATCTGCGGGTGCCGGTACTGGCGACATGGACCACGCTCTTCGTGGAGATGTTCCGCAACACGCCGCCGCTCGTGCAACTGTTCTTTCTCTATTTCATGCTGTCGGAGATGGGGCTGACGCTGACCGATCCGGCCACGGGGCAGAGCATCCCGATCTTCTCGGGCTTTACCTGCGCGGTGCTGTCGCTCGGTCTTTACAACGGCGCGCTGGCGATCGAGATCATCCGGTCCGGGCTGCTGGCGGTTCCCTCGCAGACGGTCGAAGGCGCGCGCTCACTCGGCTACACCCGCGTTCAGACCTTCCGTTACATAGAGCTGCCAATCGGCCTGCGCCTTTCGATGCCGGCCATGACCAACAATGTCGTCAGTCTCATCAAGACGTCGAACCAGGCGGCTTTGGTGGCCGTGGCCGACATCATGTATACCGCCACGCAGATCATGCTGGAGAATTTCCGCAATCTCGAGGTTATGATCTTCGTCTGGGTGATCTATGTCGCCCTCTCCAGCCTTGCCGTCGTCGCCATGCGCTATATCGACCGGTTCATCCGCATCCCGGGATACGGAGCAGTCGCATGAGCATGCACATGCGTACCTTCATCCTCGGGATTATCGGCGTACCTGCCCTCCTGGCGCTGGTCTTCATCACCGTCTATGGCGAAGAGGCGGGCGCGATCATCGAGCGCATCATGCCGCGCGTGCCGATGCTCCTCACCGGCTCGGCCGATTTCAGCACCCTCGAAGGCGGCTTCGTCGCCAATATCGTGATCAGCCTGTGGTCCATGACGATTGCCATCGTCGCGGGCGCCGTCCTCGGAACCGGGCTCATTGCCCGTAGCGCCTTCGCGCGGTTGCCGTGCTCGCTGATCATGAACCTGCTGCGCAACTCGCCCTGGCTGGTCGTGCTCTTTGCGATGCTCTACCTGCTGCCGTTCGAAATCGAGATCTTCGGCTTCACCGTTTCGCTCTCGCCGGCGGTCAAGGCGGTCATCGGTCTGGCGCTTCCCGTCACCGCCAACATCGCGGAAATCTTCCGCGGCGGCGTGCAGGCCATTCCGAGCGGCCAGTGGGAGTCGGCAAGCTCGCTCGGCTACCGCCGATTGCAGATCCTGCGCCATGTCGTCATTCCTCAGGCACTGCCGCTCATGGTTCCCAACCTCATGACGATGTACTCGATGCTCTTCATCGGCACGAGCCTCGTCGTCGTGACCGGCGCCAACGACGTCCTGTCGGTGGCACGCACCATAATCGCCGTCGACGGCGATGCAGTGGCGACCGCGATCTACATCTTCGTCCTTCTTCTCTTCTTCCTGTTCTGCTTCCCGATCGCGATTTTGACGCGCCGTCTGGAGCATCGCTTAGGAACCAGCAATCCATGACCACGACCAGCACTAGCAAGCCCCTGATCGAGATGCGCGAGGTGCGCAAATCGTTCGGCACCTTCGACGTCCTCAACGGCATCGCGCTCGATGTGCGGGAAGGGGGTGTCGTCTGCATCATCGGCCCGTCCGGCTCCGGCAAGTCGACGATCCTGCGCTGCATCAACGGGCTCATCCCCATCAACAGCGGCACGATCCGCGTCGGGGACTTCGCGGTCGAGGCGATGCGGACGGACCGCGAGCTCATCGCACTGCGCCACCAGGTGGCGATGGTCTTCCAGCAGTACAATCTGTTTCCGCACCGCACCGTCATGCAGAACCTGACGATGGCGCCAATCCAGGTCCTGAAGGAAAACCCGGCGGAGGTGCGCGAGCGTGCGCTGAAGCTCCTCGCCAAGGTGCGCCTGACCGGCAAGGAAAATGCCTATCCGAGCCAGCTTTCCGGCGGCCAGCAGCAGCGCGTGGCGATCGCCCGGGCGCTCGCCATGCAGCCGCGCGTCATCCTGTTCGATGAAGTGACGGCGGCACTCGACCCGGAAATGGTAAGCGAGGTGCTGAACGTCATCCGCGATCTTGCCGGCGAAGGCATGACCTGCGTGCTCGTCACCCACGAGATGCGCTTTGCGCAGGAAGTCGCCGACGAGGTCTTCTTCACCGATCGCGGCGTCATCGTCGAACGCGGCCCGCCGAAACAGCTTTTCCAGTCGCCGTCCGACCCCAGACTGAAGGACTTCCTCGATAAGGTCCTGTGAACACAAGGAAGCAGTGAAATGACCCGATTCAAAGTGCTGGTGCCTGACGCGCATATCAGCGATTTGGACCTCGAACGCCGTGTTACCGGCAACCAGCTCGATTTCGTCCATTTCGACGAGACCGACTCGGCGGCGATCCCCGACGAGATGTGGCGAAGCTGCGATGCCATCTTGATCTGGCACCGGATGAAACTGACGGCCGACGTCGTCGCCAAGCTCGACCGTTGCCGCCTCGTCGTGCGCGTGGGCGTGGGCTTCGACAATGTCGACAGCAAGGCCTGCCGCGAGCGCGGCATTCCCGTTTCCAACGTGCCGAACTACGGCACGACGGAGGTCGCCGACCACGCGCTCGCCATGCTGCTGCATCTCGTGCGTGGGCTCGGCACCTACGAGAACCGACTGAAGGCCGATCTCGTCGCCGGCTTTCTGGCCGAGAACGTTCCGGTCGTGCGGCGCATCCGCGGCGCCACCTTCGGCGCCATCGGCATGGGACGCATCGGAACCGCTGTCGCACGCCGGGCTGCCGCCTTCGACATGAAGGTCATCTATTTCGACCCATTCGTCTCCGAAGGCCACGAGCTGGGTCTCGGCATCGAGCGCGTGCAGTCGCAGGAGGAGCTTCTGCAGCGCTCCGAGATCGTCAGCGTGCATGTTCCGCTTTCGGCCGAGACGCGCAACCTTATCGGCGCGGCGCAGCTTGCGGCGATGAAGCCGGGCGGTATCCTTCTCAACATCGCCCGCGGCGGTCTCGTGGATGTAGATGCGGTCTATGCGGCGCTGAAGAGCGGGCATCTGGCGGCCGCCGGCCTCGATGTCTTGCCCAATGAGCCGCCGTTCCCGCCGCCGAAGCTCATCGAGGCCTGGCAGGGCAATGCCGGCTGGCTCGCCGGCCGCCTCGTCGTGACGCCGCATGCCGCCTTCTATTCCGAGGCCGGCTACATCGACATGCGCACCTTCGCCGCGGAAATCCTGCGCGACTATCTCGTGACGGGACGGCTGCGCAACAATGTGAATCCAGGCTGGGACATGTCTGCGGCCTGACTCCCGTCATCACCCATTGCAATCTGGAACCAGAACCATGGCCCTGAAAAAGAACGATGTCACCTTCCGCCAACTGAGCGCCGACGAACTGGATGCCTGGCGCAAGATCCCGCCCGCCGTCGCATCCGACTGCATGAACCGCACGCAGGTGATGAAGGCAGCGATCAAGCCGATCTCGCAGGGCGCGACGCTCTGCGGCCAGGCGCGCACGGTCTCCACGATGGCCGGTGATTGCGTGGCGATCTGCGTTCTCATCTCCACCGCGCGGCCCGGCGAGGTCATCGTCGTCGATGCCGGTGGCGTCGAGGACACGGCGGTCTGGGGCGGCGTGATGGCCGAGGAGGCCTTCCTGCGCAAGCTTGGCGGCGCGGTCGTGGACGGCGCCATTCGTGACGTGGCCGACATGCGTAAGCGCGGCTTCGCCATGTATTGCAAGGCGATCGTTCCACGCGGGCCGCATACCGGCTTCGGCGGCAATGTGGACGACCGGATCTCGGTCGGCGGTGTTGCTATTTCCCCGGGCGACATCGTTCTCGGCGACGACGACGGAGTGGTGGTCGTGCCGCTGGAGAGAGCCGACGAGGTGCTCGCCGCCGCGCAGACGCATCTCCTGAAGGAAGAGGAGTGGATCCGCCAGTTGCATCAGGGGATTTCGGTTGCGGCCAGTCACTCGGCCCCGATGGTGAAATAAGCGATATATCGGTGGTGTCAGTGCGGCGGTAACAATCCGGCCGCAGGTATTCATAATCGCCGGTAGCAAGCGTGAGGACGTCGGGACGGGCCGTCGGCTGGGTTGACCGCGGATAAACCAAATGGGATCACTTCGTTTTTTATGAGTGTCTCGGGAGAACCACGTGTTCGAGCTCAGCCAATTAAGGTGCTTTGTCGCTGTTGCCCGCGAGCTCAATTTCCGGCGCGCTGCCGAGCACCTGCACATGACGCAGCCGCCGCTCAGCCGGCAGATCCAGCTCTTGGAAGACGACCTCAATGTGAAACTGTTCGAGCGCACGAGCCGGTCGGTGCGCCTGACGGCTGCGGGGAGATCGTTTTTCGTCGAGGCGCAGGATTTGCTGAAACGCGCCGAGGCGGCCTCCCTGACCGCGCGCCAGGCCGAGGCCGGCCAGCACGGCAGCATCTCCTTCGGGTTCATTCCCGTTGCCGCCTTCGACATCATGCCGCGCATCATCAAGGCCATCGGCGCCAGGGCGCCCCGCGTGAACCTGCTGCTGCACGAAATGCTGACGATCGAGCAGATCGAGGCGCTCACCGCCGGGCGGACGGACCTCGGCGTGATCCGCCTGCCGCGCGAGAAGGAGCGGCTGGAGCTGCAATGTATCCAGCGGGAGCGCTTCGTCCTTGCCCTGCATGCGGGCCATCCGCTGGAGCACAAGGAGACGGTCGGGATCGAGGATCTCGATGGGCAGCCTTTCGTGATGTATTCGCCGGCGGACGGCTGGTACACCTACGAGATCCTTGCGCCGCTCTTCACCTATGCGCAGGTGCGTCCGAAGTTCGTGCAGTATCTCGGCCAGACCCACACCATTCTCGCGCTCGTGAGCGCCGGTGTCGGCTGCGCGCTCGTGCCGCGCTCTTCCCAGGTCATCCGCCTGCCCAACATCGTCTTCCGGCCGGTCGATCTTCCCGAGGAGGCATGCGTCGAGGTCTTCCTTGCCTGGCGCCGCGGCGACGACAGCCCCGTCGTCGAAATGGCGAGAAACATCATCGCCGAGAATGCGGCGATCGACGTTTAGAACTTGCCGCGGGTTAGCGTTGATCTGATACAAGTTGGGTATCGATCAATCCTCGAATGCAATTGGACGCGTATTGATCGGGATGAAATGATCCTGCGCAGTCCAGCAGCATTCCAGGGAGCGAGCATGACCAGCCACGTCAAGGAAAGCGATGTCGCCAAGGCATCTTTGACCACCGGCACGATCGACAAGATCGAGATCACCACGTTTACGGTGGATATCAAGAACTTCGCCCGCAACTACAAATCGAACGTCGTCGGCGGGTCGATGGTCTATACGCCGGGTGCCGTCTACACGCGGCCGGTGCTTCTCGTCCGGATCTTCACGTCCGACGGCCTCGTCGGCGAGTATGGGAACTTCGCGACGACCGGCACGGTGGACCAGGCCGTCGTCGCCGCCAAGGTCGCGGTGGGCAACCGCTGGCACGAGCGCGAGCTCATCTGGCGCACGGCCCGCCGTGCCGGCCGGCCGTCCAACTCCTACGGCCTCAGCTTCGTCGACAATGCGCTCTGGGACCTTGCCGGCAAGGCCTACAACGCCAGCCTGTCGCAGCTCCTCGGCGGCTTCCGCGAGGCGATCCCGGCCTATGCGTCCTGCCACAATGGCGACCGCCTCGACAACCTGCCCGACAAGGAGGCCGTCGCCGACTTCTTCATCGGCCTGAAGGAGAAGGGCTGGAAGGGCTTCAAGATGCACAGCTGGCACGAGGGCAACAAGTGGGAGGAGGCGGAGAACGTCGCCTATATGCGCGAGAAGCTCGGCGAGCGCACGGAGCTGATGCTCGACCCGGCCTGCGTCTTCGATTCCATCAGCGACGCGATCTTCGTCGGCAAGGCCTGCGAGGAGGCGGGTTTCCGCTGGTTCGAGGACCCGCTGCGTCCGCTCGGCGTCGGCATCCACCAGCACAAGGCGCTGCGCGAGGCCCTCGACATCCCGATCCTCCAGACGGAGCATGTGACAGGCCCCGAGGCGAAAGCCGACTTCCTTCTGGCCGGCGGCACGGACATCCTGCGCGCCGACGCGCATTACGATCTCGGTGTCACCGGCTGCCTGAAGACGATCCGCTTTGCCGAATCCCTCGGTGTCTCGGTCGAGATGCACGGGCCCAGCCCGGTTCACCGCCATCTCGTCGCCGCCATGCAGAGCACGACCATGTATGAATGCGCCAACGTGTCGCCCGCCATGGACGACCCCTCGCCGGAGATCTACACCTGCGGCTATAGCGACAATGTCAATTCCATCGGCAAGGACGGTACACTGACGGTGCCGAACCGGCCGGGGATCGGCGTCGAATACGATGCCGACCTGATCAGGCGGAACCATCAGGCGACTGAAACGATAACCGCGGGCTGACCGAGGTTGGCCTCCGCTCCGGCAAACGGGGCGGAGGGATCGAACGCATATGTCGCGCGGCGCGGGTCAACATCATGGCCGAGCGCACGCCGGCGGGACGGAGGAGGCGTCCATCATGAACGCAATCAGCAGGCCTTCGAGCCGGATAGCCGAACAGGCTGCGACGTCCCCGCTCGTCGAGGTCGACAACGTCACCCTTCGCTACAAGACGCAGGAGATGATGATCACGGCCACCAGGGGCGTGACCTTCAACGTCAATCGCAGCGACCGTTTTATCCTGCTCGGTCCTTCCGGCTGCGGCAAGTCCACATTGCTGAAGGCGGTCGGCGGCTATATGCAGCCGGATGAGGGCGCGATTACCATCAACGGCCGCAAGGTGACCCAGCCCGGCGCCGACCGCATGATGGTCTTCCAGGAGTTCGACCAGCTTCTTCCCTGGAAGACGGTCCTCGGCAATGTGATGTTCCCGTTGCTGAACGCCGCGAAGCTTTCCGCCCGCGAGGCGGAGGAGAAGGCACGCCACTATATCGAAAAGGTCGGTCTCAGCCGCGTCGCTGATGCCTATCCGCACACGCTTTCCGGCGGCATGAAGCAGCGCGTTGCGATTGCGCGCGGCATGGCGATGGAGCCGGACGTCCTGCTTATGGACGAGCCCTTCGCCGCACTCGACGCCCTGACCCGGAGGACCTGCCAGGACGAGTTGCTGCGGTTGTGGGACGACACGAAGTTCACGGTTCTCTTCGTCACCCACTCGATCGGCGAGGCGATCAAGATCGGCAACCGCATCCTGCTGCTGTCGCCGCATCCGGGCCGCGTGAAGGCGGAGGTCTGCGACGTCGACAAGATCAATGTCTCGGACGGTTCGGCGGCGAAACTCGAAGCCGAGATCCACGAACTTCTGTTTGCCGGGGAGGAACACTGATATGCAGCCGACCATCATCATGCGCCCGGAAATTCCCGATGCGACCGGCAAGGTCGACCTTCAGGTGCGCCTTTCCGGCCTGGAACTCTTCTGGTCGCACGGCGCCGTGCGCAAGACGTTCATCCTTCTGGCATTGGCGGTCATCTGGGAGGTCTATGCGCGTATCCTCGGAAACCCGCTGCTCTTTCCTACCCTGACGGACACGCTGGCGTCGCTCTGGTCGTCGGTTCTCAATGGCGTTCTCTTCGAGAGGACCTGGGCATCCCTGAAGATCCTCGTGCTGGGCTACGGGGTCGGCGTCGCTCTCGCGTCCGCGCTGACGATCCTCGCGATCAACACGCGCCTGGGCACCGATCTCCTGGAGACGCTGACGGCCACCTTCAATCCGCTCCCTGCGATCGCGCTTCTGCCGCTCGCCCTCATCTGGTTCGGCCTCGGGATCGGCAGCCTCGTCTTCGTGCTCGTGCACTCCGTCATGTGGGCGGTCGCGCTCAACACGCATTCGGGTTTCCGCAGCGTCTCGCCGACAATCCGCATGGTCGGGCGCAACTATGAGCTCAAAGGACTGCGCTACGTCTTCAAGATCCTGGTGCCCGCCGCCTTCCCGACGATCCTGACGGGCCTGAAGATCGGCTGGGCGTTCGCCTGGCGCACGCTCATTGCCGCCGAGCTGGTGTTCGGCGTGTCGTCCGGCCAGGGCGGGCTCGGCTGGTACATTTTCGAGAACCGCAACGTTCTCGACATCCCCGCGGTCTTCGCCGGCCTCTTGATGGTCATCGTCATCGGCCTCGTGATCGAAAACCTCATCTTCAAGACCATCGAACGCAGCACCATCCAGAAATGGGGCGTGCAGAACTGACCTGTGGGAACGAGGCAGGTCCATCAAAGGAGGAGAAAGACAATGAAGTTCACGAAAATAGGCGTTTTCATCGGCCTTTTGGCCGCAATGGGCGGTACCGCCCTGGCTCAGGATATACGCTTCGCCAAGCAGCTGCAGATGAACAACCTGCCGTCCATGGTGATGGAGGAGCAGAAGCTTTTCGAGAAGCACGCAGCGGAACTCGGCCAGCCCGACCTCAAGGCGCAGTGGATCACCTTCGCGAACGGTGGGGCGACGACCGATGCCCTGATCTCCGGCAACGTCGAGTTCGTCTCGGCGGGTCTTACCAACTTCGGCATCCTCTGGGCGCGCACGAAGGGCAACGTCAAGGGCGTGGCGGGCGTCGCCGGCATCTCGCTGCCGCTCCTGACGCGCAATCCGGATGTGAAGTCGCTGAAGGACTTCACCGAGAACGACCGCATCGCCGTGCCGACGGTGAAGGTCTCCAACCAGGCGGTGATGCTGTCCATGGCGCTCGAGAAGCTCTACGGCGAGGAGGGGCGCACGAAGCTCGACGCCCAGACGGTGCAGCTTTCCCACTCGGATTCGCTGCAGGCGCTCCTGAACCCCCAGCACGAGGTCAACACGCATTTCTCGACGCCGCCTTACTCGGTGCTGGAACTGCGCGATCCCAAGGTGCACAAGGTGTTCGACAGCGCCGAGCTGTCCGACACGCCGCTCGTCAGCAACATCATGTTCACGACCACGGCCTTCCACGACGCCAATCCGGTGGCGGTCAAGGCGCTGATCGCGGCGCTGGACGAGGCCAACGACTTCATCAACAAGGACAGGAAGGCCGCGGCCGAGCTTTATCTGCGCGTCAGCGGCGACAAGCTGAGCGTGGAGGAGGTGCTGCAGGTGTTGAACGAGAAGGGGTCGGTCTTCTCGGCGACCCCGCAGGGCACCCTGCCGGTGATCCAGTTCATGCATCGCGCCGGCATCATCCCGATCGGTCCGGAGAAATGGGAGGACCTTTATTTCCCCGAGATCACCGCGCGACAGGGCAGCTGACCGCGCTTCGACCGTGAAGCTTCACCAGGGGCGGAGAGCGATCTCCGCCCTTATTCATGCGCGCCTTCGGCTGATACAAATTCTGTATTGATCGAGTGGCTTTATGAAATGGACCTTTATCAATCGACCTCCTAGCATTCCTTTCAGTCCAGATGAAATGCAGGAAACAGGGAGGTTTGCATGGGCGTCCAATTCGATCTCGCCAAGGCTCTGACGGGCATATCGGGCATTCTCGTCACGCCGTTCGACGATAAGGATGAGGTTGCGCCTCCGCGCCTGAAGCCGATCATCGACCGGGCGATTGCGGCCGGCGTGCATATCCTTGTCTCGAACGGAAATACCGGCGAATTCTATGCACTGACCACCGACGAGGCCGAGACCATGGTCCGCGCGGCCGCCGAGCAGATCGACGGGCGTATCCCGCTCCTGGCGGGCATCGGCCGTTCGATCAAGGACGCCTGCCGCCTGGCGAAGACCTCGGCCGAGGCGGGCGCTTCGGCGCTGATGATCCACCAGCCGCCGGATCCCTTCGTCGCGCCGCGCGGCATCGTCGACTATGTCCGGCGGGTGCACGAGGCGAGCGGCGGCCTTCCGCTGGTCCTTTATCTTCGCAACGATCTCATCGGCCTCAGGGCGATCCAGGACATCTGCAATCTCGACGGCGTCGTCGGCGTCAAATGGGCGACGCCCAATCCGATGAAGCTCGCCGAGGCGATCCACAACGCGCCCTCGCACATCGTCTGGGTCGGGGGGCTTGCCGAGACCTGGGCGCCGCCGCTCTATGCCGTCGGCGCGCGGGGCTTCACCTCCGGCCTCATCAATGTCTGGCCGGAGCACTCCGTCGCCATCCACAGGGCGCTCGACGCCGGCCGCTACGACGAGGCCGGCCTCCTCATCCGGCGCATGAGCGCCTTCGAGGAGGTGCGCGCGCAGGAGATGAACGGGACCAATGTCACGGGCGTGAAGGCGGCGCTGCAAATGATGGGGCACGATTGCGGCGCGACGCGCGCCCCGTCCGCCTGGCCGCTCACGCCCGCGCAGAGCGAAATGCTCTCGTCCTTGCTGACGCGGGAAAAGCTGATCGGAACGTTCCGAAAGGCCGCATGACGCCCGCGCCCGCGCCGGGGAGGGCGCGGGCCTTAATTTCAATCCATGGGAGGAACGCATGCCGAAAGGAAAGACATATCTTGCCGCGGGCATTTCGGGGCTGCTGGCGGTCGCCGGCCTTGTCCCGCAGGCGCATGCCGCGAGCGACACCGTGACGGTGGTGCTGCCGGAGGAGCCGCCGTCGCTGGAGCCGTGCGAATCCAAGCATTCCAGCGTCGGCCGCGTGCTGATCCAGAACATCACCGAGCCGCTCACCGTCATCGACCCGCAGACTGGCGAAGTGAAGCCGGAGCTCGCGACCAGCTGGGAGCAGACGGCGCCCGACACATGGCGCTTCCAACTGCGCGAAGGCGTGACGTTCTCCGACGGCGCGCCCTTCGACGCGAAGGCCGTCGCCGCCTCGATCGACCGCCTCCAGCGCGGCGACATGACCTGCAACACCAAGCAGCAGACCCTTGGCGGCGTCGATATCCAGACGACGGTCGTCAGCGACCACGTGGTCGATTTCAAGACCAGCAAGCCGATCCCGATCTTCCCCACGATGATGACCGTGGTGCAGATGAGCTCGCCCAACATGACGCTGGAGGGTGCGAGCCGCAATCCGATCGGCACAGGCCCCTATGTCCTGACGGCCTGGAACGCCGGCACGGACATCACGGTGGAACGGCGGGAAGACTATTGGGGCGAAAAGCCAGTCGTGTCCGGGGCGCGCTATGTGTGGCGCTCGGAATCGGCGCTGCGCGCGGCCATGGTCGCGACGGGCGAAGCCGATCTCACGCCCATCATCTCCGTCGCCGATGCCGACAATCCCGAAACGGATCTCGCCTATCCGAACGGCGAGACGACGCGGCTTCGCATCAGCACGACTGTGCCGCCGCTCGACGACAGGCGCGTGCGGCTGGCGCTCAACCTCGCGATCGACCGCGAAGGTCTGAAGGTGCTGTTCGGCGAGGAGGCGAAGCTTGCCGAGCAGCTCGTCGGCCCGAACGTCAACGGGTTCAACCCGGATATCCAGCCCTTCCCCTACGATCCGGAGAAGGCCAGGCAGCTTCTCGCCGAGGCCAAGACGGACGGCGTGCCGGTCGACAAGGAGATCACGATTATCGGCCGCAACGAGATCTACGTGAATGCCGGCGAGGCGCTCGAGGCCATGCAGGCCATGTGGAGCGAGATCGGCCTCAACACGAAGATCCGCATGTTCGATACGGGCAACTGGCTGCGCTACCAGAACCGGCCCTTCCCGGAGCCGGACATGGCGAACCTCCACCAGGACCAGCACGACAATCTTCTCGGCGACGCCACCTTCACGGCCTTCAACAAGTATCATTCCGAAGGCGTCAATTCGGCGGTCTACGACAAGCGCGTCGACGACCTGATCGCCAAGGCCGAGCCGGCCACCGACGAGACCCGCACGAAAGCCTTCCAGGAGGCCTTCAGGATCCTCCACGACGACATCGTGGCCGACGTCTACATGTACCACATGATCGGCTACACGCGGGTCAATCCGCGCCTCGACTGGCGTCCGTCGCTGGCGACCAACAGCGAGATCGACCTCTCGGAAATCCGCTTCCGGGCCAGCGAATAGCACCCTCATGATGCGGCCCCGCCGGGGCCGCATCCTCACGCACCCTCCAGATCGAGGAAGAGGTCATGAGATTCTTCAAGCGTTCGCTCTTCACCCTCCTGTCGATGGCGGGCCTCCTGCTGCTCGTCTTCTTCCTGTCGCGCATGACCGGCGATCCCTCCTACCTGTTCCTGCCGCTCGACGCGTCGCCGGCCGACCGCGAGGCCTTTTCGCGGCTTCACGGCTTTGACGATCCGGTCTACGTCCAGTTCGGGCGCTATGTGGTCGATCTCCTGCATCTCGATTTCGGCAGGTCGCTCAGCCAGCAGCGCTCCGCCATGGACATCGCGCTGGAAGCCTTCCCGCACACGCTGAAGCTCGTATCGATGGCGCTCGCCATCGCCTTTGCCGGGGCGATCCTGTGCGGCTCGCTCGCCGCGCGCAGGCCCGGCGGCGTTTTCGACCGCCTGATCAGCGTGCTCTCCCTGACGGGAGCCAGCACGCCCGATTTCTGGGTGGCGATCATCCTCGTCCTGATTTTCGCCGTCAGCCTCGGTTGGCTGCCGACCTCCGGCGTCGGCGGGCCGTCCTACTGGGTCATGCCGCTCTTCGTGCTCGCGCTCCGGCCCTTCGGCCTGCTCGGGCAGGTCGTGCGCGGCTCGATGATCGGCGCGCTCTCCTCGCCCTATGTGAAGACCGCCTATGCGAAGGGCGCCAGCCAGGCCAAGATCGTCTTCGTGCATGCGCTGCGCAATTCGATGCTGCCGGTGATCACCGTTGCCGGCGACCTTGCCGCCAATCTCCTGAACGGGGCCGTCATCGTCGAGACCGTGTTCGGCTGGCCGGGCATCGGGCGGCTGATGATCGACGCGATCATGCAGCGCGATTTCGCCGTCATCCAGGCGTCGATCCTCGTCACGGCCTGCGCGATCCTCGTCCTGAACATCCTGCTCGACATCGCCTATGTCGTCCTCGATCCCCGTGTGAGGCACGCATGACCTATCTTGCCGAAGGCACCAAGACGATGGACTCCAGCCCGCGCCGTTCGGGACTTGCAACGGTCCTCTCGCTGCTGTGGGCGGACAAGTTCGCGACCCTTGCCGCGCTCTTCCTTCTCCTGCTTACGGTCACCTGCCTCGTCGGGCCGTCGCTGGTGGGGGATGCTGCGGGCGGCATCAACTTTGCCGGCCGCAACGCGCCGCCGCAGTTCGGCAAGGGCTTTCTCTACATCCTCGGCGGCGACAATCTCGGCCGCAGCCTGCTCGCCCGCATCATCGTCGGCGCGCAGGCCACGATGGGGGTCGCGGTGACCGCGGTCGTCACGTCGCTCGTCGTCGGGGCCCTGCTCGGGCTCATCGCCGGCTATCGCGGCGGGCTGGTGAGCGACGTGATCATGCGCCTCACCGACATGATCATGAGCTTTCCGTCGCTGCTGACGGCGCTCGTCGTGCTCTACGTGCTCGGGCCGAGCGTCGCCAATCTTGTCATCGTGCTCGCGATCACGCGCATTCCCGTCTACCTGCGCACGACGCGCGCCGAGGTGATGGAGGCGCGAAGCCGGGTCTTCGTCACGGCGGCCATCGCCATGGGGGCGAGCCCTGCACGCGTGCTCTTCCGCCATATCGTGCCGATCGTGCTGCCGACGCTGCTGACCATCGCCGCCGTCGACTTCGCCGCCGTCATCATCACCGAATCCGGCCTCAGCTTCCTCGGGCTCGGCATCCAGGCTCCCGATTTCACCTGGGGCTCGATGGTCGCGACGGGCCGCAACTATATCGCAAGCGCCTGGTGGCTGTCGTTCTGGCCCGGCCTTGCCATCACGCTCACCGCGCTCTCGCTGAACATCCTTGCGAGCTGGCTGCGCATCGTGACCGACCCGCAGCAGCGCTGGCGGCTGGAAGGAGGACATCGGGATGACTGAGCCGCACACCCCCTTGCTGGCGATCGAAAGCCTCAAGGTCCAGTTCTCCGGCCCGCGCGGCGTGGTGAGAGCCGTCGACGGCATCAACCTCACGGTCGAGCGCGGCGAGACGCTGGCGATCCTCGGAGAATCGGGATCGGGCAAGAGCGTCAGCGCCTCGGTGGTGATGAACATCCTCGACATGCCGCCCGGCCGCATCACCGCCGGCAGCGTGCGCTTCGAGGGCAGGGACCTGCTCGCGATGCCCCCGGCGGAGCGGCGCAAGATCAACGGTTCCGAGATCGCGATCATCTTCCAGGACCCGCTTGCCCATCTCAATCCCGTCTACAGCGTCGGCTGGCAGATCGCGGAGGTCTTCCGCATCCACGGACGGGCCCGCGACGCCGCCGACGCGAGGGAAAAGGCGATCGCCCTCATGGAGCGCGTCGGCATAGCCCAGGCCCGCTCGCGGGCGGACCAGTATCCGCACCAGTTCTCCGGCGGCCAGCGCCAGCGCGTGATGATCGCCATGGCGCTGGCGCTCTCGCCCAAGCTCATCATCGCCGACGAGCCGACGACGGCGCTAGACGTCACCGTGCAGCGCCAGATCCTCGACCTGCTCAAGGACCTCCAGCGCGAGATGGGCATGGGCCTCATCCTCATCACCCACGACCTCGCCGTCGCCGGCCTCATGGCCGACAGGGTCGCGATCATCAAGGACGGCACGATCGTCGAGAGCGGCGGCATCCGCGAGGCCTTCACGGCGCCGAAGGCCGCCTATACGCGCCAGCTCCTCGAAGCGATCCCGCATGTGGAAAGGACGCGGCGGAGCGGCGAGGAGGGCGAGTTGCGCCCGCCGCTTCTTGTCGCCCGCGATCTCACCAAGGAATACCAGCTTTCGAGGGGTCTCGTCGGGAGCTCGGCCGGCACGCTGCGCGCCGTCGACCGCGTCAGCTTCACCCTGCGCGAGAAGCAGACGCTCGGCATCGTCGGCGAATCCGGCTCCGGCAAGTCGACCATCGCGCGCCTGCTGATGCGCCTCACCGAACCGAGCTCCGGCTCGGTGCACTACCGCGACAGGAACCTGTTCTCGCTGCGCGGGGCCGAGCTGCTCGCCTTCCGGCGCGACGTGCAGATGGTGTTCCAGGATCCCTACGGCTCGCTCAATCCGAAGATGACGGTCGCCGAGATCATCGCCGAACCCCTGGCAATCCATCGGGACATCCTGCCACGGGCGCAGTGGCGCGACCGCGTCCGGGAGCTGCTCGGCCTCGTCGGTCTCAAGCCGGAGCATGCTGAGCGCTATCCGCATCAGTTTTCCGGCGGCCAAAGGCAGCGCATCGCCATCGCCCGGGCACTCGCCTCCGAGCCGCGCATCATCATCTGCGACGAGGCGGTGTCGGCGCTCGACGTCTCCATCCAGGCGCAGATCATCACGCTGCTCGCCGACCTCAGGGACAAGCTCGACCTGTCCTACATCTTCATAACCCACGACCTGCCGGTCGTCCGCAGCTTCGCCGACGAGATCATGGTGATGAAGGCCGGCGCCGTGGTCGAGCACGGGCGGACCGACGACCTCTTCCTGCGGCCGCGGGACGACTATACCCGCAAGCTGCTCAGCGCGGGCGAGATCCCGGCCTGGATGCAGCGGATCGAGACCGCGGGCCATCCCGGCGCCCCGCGCGCAGAGACAAGGAATGCACCATGAAAATCGTGAATGTGGAAACGGTCCGCGCCGACGTCATACGCCTGCTGGCGGCTGCCGGCCTCAGGGCGGATCTTGCCGGGGACATGAGCCATATCATGGTCGAGAGCGACCTCATGGGGCACAGGACCCATGGCCTTGCCATGCTGCCCACCTATCTGGAGCGGCTCGAAAAGGACCTCATCCGCAAGGACGGCGACATCACCGTCGTCCGGGAGACCGCCTCGACGCTCAACTGGCAGGCGCACCGTTTGCCTGGCGCGGCCATCGTGCGTCGCGCGATGCGCTCGCTGTACGACAAGGCGGAACGCGAGCCCGTCGTCACCGCGAGCATCGCCAACTGCTCCCATATCGGCAGCCTGCAAGCCTATCTGGAGGAGCCGGCGCGGCGCGGCTATCTTTGCCTGATGATGGTGACGGATCCCGGCGTCGCCTCGGTCGCGCCCTTCGGCGGGCGCGATCCGGTGCTGACCTCCAACCCGATCGCCGCGGCCATCCCGACGCAGGGCGATCCCATCCTCATCGACCAGTGCACGTCCCTCGTCTCCAACGCCCAGGTCCAGAGCGCGGACAGGAGCAGGCCGCTTCCCGGGCGCTGGGTGGTCGACAACGAAGGCCGCCCGACGGACGACCCCAATGCGCTGACGGCCGATCCGCCGGGCACGATCATGCCGCTCGGCGGCGAGGATTTCGGCTACAAGGGGTTCGGCTTCGGCATCATGGTGGAAGCCTTCGCGTTGGCGCTCTCCGGCCACGGGCGGCTGACGCCGAAGCAGCGCGGCGCCCAGGGCGTCTTCCTGCAGCTGATCGATCCGGCCGCCTTCTGCGGCGCGGAGGCATTTCTCGCCGAGACGACCGATTTCGTGCGGCGCTGCAAGGCGAGCCGTCCGGCGGAAGGGGCAAAAGGAATCCGGCTCCCCGGCGAGCGCGCCATGTCGGAGAAGCGCCGCCAGCTGCAAGGCGGTCTGGAAATCACGGACGAGCTGTTCGAGCGCCTTGTCGCATTGGCGAGCGCCCGCGGCATCGACGCCTTTGCGGACGTCCGCCTTTCCGCCTGAACATCAGCCTTTCAGCGGCCTGAAGATCATTCGAGGACCTTACATGACCATCCACCAGAACCTGATCGCCGGCGAGTGGGTCGGCACGGAGGGGGTGAAGAACATCAACCCGTCGGACACGAACGACGTGGTGGGCGAATATGCCCGCGCCTCCGTCGAGGATACCAAGGCGGCGATCGCGGCGGCCAAGGCGGCGTTCCCGTCCTGGTCGCGCTCGGGCATCCTGGAGCGCCATGCGATCCTCAGGAAGACCGCCGACGAGATCCTCGCCCGCAAGGACGAGCTCGGCCGCCTGCTCGCGCGCGAGGAGGGCAAGACGCTGGCCGAGGGCATCGGCGAGACGGT
>NZ_JBJIEP010000013.1:0-198071 GCF_046557955.1 Shinella agrisoli | reverse complement strand
CACGATCCTAAACGCCATCGCAAGAACAGACCCAGCCTTCAAACCATAACTCCACGGTTGCTTGACCCGAGGATCCAGGCGGCATCCGCTGCCTTCATTCTTCGCCGCCGTCTTTTCCTTGTTCCGCCCCGTCATGGTCAATGATCGGTTAACCCCTTGGCGCTAGTGTGAAATCCGTATTGCGTATCGGGGCACTGGCATGTGGACCAAACATCACAAGAAGCGGAAACTCGGCCGGCTGGCGCTGCCGGTAATTACGGTCGCATTCCTCTCGTACTTCGGCTATCATTCCGTCCATGGCGATTTCGGCCTCAGGGGGATGGAGGAGTTCGAACGGCAGAGAGTGGAGCGTCAGGCGCGCCTGGACGTGCTCGTGCGGCAGCGCCAGATCCTGGAAAAAGAGGTCGCCCTGATGAGCGACGGGTCGCTTGAACGCGACATGCTCGATGAAAAAGCGCGCTTCTACCTCAACATGTCGCGGGCCGACGAGATCGTGATTTTCCACTGAGAAGGTCGATTAACCGAAATCAGGTTAATCATAAATCTCCCTTACTAATCAGCGGCTTATTGAGAATATAAGCCATGCATTTATAGCATTGCTGCGGCGGGCTTTCTCCCCTATGGTTTCCGCCAAAAGGCAAACATAGGGAGGAACGAATGGCTCCGCGTAAAACCGCGTCCACGTCCAGCCGCAAATCGACGGCAAAGCCTGCAAAGAAAGACTTCAACGGCGGCACCATCGCCGAATTCTCCAAGGAAGACGACCTCAAGGCCTATCGCGAGATGCTGCTGATCCGGCGTTTCGAGGAGAAGGCCGGCCAGCTCTACGGCATGGGCTTCATCGGCGGCTTCTGTCACCTTTACATCGGCCAGGAAGCCGTCGTCGTCGGCATGCAGCTGGCGCTGAAGGAAGGCGACCAGGTCATCACCGGCTACCGAGACCACGGCCACATGCTCGCCTGCGGCATGAGCCCGCGCGGCGTGATGGCGGAGTTGACCGGACGCCGCGGCGGCCTTTCCAAGGGCAAGGGCGGCTCCATGCACATGTTCTCCAAGGAGAAGAACTTCTACGGCGGCCACGGCATCGTCGGCGCGCAGGTCTCGCTCGGCACGGGTCTCGCCTTCGCCAACAAGTACCGCGGCAACGACAACGTCTCGCTCGCCTATTTCGGCGACGGCGCGGCCAACCAGGGCCAGGTCTACGAGAGCTTCAACATGGCCGCGCTCTGGAAGCTGCCGGTCGTCTACATCATCGAGAACAACCGCTACGCCATGGGCACCGCCGTCTCGCGCGCCTCCGCCCAGACCGATTTCTCGCAGCGCGGCGCCTCCTTCGGCATCCCCGGCTACCAGGTCGACGGCATGGACGTGCGCGCGGTGAAGGCCGCCGCGGACGAGGCCGTCGAGCACTGCCGCTCCGGCAAGGGGCCGATCATCCTCGAAATGCTGACCTACCGCTACCGCGGCCACTCCATGTCCGACCCCGCGAAATACCGCTCGAAGGACGAGGTGCAGAAGATGCGTTCCGAGCACGACCCGATCGAGCAGGTGCGCGCGCGCCTTCTGGAAAAGAAATGGGCGAGCGAGGACGATCTCAAGCAGATCGACAAGGACGTCCGCGACATCGTCGCCGACAGCGCCGATTTCGCGCAGTCCGATCCGGAGCCGGATGTCTCCGAACTCTACACCGACATCCTGCTGTAATCCGGGGAGGGACGAACAATGCCAGTAGAAATTCTCATGCCCGCCCTGTCTCCGACCATGGAGGAGGGCACGCTTTCCAAATGGGTCAAGAACGAGGGCGATAGCGTCAAGTCCGGCGACGTGATCGCCGAGATCGAGACCGACAAGGCGACGATGGAAGTCGAGGCGGTCGACGAAGGCGTCATCGGCAAGATCCTGATCCCCGCCGGCACCGAAGGCGTCAAGGTCAACACGGCGATCGCCGTGCTGCTCCAGGACGGCGAGAGCGCCGATGCCGTCTCCGAGCAGAAGGCGGCCGCTCCGAAGGCCGATGCGGATACGCCGGCCGCCGCGTCCGGCGAAGCGGGCGGCAAGGCGCGCCCGTCCTCCGAGGAGCCCACCTCCGTGGCGTCGGACAAGGTTCCGGCCGCGCCGAAGACCGAGGTCGCCGCCGATCCGGATATTCCGGCCGGCACCGAGATGGCGACGATGACCGTGCGCGAAGCGCTGCGCGACGCCATGGCCGAGGAGATGCGCCGCGACGAGGACGTCTTCGTCATGGGCGAGGAGGTCGCCGAGTATCAGGGCGCCTACAAGATCACGCAGGGACTGCTCCAGGAATTCGGCGCGCGGCGCGTCATCGACACGCCGATCACCGAGCACGGCTTTGCCGGCGTCGGCGTCGGCGCGGCCATGACCGGCCTCAAGCCGATCGTCGAGTTCATGACCTTCAACTTCGCCATGCAGGCGATCGACCAGATCGTCAACTCGGCGGCCAAGACCCTTTACATGTCGGGCGGCCAGATGGGCGCGCCGATCGTCTTCCGCGGCCCGAGCGGCGCGGCGGCGCGCGTGGCGGCCCAGCATTCCCAGTGCTATGCCGCCTGGTACAGCCACATCCCCGGCCTCAAGGTCGTCATGCCCTATTCGGCCGCCGATGCGAAGGGCCTGCTGAAGGCCGCCATCCGCGACCCGAACCCGGTCATCTTCCTCGAGAACGAGATCCTTTACGGCCACAGCTTCGAGGTGCCGAAGCTCGACGATTTCGTGCTGCCGATCGGCAAGGCGCGCATCCACAAGCAAGGCAAGGACGCCACGCTCGTCTCCTTCGGCATCGGCATGACCTATGCCGTGAAGGCGCTCGCCGAGCTTGAGAAGGAAGGCATCGACGTCGAACTGATCGACCTTCGCACCATCCGCCCGATGGACCTGCCGACCGTCATCGAATCGGTGAAGAAGACCGGCCGCCTCGTCACCGTCGAGGAAGGCTTCCCGCAGTCGTCGGTCGGCGACTTCATCGCCAACAGCGTCCAGCGCGAGGCCTTCGACTACCTCGACGCGCCGATCGTCACGATCGCCGGCAAGGACGTCCCGATGCCCTATGCCGCGAACCTCGAAAAGCTCGCGCTGCCGAACGTCGGCGAAGTCGTCCAGGCGGTGAAGGCCGTCTGCTACAAATAAGGGGAGGGCTGGGATATGCCGATCAACATCACGATGCCCGCCCTTTCGCCCACCATGGAAGAGGGCAATCTGGCCAAATGGCTCGTCAAGGAAGGCGACACCGTGAAATCCGGTGACGTCATCGCCGAGATCGAGACCGACAAGGCGACGATGGAAGTCGAGGCCGTCGACGAGGGCACGGTCGCCAGGATCGTCGTGCCGGCCGGCACGGAAGGCGTGAAGGTCAACACCCTCATTGCCGTCCTCGCCGCCGAGGGCGAGGACGTGAAGGCCGCTGCCGCCGGCGGCGGCGACGCCGCTGCGAAGGCCGAGGCGCCGAAGGCGGATGCCAAGCCTGCCGATGCGAAGGCCCCCGATGCGAAGGCGGAAGCGCCGAAGGACGCGGAAAAGCCTGCCGCCGCCCCGGCTCCGGCCGCCGCCGCTTCCGCAGGTCCGGCCCCGGCCAGGGACGGCAGCCGCGTGTTCTCCTCTCCGCTCGCCCGCCGCATCGCCAGGGAAGCCGGCATCGACATCTCGGCGGTTTCCGGTTCCGGTCCGCACGGCCGCGTGGTGAAGAGCGACGTGGAGAAGGCACTCGCCTCGGGCGGCGCCAAGCCCGCCGCCGCCCCGGCTGCTGCCGCGGCCCCCGCCGCCGCGCCGAAGGGCATGTCGGACGATGCCGTGCTGAAGCTCTTCGACGAAGGCTCCTACGAGCTCGTGCCGCATGACGGCATGCGCAAGACGATCGCCAGGCGCCTCGTCGAATCCAAGCAGACGATCCCGCATTTCTACGTCTCCATCGACGTGGAGCTCGATGCGCTGCTGGCGCTGCGCGCCCAGCTCAACGATGCGGCGCCCCGCCGGGAGGACAAGCCGGCCTACAAGCTCTCGGTCAACGACATGGTGATCAAGGCCATGGCGCTCGCGCTGCGCGACGTGCCGGACGCCAACGTCTCCTGGACCGAGACGAACATGGTCAAGCACAAGCATTCGGATGTCGGCGTCGCCGTCTCCATCCCGGGCGGCCTGATCACCCCGATCATCCGCAAGGCGGAAACGAAGAGCCTGTCGGCCATCTCCAACGAGATGAAGGACCTCGGCAGGCGCGCCAAGGAACGCAAGCTGAAGCCGGAAGAGTACCAGGGCGGCACGACCGCGGTCTCCAACATGGGCATGATGGGCGTCAAGAACTTCGCCGCCGTCGTCAACCCGCCGCATGCGACGATCCTGGCGGTCGGCGCGGGCGAGGAGCGGGTCGTGGTCAAGGGCGGCGAGATCAAGATCGTCAACGCCATGACCGTGACGCTCTCCACCGACCACCGCTGCGTCGACGGGGCGCTCGGCGCGGAACTGCTCGCCGCCTTCAAGCGCTACATCGAGAACCCGATGGGGATGCTGGTGTAAGGTCTTTCCCTCCCCCTTGCGGGGAGGGTGTCCGCGCAGCGGACGGGTGGGGGTGCCGACGAGGATGGAGACGGTGCGCATGGCCTGGAATCGCGAAAACCCGAATCCCCCCAGCCGTGCGGCGGCGCGGAATGCGCCGCGCCTTTGCCGCTCTATGACGGATGCGGAACGCCGCCTGTGGACGGCGCTTCGCAAGGAGATGCCGGCCATCGCCGGCACGCATTTCCGCAGGCAGGTGGCCATTGGCCGCTACGTCGCGGACTTCGTGTGTCTCGGCCGACGGCTGATTGTTGAGGTTGACGGTGAGATTCATGTCGATGCGGAGCAGAGAAAGCGGGATCTCGAACGCGATGCCTATCTTCGAGGGCAGGATTTCCGTGTCGTCCGCATCAGGAATCGCGAGGTGATGCTCGATATGAAATCCGTTCTTCGAAGGATCGCCGTGGAGCTCAAGGGAGCCACCCCCTCCCCGCAAGGGGGAGGGGAAAGAGGAGGCGTCGCATGAAGACGGTTCTCTGCTACGGCGACTCGCTCACCTGGGGCTACGACGCGCAAACGCTTGGCCGGCATGCCTTCGAGGACCGCTGGCCGAGCGTGCTCGCCAGGGCGCTCGGGGCCGAGGTCAACGTCATCGCCGAGGGCCTCAACGGCCGCACCACCGCCTATGACGACCATCTGGCGGACTGCGACCGCAACGGCGCGCGCATCCTGCCGACGATCCTGCACAGCCACGATCCGATCGACCTCGTCATTTTCCTGCTCGGCACGAACGACATGAAGCCAACGATCTGCGGGACGGCCTTCGGCGCGGTGCAGGGCATCGAGCGGCTGGTGGAGCTGGTGCGCCACCACGCCTGGTCGTTCGACGGCAAGGAAGCGCCGGAAATCCTCATCGTCTCGCCGCCGCCGCTCTGCGAGACGGCGAACACGGCGTTTGCGGCGATGTTCGCCGGCGGCGTGGAGCAGTCGGCCATGCTCGCGACGCTCTACGCGGACCTGGCGGACGAGCTCGGCTGCGGCTTCTTCGACGCCGGGTCGGTGGCCGAAACGACGCCGCTCGACGGCGTGCATCTCGATGCGAGGAACACGCGGGCGATCGGCAAGGGGCTGGAGCCGGTCGTGCGCATGATGCTCGGTCTTTGACCGGGATCAAGGAGGAAGGGCGCGGGCGTTCTAGGCTGTCTCCATCAACCGCAAAGAGGAGATGGACATGCCGAACACCCCGCACCAGCTGGCAGAGGAATTTCCGGAATACGTCGCCAAGATCCGCCACCTGCGCGAGGTCGACGGCCACTTCCACCGGATTTCCGAGGAATACCAGGCGGTGAATCTCGCCATTCACCGCGCCGAGACGAATATCGAGCCCGTCGACGACTTCCACATGGCGGACATGCGGAAGCGGCGGATGCGGCTCAAGGATGAAATCTACGGGATGCTCACCCGGCCGGAAGAGGTCGAAGAGCTTCCCTGAGGACCGGGTTTCCGCTCCTCGTCGATGCCGCGGCGGAGGCGAAAGCCGCCGGCCGCGGCCGCAGAAGAACAACAGAGGAGTGGAAGCGCTCATGTCGAATGCCTACGACGTCATCATCATCGGTTCGGGCCCGGGCGGCTACATCGCGGCGATCCGCGCGGCGCAGCTCGGCCTGAAGACGGCCATCGTCGAGCGCGAGCACCTTGCCGGCATCTGCTCCAACTGGGGCTGCATCCCGACCAAGGCGCTGCTGCGCTCGGCGGAGGTCTTCCACTATGCCCAGCATCCGGGCGACTACGGCGTGAAGATCGAAGGCAAGGTGACGCCGGACCTTCCGGCCATCGTCGCCCGCTCGCGCGGCATCGCCCAGCGCATGAACGGCGGCGTCGGCTTCCTGATGAAGAAGAACAAGGTCGACATCATCTGGGGCGAGGCGAAGATCGTGAAGCCCGGCGAGATAGTCGTGTCCAAGACGACGAAGGCGATCCAGCAGCCGCAGGCGCCGCTGCCGAAGAACGTGCTGCCGGAGGGCACCTATACCGCCAAGCACATCGTCATCGCCACCGGCGCCCGCCCGCGCGCGCTGCCCGGCATCGAGCCGGACGGCAAGCTGATCTGGACCTATTTCGAGGCGATGAAGCCGGAGGAGATGCCGAAGTCCCTGCTCGTCATGGGCTCGGGCGCCATCGGCATCGAGTTCGCCTCCTTCTACCGCACGCTCGGCGTCGACGTGACGGTCGTCGAGGTCATGCCGCAGGTCATGCCGGTCGAGGACGCCGAAATCTCGGCGCTCGCCAAGAAGCAGTTCGAGAAGCAGGGCATGAAGATCCTGCTCGACGCCAAGGTCACCAAGGTCGAGAAGACCGCCAACGCCATCACCGCCCATGTCGAGACCAAGGACGGCAAGACGCAGACCATCACGGCCGACCGCATGATCTCGGCGGTCGGCGTGCAGGCCAATATCGAGAATATCGGCCTCGAAGCGCTCGGCGTGAAGACCGACCGCGGCTTCATCGCCATCGACGGCTACGGCAAGACGAACGTTCCGGGCATCTACGCCATCGGCGACGTCGCCGGTCCCCCGATGCTCGCCCACAAGGCCGAGCACGAGGCCGTCATCTGCATCGAGAAGATCGCCGGGCTGCCGAACGTCCACCCGATGGACAAGTCCAAGATTCCCGGCTGCACCTATTGCCACCCGCAGGTCGCCTCGGTCGGGCTGACGGAAGCGAAAGCCAAGGAGCAGGGCCGCGACATCCGCGTCGGCCGCTTCCCCTTCGTTGCCAACGGCAAGGCCATCGCGCTCGGCGAGGACCAGGGCCTCGTCAAGACGATCTTCGACAGGAAGACCGGCGAACTCATCGGCGCACACCTCGTCGGCGCGGAGGTGACCGAGCTCATCCAGGGTTTCGTCATCGCCATGAACCTGGAGACGACCGAGGAGGAGCTGATGCACACGATCTTCCCGCATCCGACGATCTCCGAGACGCTGAAGGAAAGCGTGCTCGACGCCTACGGGCGTGCGCTGAACGCTTGAACGTGCTAGAGCCCGCCTCCAGATAAGGCGGGCTTCCCGAATTTCGGTCCGCCAGGAATTGGAATCGACATGGTCACCATTCTCGACCGCACCAACCTCGACCCCGACGCCAAGCGGGTGCGCCATCCGGAAAAGGCCCACCGGCCGGACACGGAAGTGCTGCGCAAGCCGGAATGGATCCGCGTGCGCGCGCCGGTCTCCAAGGGCTACCAGGAAACGCGCGACCTCGTGCGCACCCACAAGCTGGTGACGGTGTGCGAGGAGGCGGGCTGCCCGAACATCGGCGAGTGCTGGGACAAGAAGCACGCGACCTTCATGATCATGGGCGAGATCTGTACCCGCGCCTGCGCCTTCTGCAACGTGGCGACGGGCAGGCCCAATCCGCTCGATCCGGAGGAGCCGGAAAACGTCGCCAAGGCCGTCAGGCAGATGGGCCTTTCCCATGTCGTCATCACCTCGGTCGACCGCGACGACCTTGCCGACGGCGGCGCCGAGCACTTCGAGAAGGTGATCTTCGCGATCCGCGCCGCCTCGCCGCTGACGACCATCGAGATCCTCACCCCCGACTTCCTCAAGAAGCCGGGCGCGCTGGAACGGGTCGTCGCCGCCAAGCCGGACGTCTTCAACCACAACCTGGAGACCGTGCCGGGCAACTATCTCACGGTCCGTCCCGGCGCGCGCTACTTCCACTCCGTGCGTCTGCTGCAGCGCGTGAAGGAGCTGGACCCGACCATGTTCACCAAGTCGGGCATCATGGTGGGCCTCGGCGAGGAGCGCAACGAAGTGCTCCAGCTGATGGACGACCTGCGCACGGCCGACGTCGATTTCCTGACCATCGGCCAGTATCTCCAGCCGACGCGCAAGCACCACAAGGTGGAAAGGTTCGTCACCCCGGAGGAGTTCAAGTCCTACGAGACGGTCGCCTATACCAAGGGCTTCCTCATGGTCTCCTCCAGCCCTCTGACGCGCTCCTCGCACCATGCCGGCGACGATTTCGCCCGCCTCAAGGCCGCGCGCGAGAGGAAGCTTCTCGCCGCCGCGGAATAGACATTTCCGCCGTCATCCTTTAAGCCCCGCCGTCCTGCCCGACGGCGGGTTTTGTTTCGGGGAATGGCGATGAGACCGGCGATCACGATCGAGGAAGCGGCGCAGCGCTTGAAGACCGCGGAGCGTGTGCTGGTGATCGGCTGCTCGGGCAGCGGCAAGTCGACGCTCGCGCAAAAGCTGGCTGCCCGCCTCGGCCTGCCTTACGTCTCGATGGACCGGGAGATCTTCTGGCTGCCCGGCTGGCAGATGCGGCCGCGGGCCGAGGCGCTGGCGCGCCTTCAGGAGATCGTCGCCGGGGAACGCTGGATCATCGACGGCACCAGCCCGGGCACGCTGCCGCTGCGCCTGGCGCGCGCGCATCTGGTCCTCTGGCTTCGCCCGCCGCGCTTCATCTCGCTTCACGGCGTCGTTTCGCGCTGGCTGCGCTTCCGCGGCCGGTCGCGGCCGGAGATGGCGGAAGGATGCCCGGAAAAGATCGACCGGAAGTTTCTCGCCTATGTCTGGAACTTCGAGAAGACGGAGAGCCCCGAAATCGAGGAGACGCTTGCGGCATATGGACCCGATGTGCCGGTTTGCATGTTGAAATCGAGGGGCGAGAACGGCCGGCTACTTGCCATGGTCGGCGAGGTTCATTAGCTCTCGGCCATGTCCCAGTTCGAAACCCGCAGGCCCGTTCCCCATACGCCCGACCAGATGTTCGACCTCGTCGCCGATGTCGAGCGCTATCCGGAGTTCCTGCCGCTCTGCGAGGGGCTGACCGTGCGCTCGCGCAAGGAGCGGGACGGCAAGGAGCTTCTCGTCGCGGACATGACGGTCGGCTACAAGGCGATCCGCGAGACCTTCACCACCCAGGTGCTGCTGAACCGGGCCGAGCGGGCGATCGACGTCAAATATATCGACGGGCCGTTCCGCTACCTCGACAACCGCTGGCGGTTCGAGGCCCTGCCGGGGGGCGGGTGCTCGGTGCATTTCTACATCGACTACGAGTTCAAGAGCCGCATCCTCGGCGCGCTGATGGGCTCGATGTTCGACCGCGCCTTCCGCATGTTCACCGACGCGTTCGAGAAACGCGCGGCGTCGATCTATGGCGGCAGCGCGTCAGTCGGCTGATTGTTCGATCAGCATCTCCAGCGCGGTGCGCACGGTCGCAAGGCGCACGGCGCTGCGGCCGATGTCGCCGTAGCGCATTTCCCGGTGAAGCGTTTCGTGGCCCTTGCGGGCGGCGGCGAGATGGACGAGGCCGACCGGCTTTTCCTCCGAGCCGCCGCCGGGGCCGGCGATGCCGGTGACCGCGACGGAAATGTCGGCGGCCGAATGTGCGATCGCGCCCTCCGCCATCTCGATCGCCGTCGGGCGGGAGACGGCGCCGTGGGCCTTCAGCGTTTCGGGCAGGACGCCGATCATCTGCTGCTTGGCCGCGTTGGAATAGGTGACGAAGCCGCGGTCGAAGACGTTGGATGAGCCGGCGATCTCGGTGAGGGCGCCGGCGATCAGCCCCGCCGTGCAGGATTCGGCGGTGGCGATCAGGAGCTTGCGACCGGTGAAATCGGCGACGATGCGCCGGGCCGTCTCCTCGATGTCCGTCGGCCAGATGCTCATGCCTCGGCCCCCCTGTAGACGACGGTGTAGACGACGGTCGCGGTGGCGATCGCCGCGATGCCCTCGCGCCGCCCGACGAAGCCGATCCTCTCGTTCGTCGTCGCCTTGACCGAGCAGCGGTCGAGCGAAATCCCCAGCATGTCGGAAAGGTTCCGGCGCATCGCCTCGCGGTGCGGCCCGACCTTCGGCGCCTCGGCGATGAGCGAGACGTCGGCATTCATGATCGTGCCGCCCCTTGCGCGCACCAGAGCGGCGGCGTGTTCGAGGAAGATGCGCGAGGCCGCACCCTTCCATTGCGGGTCGGAGGGCGGGAAATGGTCGCCGATGTCGCCGGCGCCGCAGGTGGCGAGCAGGGCGTCCGTCAGGGCGTGCAGGGCGACGTCGGCATCGGAATGGCCGGAAAGCGCCTGGTCGTGCGGGATGAGGACGCCGCAGAGCGTCACGCCGTCGCCGGGCACGAGCTGGTGCACGTCGTAGCCGTTGCCGGTGCGCACGTCCGGAAGGCCGTAGGAAAGGCACTGGTCGGCCATGGCGATGTCCTTCTGCAGGGTGAGCTTGATATTGCCGGCGCTGCCTTCGACGAGGTGCACCTGCACGCCTGCCCATTCGGCGATCGAGGCGTCGTCGGTGAAATCCGTGCGGCCGGAGGCGCGGGCGCGGCGGTGGGCCTCCAGGATGGTGGCGAAGTGGAAGGATTGCGGCGTCTGCGCGGCGAAGAGGCCGGAGCGCGAGACGGTTTCGGCGACGTTGCCGTTGGCGTCCGCCCGCTTCAGCGTGTCGGCGACGGCGACGGCGGGCAGCACGGCTCGGGCGCCGTGCTGGAAGGCGGCGAGCGTGCGTTCCAGGATGGCGGGCTCGACGAAGGGGCGCACGGCATCCTGGATGAGGACATGGCTGATCTCTTCGCCGGCAAGGGCTTCGAGGCCGGCGAGCACGGATTGCTGGCGGGTCGCACCGCCGTGCACGACGGCGAGCCGGTCGCCGGTGGGCAGCGCCGCGGCGCGGGCCGCCTCGAAGAGCGCTTCGTCATCGGGATGTATCACCGCCACGATATGCCGGGCGTGCGGCCAGTTGACAAACAGATCGAGCGTATGGGAGATGACCGGCCTTCCGCCGATGCGGCGGTATTGCTTGGGGCCTTCGGCATGGGCTCCGGCCCGCTCGCCTCGCCCGGCGGCAACGATCACCACGCCGCAGGATAGCGCATTTTCCGCCAGCATTTCGGTTCGTCTGCTCCCGTCTCAAAGCGTTTCGGGGTGGTTTAGCCGGAAGGATGCCGCAATTCCAGCGCTCTTCGGAAAATTGCGCGCCGGCGTGATTGCGGCTTGGCAAGAACCATAACAATGGCTAAAAATAGTGCAAAGACATGATCTGCTTGAAAGATGAGCATTTGGCGATTCCCATCCTGTCCGCGCCGCTGACGATCGGCAGCCAGACCCTTCGCAACCGGGTGGTCTTGGCGCCGATGTCCGGCGTGACGGACCTGCCGTTCCGCGATCTCGCCTGGCGTTTCGGCGCGGGGCTGGTCGTCACCGAGATGGTGGCGAGCCGGGAGCTCGCCCTCAATGCGCGGGAAAGCTGGTCGCGCATCCGCAATTGCGGCATCCGCCCGCACATGGTGCAGCTCGCCGGACGCGAGGCGCACTGGATGGCCGAGGCCGCGCGGATCGCCGAGGGCGAGGGCGCCGACATCATCGACATCAACATGGGCTGCCCGGCCAAGAAGGTGATCGGCGGCTATTCCGGCTCCGCGCTGATGCGCGATCCCGACCACGCGCTCGGCCTGATCGAGGCGACCGTGAAGGCCGTGAGCGTGCCGGTGACGGTGAAGATGCGGCTCGGCTGGGACCATGATTCCATCAACGCGCCGCATATCGCCGCGCACGCCGAGGCGGCCGGAGCGGCGATGATCACGGTGCACGGGCGCACGCGCATGCAGTTCTACGAGGGCAGGGCGGATTGGGACGCCATCCGCGCGGTGCGCGAGGTGCTGACCGTGCCGCTCGTGGCGAACGGCGACGTGGATACAGCGGCGGATGCCGCGGAGATCCTGCGCCGCTCCGGGGCCGATGCGGTGATGGTCGGCCGCTCGGCGCAGGGCCGGCCGTGGCATCCGGCGGTGCTTGCCGGGGCCTGCGCGCATCCGTCGGCGGAAGAGGTCGCCTCGATCGCGGTGGAGCACTACCGCATGATGCTGGATTTCTACGGCGTCGAGGCGGGGCTGCGCCATGCGCGCAAACATGTCGGCTGGTATCTGGAACGCTTTGCGCCCGGCCTGCCGGGCGCGGCGAAGGCGCAGATCATGACGGCGCGCGACAGCGGCTTCGTCGCCGACCGGCTGGCGGCGGCCCTCTTGTCCGGTGCGCCGTCCAACCTCGGAGAAGCGGCATGACCGGCAAGACCGCAGACACGAATGCCGCGAAGGCGCCGGACCTGGCGCTCGCCGTGCTCAACGCCATCCAGAACCCCGTGATCCTCGTCGATGCGAACGGGCTCATCGCCTTCGCCAACTGGGAGGCCGAATCCTTCTTCGGCGCGAGCGCGAACCATCTTTCCCGCCATAACATCTCGACCTTCATTCCCTTCGGCAGCCCGCTGCTGACGCTGATCGACCAGGTGCGCGAGCGCAAGGCCCCCGTCAGCGAGTACCGGGTGGACCTGAGCTCGCCGCGGCTCGGGGCGGAGAAGCTGGTGGACATCTACGTGGCCCCGGTGACGACGGACCCGGGTTCGGTGGTGGTCGTCATCCAGGAGCGCTCGATGGCGGACAAGATCGATAGGCAGCTGACGCACCGCGCGGCCGCCCGCTCGGTGACGGGCCTCGCCTCCATGCTGGCGCACGAGATCAAAAACCCGCTCTCCGGCATCCGCGGCGCCGCGCAGCTTCTGGAAACCTCCGTCATCGACGAGGACCGGGCGCTGACGCGCCTCATCTGCGACGAGACGGACCGCATCGTCTCGCTCGTCGACCGCATGGAGGTGTTCTCCGACGAGCGGCCGGTGGACCGCGTTCCCATCAACATCCATTCCGTGCTCGACCACGTGAAGGCCGTCGCCAAGGCCGGCTTTGCGCGCAACATCAAGATCACCGAGCTTTACGACCCCTCGCTGCCGCCGGTCTATGCCAACCGCGACCAGCTCGTGCAGGTCTTCCTGAACCTTATCAAGAACGCCGCCGAGGCGATCGGCGACCGGCCGGACGGCGAGATCCAGCTGACGACCGCCTACCGGCCGGGCATCCGGCTTTCCGTCGCGGGCACGCGGGAGAAAATCTCGCTGCCGCTCGAATTCTGCGTGCACGACAACGGCCCCGGCGTGCCGGCGGACCTGCTGCCGCACCTCTTCGACCCCTTCATCACGACCAAGACCAACGGCTCCGGCCTCGGCCTCGCGCTGGTCGCCAAGATCATCGGCGGCCACGGCGGCATCGTCGAATGCGACAGCCAGGGCTCGCGAACCACCTTCCGCGTGCTGATGCCGGCCTCGCGCGGCGTCAGCGAAGACGACGACTTTCCCAAGACCAAAGGACATAACTGATGACAGGCGCCACAGTCCTCGTTGCCGATGACGATGCCGCGATCCGCACGGTTCTCAACCAGGCCCTCAGCCGCGCGGGATATGACGTGCGCATCACCTCCAACGCTGCGACGCTCTGGCGCTGGATCGCCGCCGGCGAGGGCGACATCGTCGTGACCGACGTCGTCATGCCGGACGAGAACGCCTTCGACCTCCTGCCGCGCATCAAGAAGGCGCGGCCCGACCTGCCGGTGCTCGTGATGAGCGCGCAGAACACCTTCATGACGGCGATCAAGGCCTCGGAGAAGGGGGCCTACGATTACCTGCCGAAACCCTTCGACCTCACCGAGCTGATCGCCATCATCGGCCGGGCGCTCGCCGAGCCGAAGCGCAAGCCGGCGAGGCTCGACGACGACGCGCAGGACGGCATGCCGCTCGTCGGCCGCTCGGCGGCCATGCAGGAGATCTACCGCGTGCTCGCCCGCCTGATGCAGACGGACCTGACGCTGATGATCACCGGCGAATCGGGCACCGGCAAGGAGCTCGTCGCCCGCGCGCTGCACGACTACGGCAAGCGCCGCAACGGGCCCTTCGTCGCCATCAACATGGCGGCCATCCCGCGCGACCTCATCGAATCGGAGCTGTTCGGCCACGAGAAGGGCGCCTTCACCGGCGCGCAGAACCGCTCGACCGGCCGCTTCGAGCAGGCCGAGGGCGGTACGCTCTTCCTCGACGAGATCGGCGACATGCCGATGGATGCGCAGACCCGGCTTCTGCGCGTGCTCCAGCAGGGCGAGTACACGACCGTCGGCGGACGCACGCCGATCCGCACCGACGTGCGCATCGTGGCGGCCACCAACAAGGATTTGAAACAGTCGATAAATCAAGGGCTTTTCCGCGAAGACCTCTACTATCGCCTGAACGTCGTGCCGCTGCGCCTGCCGCCCCTGCGCGACCGGGCGGAGGACATTCCCGACCTCGTGCGCCATTTCGTGCAGCAGGCGGAGAAGGAGGGCCTGGACGCCAAGCGCTTCGACCAGGAGGCGCTGGAACTGATGAAGGCGCATCCCTGGCCCGGCAACGTGCGCGAACTGGAAAACGTCGTGCGCCGGCTGACCGCGCTCTATCCGCAGGACGTCATCACCCGCGAGATCATCGAGGCGGAACTGCGCGCCGACATTCCCGACAGCCCGATCGAGAAGACGGTGACGCGCAGCGGCGCGCTGTCGATCTCCCAGGCGGTCGAGGAGAACATGCGCCAGTATTTCGCAAGCTTCGGCGAAGGCCTGCCGCCCTCCGGCCTCTACGACCGCGTGCTGGCCGAGGTGGAATATCCGCTCATTCTCGCGGCGCTCACCGCCACCCGCGGCAACCAGATCAAGGCAGCCGACCTGCTCGGCCTCAACCGCAACACGCTGCGTAAGAAGATTCGCGAACTGGGCGTGTCTGTGTACAGAAGTTCCCGCTCCGCTTGACTTGGTGACGGGCAGCGTTGCATTTTGGCCACAATCTGTTGCTTGAGGGTAACAGAGGGGTTGGCGGTCGAACAGGTCCGCACGCCAGACCGTCGGGAACGCGGGGCAAGATGCGGCCGGTTCCGCGCGCGGTCGGTACCATCCCGGAAAAAAACCATATAACGCCGGCACCCGACAGGTGCATGGCCGGGGAAGCGATGCGGCAGATGACGGAAGGCGTGAGCCTGCTTTCGGAAGGACAGGACAGCGGGGCGGTTGCCGATCGGCGCGCCTCCTTCGCCTTGCCGGGCCTGTTGCTGGCCGGCGGCGCGCTCGCCGCCGCGATCATCTCGCTCTTCATCCTGCTCGGCCTGACGCCGATCAAGCCCGAAGCGAACGTCGTCATCGCCTCGGCGGCGATCAACGCCATCTTCGTCGTCGGCCTGATCTTCCTGATCGGCCGCGAGATCACCCGGCTTCTGCGGGCCCGCAGCCGCGGCCGCGCCGCCGCCCGGCTGCATGTGCGCATCGTCGCGCTGTTCTCCATCGTCGCGATCACGCCGGCAGTGCTCGTCGCCATCTTCGCCTCCATCACGCTCGACGTCGGCCTCGACCGCTGGTTCTCCATCCGCACCCAGTCCATCGTCAGCTCCTCGCTGAACGTGGCGCAGGCCTATGTGCTGGAGAACGCGAGCTATCTCCAGGGCCAGACGGCCTCGATGGCGAACGACCTCGACCGCAACCGCCAGCTCTACAGCCTCGACCGCACCGGGTTCATCGAGCTGATGACGCGGCAGGCGCGCGGGCGCGGCATGCTCGGCGCCTTCCTGCTGCGCGCGGACGGCTCGACGATCCTCCAGGCCAATATCCACACCGAGGACCCGCTGCCGCCCGCGCCGGAAGACGCGCTGCGGGCCTCGGCGGCCGGCCAGCCGACGCTGATCCCGCCGGGCACGACGAACCTCGTCGGCGCCATCATCAAGCTCGAGAACGTGCCGGACGCCTTCCTCTACACGATCCGCACGGTCGATCCCGAGGTCATGCGCTCCATGCGCCTGATGGAGGAGAACACGGCCGAGTACCGCGCGCTGGAAGCGGGGCGCACGACGCTGCAGATCGCCTTCGGCGTGCTCTATCTCGGCTTCGCGCTGATCGTGCTCCTCGCCGCGATCTGGACGGCGATCGCGGTGGCCGACCGGATCGTGCGGCCGATCCGCCAGCTGATCGGCGCGGCGGACAGCGTGGCGTCGGGCAATCTCGACGTCAGCGTGCCCGTGCGCGTGGCCGACGGCGACGTCGGCAACCTGTCGCGCACCTTCAACAAGATGATCGCCGAAATCCGCGCGCAGCAGGACCAGATCCTCGACGCCAAGGACGAGGTGGACCACCGCCGCCGCTTCATCGAAGCGGTGCTCTCCGGCGTGACGGCCGCCGTCATCGGCGTCGAGGGAGACGGCCGCGTGACCATCGCCAACCTTTCCGCGGAAATCCTGCTGGGCCGGCAGGTGGCCGACCTGATCGGCCGCCCGCTCGCCGAGGTCGCGCCGGAGATCGCCGCGGTGCTGACGGAAGGCGCCACGCGCCACCGCAACGAGTACCGCAAGCAGATCAACATCATGCACGGCGGCAAGGAGCGGACGCTGAACGTGCAGGTGACGCGCGAGGAGGCGAAGGATGCGCAGGAATCCTACGTCATCACCATCGACGACATCACCGACCTCGTCATCGCGCAGCGCTCGACCGCCTGGGCGGACGTGGCGCGCCGCATCGCGCACGAGATCAAGAACCCGCTGACGCCGATCCAGCTTTCCGCCGAACGCATCCGCCGCCGCTACGGCAAGCAGATCGACCAGGAGGACCGCGCGGTCTTCGACCAGTGTACAGATACGATCGTGCGCCAGGTGGAGGACATCGGCCGCATGGTGGACGAGTTCTCCGCCTTCGCGCGCATGCCGAAGCCGACGAAGGAACGGTCCGACCTGCGCAACATCCTGAAGGACGCCGTGTTCCTGCGCGAAATGGGCAACAACCACGTCGTCTTCCACAAGGAACTGGGCGATGTGCCGCTGACGGGGCTGTTCGACGCGCGCATGCTCGGCCAGGCCTTCGGCAATCTCATCAAGAATGCGGTCGAGGCGATCGAGGCGCTTCCGCCGGAGGTCTCGCGCGAGGAGCGCAAGGTCCTCGTGCGGGCGAGGGCCGACGACGCCGGCCGGCGCTTCGTCGTCGATGTGATCGACAACGGCAAGGGCCTGCCGACCGAGAACCGGCATCGCATTCTCGAACCCTACATGACGATGCGCGAGAAAGGCACGGGCCTCGGCCTCGCGATCGTCAAGAAGATCATCGAAGACCATGGCGGGCAGCTCGAACTGCACGATGCCCCCGCGGAGTTCGACAAGGGCCATGGGGCGATGATCCGCGTGATCCTGCCCTACGAGGAAACGGTAGTGGCCGCCGATGCGGAAAAGAAGAGCAAGGAAATGAGCCATGGCGTCTGATATTCTTGTGGTGGACGACGAAGAGGACATTCGCGAGATCGTCTCCGGCATCCTTTCGGACGAAGGGCACGAGACGCGCACCGCCTATGACAGCGACAGCGCGCTCGCGGCCATCAGCGACCGCGTGCCGCGCCTCGTCTTCCTCGACATCTGGATGCAGGGCAGCAAGCTCGACGGCCTGGCGCTGCTCGACGAGATCAAGAGCCGCCATCCGGACCTGCCGGTCGTGATGATCTCCGGCCACGGCAATATCGAGACGGCCGTCTCGGCCATCCGCCGCGGCGCCTACGACTTCATCGAGAAGCCGTTCAAGGCCGACCGGCTGATCCTCATCGCCGAGCGGGCGCTGGAGAATTCCAAGCTGCGCCGCGAGGTCACCGAGCTCAAGAAGCGTTCCGGCGACCCGGTGGAACTGATCGGCACCTCCGTCGCCGTCTCGCAGCTTCGCCAGACGATCGAGAAGGTCTCGCCGACCAACAGCCGCATCATGATCCTCGGCCCCTCCGGCTCCGGCAAGGAGCTGGTGGCCCGCATGATCCACCGCAAGTCGAGCCGGGCGAACGGCCCCTTCGTCGTGCTGAACGCCGCGGCGATCACGCCCGAGCGCATGGAGGTCGCGCTGTTCGGCACGGAAGGCACGCCTGGCCAGCCGCGCAAGACGGGCGCGCTGGAGGAGGCCCATGGCGGCATCCTCTACCTCGACGAGATCGGCGAGATGCCGCGCGAGACGCAGAACAAGATCCTGCGCGTGCTCGTCGACCAGCAGTTCGAGCGCGTCGGCGGCTCGAAGCGCGTGAAGGTGGACGTGCGCATCATCTCCTCCACCGCCTACAACCTGGAAAGCCTGATCGCCGAGGGCGGCTTCCGCGAGGACCTCTACCATCGCCTCGCCGTCGTGCCGGTGCGCGTGCCGCCGCTCGCCGAGCGGCGCGAGGACATCCCGTTCCTCGTCGACATGTTCATGCGCCAGATCAGCGAGCAGGCGGGTATCCGCGCCCGCAAGATCGGCGACGACGCGCTCGCCGTGCTTCAGGCGCACGACTGGCCCGGCAACATCCGCCAGCTGCGCAACAACATCGAGCGCCTGATGATCCTCGCCCGCAGCGACGGCCCCGACACGCCGATCACCGCCGACATGCTGCCGACGGAGGTGGGCGACATGCTGCCGAAGATCTCCACGCAAGGCGACCAGCACATCATGACGCTGCCGCTGCGCGAGGCGCGCGAGATGTTCGAGCGCGACTACCTCATCGCCCAGATCAACCGCTTCGGCGGCAACATCTCCCGCACGGCCGAATTCGTCGGCATGGAACGCTCCGCGCTCCATCGCAAACTGAAATCGCTTGGCGTATAAGGCCCCTCGGGATTTTGAGGGCAAGGACATGAAAGTCATCATCTGCGGCGCCGGACGCGTCGGCTACGGTATCGCAGAACGGCTCTCGCAAGAGGGCAACGACGTTTCGGTGATCGACACGCAGCCGTCGCTGATCGCCGCCATCACCGAGACGCTCGACGTCAGCGGCGTCGTCGGCCATGGCGCGCATCCGGAGGTGCTGGCCAAGGCCGGCGCCGACCAGGCGGACATGATCATCGCCGTGACCCTGTTCGACGAGATCAACATGGTCGCCTGCCAGGTGGCCCATTCGCTCTTCAACGTGCCGACGAAGATCGCCCGCATCCGCTCCCAGAGCTATCTCGCGCCGGAATATTCCGACCTCTTCTCGCGCGAGAACCTGCCGATCGACGTCACCATCTCGCCCGAGGTGGAGGTGGGCAAGATGGTGCTCCGGCGCATCTCGTACCCCGGGGCGACGGACGTCGTGCGCTTCGCCGACGACCGAATCGTCATGGTGGCGATCGAGTGCATGGAGGACTGCCCGGTCGTCGAGACGCCGCTGAAGCAGCTCAGCGAGCTTTTCCCGGACCTCAACGCCACCGTCACCGGCATCTTCACCAACGGCACGCTCTTCGTTCCGAACTCCTCCGACCAGCTCCATTCCGGCGACCTTGCCTATGTGGTCTGCGACAAGGGGCATGTGCGGCGCACGCTCGCGCTCTTCGGCCACGAGGAGCAGGAGGCCGCCCGCATCGTCATCGCCGGCGGCGGCAACATCGGCTATTTCGTCGCCAAGGCGATCGAGGACTACCAGCCGAAGACCCGGCTCAAGATCATCGAGAACGACCGCGAGCGCGCGGTGTCGATCGCCGACAAGCTGCGCAACGCCGTCGTCCTCAACGGCTCGGCGCTCGACCAGAAGATGCTGCTGCAGGCCGACATCCAGGATGCCGACCTGATCGTCGCGCTCACCAACAACGACCAGATCAACATTCTCGGCAGCGTGATGGCCAAGCGCCTCGGCTGCAAGCAGAACCTCGTGCTGATCAACGATCCGAGCTACCAGGACTTCACCAAGACGCTCGGCATCGACGCGCATATCAATCCGCGAGCCGTCACGATCTCCGGCATCCTCCAGCATGTGCGCAAGGGGCGCATCCGCTCCGTCTACGCCGTGCAGAAGGGCTCGGCCGAGGTGATCGAGGCGGAGGCGCTGGAGACCTCGCCGCTCGTCGGCCGGCCGCTGCGCGAGATCGAGCTGCCGCCCGGCATCCGCATCGGCGCGGTCTACCGCGAGGGCACCGTGATCCGCCCGGACGGCAGCACGAAGATCAAGGCGAAGGACCGGGTGGTGCTCTTCGCCGCTGCCGTCGCCGTTCGCCATGTCGAGCAGCTTTTCCGCGTCAGCATCCAGTATTTCTAAGGTCTTCCATGCCGCGCTTTGCCTATGTCAACGGCCGCTATGTCCGCCATGCCGAGGCCGCCGTCTCCATCGAGGATCGCGGCTTCGTCTTCGCGGACGCGGTCTACGAGGTCTGCCAGGTGCGGCAGGGCTTCATCGTCGACCTGACGCGCCATCTCGACCGGCTCGACCGGTCGCTTGCGGAAATCCGCATCCGCCCGCCGATGCCGCGGGCGGCGCTGACGGGAATCATGCGCGAGGTGCTGCGCCGCAACCGGGTCGTCGACGGCATGGTCTATCTCCAGGTGACGCGCGGCGCCGCAAGGCGCGATCACGTCTTCCCGTCCCCGGCGGTGCGGGCCTCTCTCGTCGTCACGGCGAAATCGATGAACCCGGCCGTGAATGCCGAAAAATATGCAGCCGGCATCAAGGCGGTCACGGTTCCCGACAACCGCTGGGGCCGGGTCGACATCAAGACGGTCGGCCTCCTGCCGAACGTGCTGGCGCGGCAGCAGGCGAAGGAGGCGGGCGCCCAGGAGGCGATCTTCGTCGACGCCGAGGGCAACGTGACGGAGGGCGGGGCGACGAACCTGTGGATCGTCGACCGGCAGGGAAAGCTGGTGACGCGCGCCGCCGACCATGCGATCCTGCGCGGCATAACGCGCACGACATTGATGGATGTGGCGCAGAAGCTCGGCATCGAGGTCGAGGAACGGCGGTTCTCCGTCGCGGAAATGCTGGAGGCGCGGGAGGTTTTCGTCACCGGGGCGACGACGATCTGCCTGCCGGTCGTTTCCATCGACGGCCATTCGGTCGCCAACGGCCATCCGGGCATGACGGCGCAGAAAATTCGCGAAGCCTTTTTCGCCGTTGCGGAGAAGACCGCGATTTGATACCAAAATCGACGGTCCGGGAATTTCTTGCCGGACCTGGGGACATTTATTTTCAGTCAACCGGTCTCAAGGGCCGGCAATCAGAAAGAAGCGGCGCCATGGCGGAACGTTCTCAGAACCTGCAGGATCTTTTTCTTAATACCGTTCGCAAGCAAAAGATTTCCCTGACGATCTTTCTCATCAACGGGGTCAAGCTGACCGGGGTTGTCACCTCCTTCGACAACTTCTGTGTGCTGCTCCGTCGCGACGGTCACTCGCAGCTGGTGTACAAGCACGCGATCTCGACCATCATGCCCGGCCAGCCGCTGCAGATGTTCGAGACCGAGGAAAGCGGCTCCTGACAGGACCCAAGAAGATTAGCAAATCCGATACCCGAAAGGATTCCGTCGTTCCGGAAGCTGAGAAGCACCGGGACGATATGCGCGCTGTCGTCATCGTCCCGGTGCTGAAAGCCCCGCGCGCAAAACCCGACCCGGCGGCGACGCCGCCGCGGTCCGACGAGGCGCGCCTGGAAGAGGCGATCGGCCTCGCGCGCGCCATCGACCTGACCGTCGCCTCGTCGGCCATCGTGCCCGTCAGCCAGCCGAAGCCCGGCACGCTGCTCGGCACCGGCAAGATCCAGGAGATCAAGGCGGCGCTCGACGAGAACGACGCCGGCCTCGTCATCGTCGACCATCCCCTGACGCCCGTGCAGCAGCGCAACCTCGAGAAGGAATGGAACGCCAAGGTCATCGACCGCACCGGCCTCATCCTGGAAATCTTCGGCCGCAGGGCCTCCACCAAGGAAGGCACGCTGCAGGTCGAGCTTGCCCATCTCAACTACCAGCGCGGCCGCCTCGTCAGGAGCTGGACCCACCTCGAACGCCAGCGCGGCGGCGCCGGCTTCATGGGCGGTCCGGGCGAGACGCAGATCGAGGCCGACCGCCGCCTCCTGCAGGACAAGATCGTCAAGCTGGAACGCGAACTGGAGCAGGTGCGCCGCACCCGCCAGCTCCACCGCTCCAAGCGCAAGAAGGTGCCGCATCCCATCGTGGCGCTCGTCGGCTATACCAATGCCGGCAAGTCGACGCTGTTCAACCGGATCACCGGGGCAGGGGTTCTGGCCGAGGACATGCTCTTCGCCACGCTCGACCCGACGCTGCGCCGCATGAAGCTGCCGCAGGGCCGCACGGTCATCCTCTCCGATACGGTGGGCTTCATCTCCGACCTGCCGACCCACCTCGTCGCCGCCTTCCGCGCGACGCTGGAAGAGGTGCTGGAAGCGGACCTGATCCTGCATGTGCGCGACATGTCCGACCCGGACAGCGGCGCGCAGGCGGCGGACGTGCTGCGCATCCTCGCCGATCTCGGCATCGACGAGAAGGACGGCGCGGCGCGCATCCTGGAGGTCTGGAACAAGATCGACCGGCTGGAGCCGGAAGCGCGCGAGGCGCTGGTGCAGAAGGCCGAGGGCCAGCCGAATGTCATCGCCGTCTCCGCCATCTCGGGCGAGGGCGTCGATACGCTGCTGGCCGAAATCAACCGCCGGCTTTCCGGCGTGCTCGTCGACCGCGACATTGTCGTGCCCGTTGCGAAATTGCAGCTTCTCCCGTGGATCTACGACCATTCGATCGTCGATTCCCGCGACGACCTCGAAGACGGCAACGTGCGGCTGGAACTGCGGCTGACGGAAACCGAAGCGGGCGAGCTCGACCGCCGGCTCGGCGGCGCGGCGAAACCGCTGCGCGAGGACTGGGAGCGCTGAGGGGGGCGCAGTCCTGCCTATTTGCCCAGCTGCCGCTCGATCCGCTTGGCCGCCTGCCACAGCTCCTCCATCCGCTCCAGCGTCGCCTCTTCGAGGCTTTCGCCGTTTTCGGCAAGGCTCTCCTCGATATGCGAGAAGCGGTTGCGGAACTTGGTGTTGGTGCCGCGCAGCGCCATTTCCGGGTCGGCGCCGACATGGCGGCCGATATTGACCAGCGCGAAGATCAGGTCGCCAAGTTCGTCGGCGACGGCCCGCCTGTCGCCGTTGCGGAGCGCCTCGCGCAATTCGCCGATCTCCTCCTCGATCTTGTCGAGGATCGGCGCCGGCTCCGACCAGTCGAAGCCGACCTTGGCGGCACGCTCCTGAAGCTTCAGCGCCTCGACGAGCGCCGGGAAGGAGCGCTGCACCGAGCCGAGATGGCCGCGCAGCGGGTCTTCCGGCAGGCCGCGTTTCGCGCGGCGTTCCCTGCGCTCGCGCTTCTCCGCCTGCTTGATTTCGTCCCATTGCAGCTTCACCGCTTCGGGCGTATCGGCATCCGAGCGGGCGAAGACATGCGGGTGGCGGCGGATCATCTTCCGCGTGACGGCTTCCACGACGCTGCCGAAATCGAACACGCCGCGCTCCTCGGCCATCCGCGCATGGAAGACCACTTGCAGGAGAAGGTCGCCCAGTTCCTCGCAGAGATCGTCCATGTCGCCCCGCTCGATCGCGTCGGCGACCTCGTAGGCCTCCTCGATCGTATAGGGCTTGATCGTCTCGAACGTCTGGACGACGTCCCAGGGGCAGCCCGTCTCCGGCTGGCGCAGGGCGGCCATGATCTCGATCAGGCGCGTTATGTCGCGGCTCGGCTCCATGGCGTGCCTCAGTTGAGCGGGATGTCGTTGCCGGCCTTGCCGGACTGGTAGCTCTCCGAAAGGGCGTCGTAGGCGGCGCGGATGTCCGCGTCCTGCTTCCTCAGGTCCCTCTTTGCCGCCTCGTCGGCGGTCGCGATGAGGTCGGCGATGGCGGCCGACCGCCAGAAGGCGTTTATCCTGGCATAGCCGCCCGGATCGAGCCGGAACACCTCCTTGAGGATGCGCAGGTCGTGCGGGATGGCAAAGCTGTCGCGCGAATCCTCGTGGCTGAAGAGATAGTAGAAATTGTCGAAGCCCGCCCAGGTGATGGCCGAAAGGCACATGGAGCAGGGCTCATGCGTGGAAAGGAAGACGTAGTCCTTCGTGTCCGGCTTCTCCACGCGTTCGTAAAGGCGCTTCAGCGTATGCACCTCGCCGTGCCAGAGCGGGTTTTCCGTCTCGTTGTTCGTTTCGGCCAGCACGAGGGAGAGGTCCGCTTTGCGCAGAACGGCGGCGCCGAAAACCTTGTTGCCGGCGGCCACCCCCTGGCGCGTCAGCGGGAGGATGTCGAGCTCGATGACGTCGAGGAGGCGTTTTGCAAGGGCTGCCTGGTCCATGGTCGGAATCCCCGTTCGGAGTTTATGCGGCATCCTTAGCGGTCGGCGCGGCGGACAGGCAAGGGCGGCCGGTGACTTATGCTCAAAATGGCGGGTGCCAGAGCAAAACAATACGCCCCTCCGAGGTCATTGGAATTTCTGTTTCTTTTGTTTCTGGCCGATTTTCGCGATAGTGCGCACATTCCAACCGGACCAGAGCATGACTGAATCGCAGCAGAAGCTTTCGACATTTCCGGCGTTCTTCCGCGTCAGCGGCAGGACGGTCGTTGTCGTGGGCGGGGGCGACGAGGCCTTCGCCAAAGCGCGCCTGCTGTCCAACACGGACGCCCGGATCGTCGTGCTGGCGGAAGAGCCGGAAGCCGGTTTCGCCCGCTTCATCGCCGAAAAGGGCCTCGTGCTCGTCCGCGAGCCGTTCTCCAGGCAGGCCATCGCCGGCGCAACGCTCGTCTTCGCCGCGACGGGTGACGCGGGCGCCGACAGAGCCATCTCCGTTGCGGCCCGCGCGTTCGGCATTCCGGTCAATGCCGTCGACCAGCCCGACCATTGCGATTTCTTCACGCCGGCGCTCGTCAACCGCGCGCCCGTCGCCGTCGCCATCGGCACCGAAGGCGCAGGCCCGGTGCTCGCGCAGATGATCCGCGCGCAGATCGACCAGATTCTCTCCCCGTCGCTCGGTCGGCTGGCGAGCCTTGCGAGCGGCTATCGCGAGGCCGTCGACCGCATCCTGCCGCGCGGCGCGACCCGCCGCGTCTTCTGGCGCCGCTTCTTTCACGGCGCCGTCTCCGATGCCGTCGACAACGGCGACATCGACCTCGCGCACCGTTCGGCCGGCACGCTGCTCAACGCGCAGGGCCGGGTGGACGGGCATGTCTGGCTGGTCGGCGCCGGACCGGGCGCGGAGGACCTGCTGACGCTGCGCGCCCAGCGCGTGATGATGGAGGCGGACGTCATCGTCTTCGACGCGCTCGTGCCGCAGGCGATCGTCGACATGGGCCGCCGCGATGCCGAGCGTGTTTCCGTCGGCAAGCGCAAGGGATGTCATTCCAAGTCGCAGGAAGAGATCAACGACCTGCTGGTCGAGCTCGGCAAGGCCGGAAAACGTGTCGTGCGCCTCAAATCCGGCGACCCGCTCGTCTACGGCCGGGCCGGCGAGGAAATGGCCGCGCTCCGCCAGGCGGGCGTCACCTACGAGATCGTGCCCGGCATCACCTCCGCCTTCGCGGCGGCCGCCGATTTCGAGCTGCCGCTGACGCTGCGCGGCGTCGCCTCCTCGCTCGTCTTCACGACCGGCCACGACCTGACGGGTGCGGTCCTGCCGGACTGGGCGCGGCTTGCGATCTCCGGCGCCACGGTCGCGGTCTATATGGGCCGCACAGTGGCCGCGTCCGTCGCCGCGCGGCTGATGGATGCCGGTCTGCCGGCGGAGACGACGGTCGCCGTCGTGGAGAATGCCAGCCGCCGCGGGAAGCGGCTGCTGCACGGCACGCTCAAGGACCTGCCGGGGCTCGAGCACCGCGACGAGCTCACCGGCCCGGTCATGGTGATCATCGGCGATGCCGTCGCCGGGGCCAACTTCGAACATTCCGAGCCGCTCGTCCGCGAGCCGGTCCGCAGCACAGCAGCAGTGGGAGCATGACATGGCCGACAAGGTTCTGACAGCCAATCGCCTTTCCGACGGCATCTCCGTCTGGCTGGATGCCGCCGGCAACTGGAACGAATCGCTCCAGGCCGCCTTCGTCGCGCGCCACAAGGAGGCCGTCGACGCGCTGGAGGCGACCGGCAAGCAGGCTTTCGCCGACAACAAAGTGGTTGACGTCAACGTCGTCGACGTAGAAGAGGTCGATGGCGTGTTGCGGCCGCTGCGCATGCGCGAGCGCATCCGCGCCGCAGGCCCGACCATCGCCTATGCCGCCGGTTACTCCGGCCTGACCGCGACGGCCACGCCGGCCGCCTGAGGACCATTCGCATGTATCGTTACGACGAATTCGATCACGCCTTTGTCAGCGACCGCGTGGAGCAGTTCCGCGATCAGGTCGCCCGCCGCCTTTCCGGCGAACTGGCCGAGGACGCGTTCAAGCCGCTGCGCCTGATGAACGGCGTCTACCTGCAGCTGCACGCCTACATGCTGCGCGTCGCCATCCCCTACGGCACGCTGAATTCGCGCCAGATGCGCATGCTGGCCCATATCGCCCGCAGGTACGATCGCGGCTACGGGCATTTCACCACGCGCCAGAACATCCAGTACAACTGGCCGAAGCTCTCCGAACTGCCGGATGCGCTGGCCGACCTCGCGACGGTCGAGATGCACGCGCTCCAGACTTCTGGCAACTGCATCCGCAACGTGACGGCCGACCACTTCGCCGGCGCTGCCGCCGACGAGGTCGCCGATCCGCGGCCCTATGCGGAGATCCTGCGCCAATGGTCCTCCGTCCATCCGGAATTCTCCTTCCTGCCACGCAAGTTCAAGATCGCCGTCACCGGCGCCGAGCGCGACCGCGCGGCGATCCAGGTGCACGACATCGGCCTGCACCTGAAGAAGAACGAGAAGGGCGAGATCGGCTTTGCGGTCTATGTCGGCGGCGGGCAGGGCCGCACGCCGATGATCGCCAAGAAGATCCGCGACTTCCTGCCGGAAGAGGACCTTCTGTCCTATACGACCGCGATCATGCGCGTGTACAACCTCCACGGCCGCCGCGACAACAAGTACAAGGCGCGCATCAAGATCCTCGTGCACGAGACGGGCGCGGAGGAACTGGCCCGGCAGGTCGAAGTCGAGTTCGCCGAGCTGAAGAACACCGAGCTGAAGCTGCCGGAGAAGGACATCGCCGCCATCACCGCCTATTTCGCGCCGCCGGAGCTCAAGCCGCGCGCCGAGGGCTGGGCGAACCTTGCGCAGTGGAAGAAGGCCGATCCGGAGTTCGCCCGCTGGGTGCAGCAGAACGTGCAGCCGCACAAGCATCCCGACTACGGCATGGTGACGATCTCGCTGAAGCCGATCGGCGGTATTCCGGGCGATGCGACCGACGCGCAGATGGAGGCGGTCGCCGACATCGCGGAGGAATACGCCTTCGACGAGATCCGCGTCAGCCACGAGCAGAACCTCATCCTGCCGCATGTGGCGCTCGCCGACCTGGAGCCTGTCTATCGCGGCCTCGTCGCCGCGGGCCTTGCGACCGCCAATGCCGGGCTCATCACCGACATCATCGCCTGTCCGGGGCTGGACTACTGCGCGCTGGCGAACGCCCGCTCGATCCCCGTCGCGCAGGAGCTTTCCGCCCGCTTCGGCGCGCCGGAGCGCCAGGCCGAGATCGGCGAATTGAAGATCAAGATCTCCGGCTGCATCAATGCCTGCGGCCACCACCATGTCGGCCATATCGGCCTGCTCGGGGTCGAGAAGAAGGGCGAGGAACTGTACCAGATCACGCTCGGCGGCTCGGGCGACGAGAACACGTCGATCGGCGAGATCATCGGCCGCGGCTTCGAGCCGGAGAAGGTGACGGATGCCGTCGAGGTCATCGTCGACACCTATCTGGGCCTGCGCCTCGATCCGTCCGAAACCTTCCTTGCCGCCTATCGCCGCGTCGGCCCGCAGCCCTTCAAGGATGCGCTCTACGGCGACAAGACGGCCGCGGCGGCCTGAGGAGAACGGTCATGACGAAAATCTGGAACGAATCCGGCTTCGTGACCGACGATCCGTGGGTGATCGAAACGGAGGAGACCAAGGCCGGCTCGAACGAGAAGGTGATTCTCGGCATCGATGATTTCCTGGCGAAGGCCGCGGAGACGGACGAAACGGGCCTCGGCGTGCTGATCAATCCGGCGGACGACGTGCGCAGGCTGGAAGGCCATCTCGACCGGCTGGCGCTGGTCGCCGTCGCCTTTCCCGCCTTCAACGACGGGCGGGCCTTCAGCCACGCCTCGCTGCTGCGCTCGCGCCTCGGCTTTACCGGCGAGGTGAGGGCGGTGGGCGATGTGCTGATCGACCAGATCCCGCTGATGCTGCGCTGCGGCATCGACAGCTTCGCCGTCAGCAATGCGACGGCGCTGAAACGGCTCGCGGAGAACCGGCTGCCGGGCATTACCAACCATTACCAGCCGACGGCCCGCCCTTCGGAGGACGTCGGTTCGTACAGCTGGCGCCGCCGCGCCTGATTTTCGGGATCCGACCGGCGAATAGCCGCAATCGCGCGTTATCCTCGTTGAGGATAGAGACGGGTTCGCAGCGGCGCAAAACGGAAACGCCCGGCAAACTATTGCGCGGCCAATCAGCGCATTGGAACGGAATACCTTCCTTTGCCGCTCAACATGTAATATCTGCCTATCGTCAAAATTTTCCGACGCAGCCAGGATCGATCCCGAAATGAACGCACCTGCCAAGACCGAAGACTTTGTGGCGACCGTACCGGCCGGCGTTTTCGCCGAGACGGTGACGAGCGTGCAGCACTATACGGATCGCCTGTTCCGCTTCCGCATGACGCGGCCCGAAAGCTTCCGCTTCCGTTCCGGCGAGTTCGCGATGATCGGCCTGATGGTCGGCGACAAGCCGGTCTACCGCGCCTATTCGATCGCAAGCCCGGCCTGGGACGAGGAACTGGAATTCTTCTCGATCAAGGTGCCGGACGGCCCGCTGACCTCGCATCTCCAGCAGATCCGGCCGGGCGACACCGTGCTGATGCGCAAGAAGCCGACCGGCACGCTGGTGCTCGACGCGCTGACGCCGGGCAAGCGGCTCTACATGTTCTCGACCGGCACGGGCATTGCGCCTTTCGCGAGCCTGATCCGCGATCCGGAGACCTATGAGAAGTTCGACGAGGTCATCCTCACGCATACCTGCCGCGAGGTCGCCGAGCTGAAATACGGCTTCGACCTCCTCGAGGAGATCCGCAACCATGAATTCCTGGCGGAGGTCGTCGGCAACAAGCTGCGCCATTATGCGACGGTGACCCGCGAGGACTATCCGTTCCAGGGCCGCATCACCGACCTCATCGTGAACGGCAAGATGTTCGCCGACCTCGGCGTGCCGCATTTCGACCCGGCGGTCGACCGCGCCATGATCTGCGGCTCCTCCGCCATGCTGAAGGAAACCAAGGTGCTGCTGGAGCAGGCCGGCCTCACCGAGGGCGCCAACAACAAGCCCGGCGAATTCGTCATCGAGCGCGCCTTCGTCGACTGAGCGAACGGCATATGAAGCGGCAAGGGCGGTCTTCGGGCCGCCCTTGCCGTTTCGAAGGCTTGTCAGCCGGAGAGATAGTCGAGCAGGTCGCTCATCGCTGCGGCAGCGGCCGGGCCGTCGCCGTTGCGGATGGCGCGGATGACCTTGACGTGGCGGTCCACGGAGCCGTCCATGTGCCGGCTGTCGGCGCGGGCGAACCAGAGGCGGCGCGCGTGGGTCTGCAAGGGGGCGAGGGCGGCCGTCAGGAAGCGGTTCGGACAGGCCTCCTCCAGGATTTCGTCGAAGGCCTTGTCGGCGGCCAGGAAGCCTTCCATGTCGGAATGGATCGAGCACGCGGTCATGGCCTGCGCGCAGGCGACGAGCCGGTCGCGGTGCCTGGCGCCGGCATGGCGGGCGACCAGGTCGGCGGCCAGCGGCTCCAGTTGCCGGCGCGTCGCCATCACCTCGGCGTGGTCCTCGGGGCGGATCGCCGCGATCTGCAGGCCGGCGCGCGGGCGCACGGCGATCAATCCCTGCCATTCGAGCTTCTGGATCGCTTCGCGCACCGGCGTGCGTCCATGGCCGGCAAGCTCGATGAGCTGCCTTTCCGTGACGAGCGAGCCGGGCTTCAGCTTGAGCGTGACGATCAGCCCCTCGAGGGCGAGATAGGCGAGGTGGGCCTGCGAGGCCGCGGTTTCCGTCATTCCGATGTCCCGGTTGATATATCACATGGTGGCATGTCGCAAATCGGATGGCAAGGTTCCTGATATATCAGGGACGGAAGGCCGATGAACGGTCTGGATGGGAATGGGAAACCGGGCATCCGGTGAGATGCCGTCGCCGGCAAGGACTGTCGCGGCTTGAAAAGCGTTCCTGCGCGCCCTGCCGTTTGCAGAGAGGAGAGAGGGCGGGCGCCCTTCTGCAGGGCAGGGAGGAAGTGTCGCTGAGGCCGTTTCTATGTGCCTCGTTCCGTTGCCATATTAGGTTTTGCATGCGGTTTTTGCCGCCTTGCGTCAATGCCCCCGAATAAAGCCGCAGGCCCGCCCGTCGATAGGAGGATTGCGGTTGACGAATGTCATGGGCCTTGCCAGCATGCCCGCCAATTCGGACCGTTCAGTTGCATCGTGGGGGCATAGGTTGACTGCGGGTTCCATCGTCGCGACACTATTGATCGTTTTTGCCGGTCTGCTGGCCGTGCCGGCCGTCAGCCATACGAATGCGGGCACCACCTTCTCTCTGATGGCCTCGTCCATGGCCTTCGTCGCCATGGGCATCGCGCAGTTCATGGCGACGCGCCCGCCCTTCGTCGAAAAGCTCTTCGGCGGGCTCGACCGCATCTACCAGTTCCACCGCAAGATCGGCATCGCGGTGCTCTGTCTTATCCTGGTGCACTATTTCGTTGCACCGGATTTCCAGGGTCTTTCCGTGACGAGCGGGCTCAACGTGCTCGCCAGGACGGCGGGCGAATGGGCCTTCTACGGCTTCGTCTTCCTGCTGGTGCTGAGCCTCGTGAAGGTGATCCCCAAGACGCGCTTCCAGATTCCCTATCAGTACTGGCGCATCACGCACCGCTTCATCGGCCTGCTCTTCGTGCTCGTCGCCTTCCACCAGATGTTCATCAAGCGCCCCTATGACGGCACGGCGCTGCTGGCGACCTATCTCAACATCTTCGCCCTCGTCGGCATCGCCAGCTACGCCTATACGCAGCTCCTGCCCTGGATCCGCACGCGGAAATACGAGGTGGTGAACGTCGAGCGCCACGACGGCGCGACGATCATCACCGCCAAGCCGACGGGCCGCAAGCTGAGGGCGACGCCGGGCCAGTTCGGCTTCTTCCGCGTCGACAAGTCGGGCCTTCGCGAACCGCACCCCTTCACCATCGCCGGCATCGAGGACGATGGCTCCGTCCGTTTCGCCATCAAGCCGCTCGGCGATTACACGAAGGTGCTGCGCGAGGCGGTGGCGGTCGGCGATTCGCTGACGCTCGAAGGCGGCTACGGCCACTTCAACCACAAGCGCGGCGGCAAGAAGCAGATCTGGCTTGCCGGCGGCATCGGCGTCACGCCGTTCCTCGCCATGGCGAGCCGGCTGAAGGGCGACGAGGGGCAGGACATCCACATGGTCTACTGCGTGCGCGACGGCGCCGAGGCGATCGGCCTCGACACGTTCCGCACGCAGGCGGAGAAGCTGGAGAACTTCAGCTTCGTGCTGCACAACTCGGCGACGGACGGCCGCTTCGACGCGACGAAGCTCGTCTCGGGCACCTCGATGAACCCGGCGGAGGCCGACCTGTGGTTCTGCGGCCCGCCGCCTTTGCGGCTGGCCATCGAGAAGGGATTGAAGGAGCTCGGCAAGGCCCCGCGGCGCGTCGAGTTCGAGCGTTTCGAGTTCCGGTAGGGCAATTCCGGCGAGAGGGCGAAGCGGTTTCGCGGCCGGATTGTTGAGAAAGACTGAATTCCCAGCCGGTGCGCCGGCCTCTTGGAGCGAAGGGAACAAGCCATGCGCGTGTTCAGCACATCATTCTTCCGACCGGGCAAACGGCTCGCCGCGGCGCTTGGCATCGCCATGACGGTGGCCTGTCCCGCCGGCGCGTTCGCCATCGACCAGTTCGCGCCGGACGCCTACGGCACCTACCAGGCGAACGCCGAGAACGGCAAGCTCATGTTCAACGCCGCCGGCTGCGGCGCGTGCCACGGTTCCGGCGACAACACGGAACTGCTGTCCGGCGGCATGGAAATGCAGACGGCGATCGGGAAGTTCTTCGCGCCGAACATCTCGGCCCATCCGAACGGCATCGGCGGCTGGTCCAATGCGGACTTCCTGAACGCGGTGATGGTCGGCCTCGACAAGGAGGGCAACAACCTCTACCCGGTCATGCCCTATACGTCCTACGGCGGCATGAAGCCGGAGGACGTCCTGGACATCAAGGCCTATATCGAGACGCTGCCGCAGTCGGACGCCGCCTCGAAGGAACACGAGATCGCCTTCCCCTTCAGCCGCCAGACGACGATCACCCTGTGGAAGCGCAGCCATTTCAACGTGCAGGCCTACCAGCCGCGCGAGGAGACGCAGATGGAGCGCGGCCGCTACCTCGTCGAGAATGTCGGCGGCTGCGGCGATTGCCACACGCCGCGCACGACGACCTACGGCCTCGATCTCACCCGCGCCTACGAGGGCGAAAAGGGCCTGACCGGCGCGGTCGCCCCCGACATCACCAAGGCGCGCATGAGCGGGCTCGCCTCGCATGAGGTCTTCACCCGGGGCCTGATCGAGGAGGGCAAGAAGCTCTCCGGCTCGCCGCTCTCCGATCCGGTCATGCGCCGCATTGCCCAGGGCCTTGCAGCGCTGCCCGAAGAGGACAGGCAGGCCATGTACGCCTTCCTTGCCGACCGCGAGGTGAAGGTGACGCCCGTCGAGACCAGCTCGACGCCGGTCTGCAGCGAGGCGACGGCGGAAACGGCGCTGACGGCCGGCGGCGGCAGCGCGGAGTTCGCGTCGGCGGCCGATGCCTTCATCGGCAAATATTGCCGCAACTGCCACGGCCCGGGCGAAAGCTCGCAGGGCTCCTTCCCGGCGGGCGACCTCGCCTCGATCGCCGCCAGCCCGGCCTTCGTGACGCCGGGCGACGCTTCCAAGTCGCTGCTCTATACCAGCGTGACCAGCGGCCGCATGCCGCTCGGCAAGCGGCCCGCCGATGCCGAGGTGCAGAGCCTTGCCGACTGGATCAACTCGCTGAACCAGGCGGCCATCCCGACGGCGGTTTCCGCCACGCAGACCCAGCGCGCGCGCCCGATGCTGCAATATCTCGACTTCGTCGAGCTGGCGTTGCGCGACATCTCGAAGATCGACGAGCACGACCAGCCGTTCATGCGCTACTTCAGCTACCGCGACCAGTACAACGGCATGATGAGCTGCGAAACGCACGAGACCTTCATGAAGCGCATGAAGGTGCTTGCCGGCGGCTTCAAGAAGCTGCTTAACTCGCTCTCCTACGGCCCGGAGCTCGTGATCCCCGAAGAGGTGGAAGGCTCCGACGGCCTGCTCGTGCGCGTCGACCTGCGCGACCTCGAATGGAGCCAGGACGACTACGACTTCCTGATCAACGAGTATTTCTACGGCGTCGACCCGGCGAGCGACGCGCAGCTGCACTCCCTCGCCAAGGCGACGCAGACCCAGCTTCCGATCATGCGCATCGATTGGTTCATGAGCAACGGCGCACGGCCGAAGGTCTACAACCGCCTCATGAAGCTGCCGACGCATATCCGCGAACTGGAAAAACGCTTCCAGATCGACGTCGACCAGAACATTATCCGGCGCCGCATCGTGCGTGCCGGCTTCGCCGACGGCTCGTCGGGCGTCTCCGACCACAACCGCATGCTGGAACGGCACGACATGCCCTTCGGCGGCTACTACTGGAAGTCCTACGACTTTGCGGGCGACGTCGGCCGCCAGTCGCTCAAGCGCTTCCCGCACGGCCCGAAGGAGGTTCCGCTCAAGGCCGGCCTCGAGCCCTTCGAGCATGACGGCGGCGAGATGATCTTCTCGCTCCCCAACGGCATGCAGGGCTACTATCTCTCGACGGCCGAGGGCGCGCAGCTCGATGTCGGCCCGACGGCGATCGTCTCCTTCCGCAAGCGGCCGATCGGCAAGGGCGTCGAGATCATCAACGCGCGCTCCTGCTTCGACTGCCACTTCGACGGCATCCTGTCGAAGCGCGACCAGATCCGCGAGCATATCGAGACCTCGACGCTGTTCTCCAAGGACCAGCAGGACGAGCTGCTCGCCATCTACGTGCCGCAGGAGGAACTGAACGAGGTCTACAAGCGCGACACGGACCGCTTCGTCGCCGCGCTCGACCGGCTCGGCATCACCGAACCGACGGCCGGCGGCGGCAAGACCAGCCTGAAGGCGCCCGGCGGCGCGGAGATCTTCACCTACTTCGCCGACAAGTACGAGGACGAGCTGAACTTCGAGCAGCTTGCCGCCGAGTTCGACATGACGCCGGAGCAGTTCGCCTCGGACATCCGCCGCCTTACCGACGTCAACGCCCTGCGCATCGGCATCGACTGGGTCGCGACGCTCGAATCGGGCGCCACGATCCCGCGCGTCGAGGTCGAGGAGCAGTTCGCCTTCATGCTGGAGCCCCTGCTGCAGCTGCGCCCCCTGAAGCGCGGCGTCAATCCCGACGTGGCGAACACCGGCACGGCGACCTACGACCAGCAGGCCGGCAGCGCCGGCTACCAGCAGGCGGACCAGAAGCAGGAGCAGGCCGCCACCAACACCGGCGCCTACCAGCAGCCTTCGCAGGGCCAGGCGACGGGCGGCGACCAGTATGCGGGCGCCGCAAGCGCAGGCTATGCCGTGCCGGCCTACAAGCAGGACGACAAGGCGCAGGCCGACAAGGTGAAGCTTGCCCTGCACGTGCCCTCGACGACGGCGAAGGTGGGCGACTACCTGAGCTTCGAGCTCAGCACGAACCATGCCTGCGAGCTCCAGGTCGTCTATGTGGAGGACACCGGCACCGTCGAGATCATCCCGGACGTGATGATCGGCAACACGACGCTCAATCCCGGGGAACGCCGCCTCATACCGCAGCCCGGAACAGGCAACCTGACCTTCGATTCGCCGTCGCCCGGCGAAACGATGATCGCCTTCTGCCGCGTCGGCGGTCTCGGCGACCAGAAGCTGACGGCCGAGAAGGCCAAGCAGCTGGTGGCCGGCTCGAAGCAGCCGGCGACCCGCGGCCTTGCCATCAACCTTGCCAAGCAGGCACAGCAGGACAACGGCGCGAGCGGCCTCCAGATGGTGACGTTCGAGATCAAGTGATAACAAGGGCAGGGGCCTTCGGCCCCCGCTCATTCGTTTACCGAGGATATTGGGGGCTGGACCGACAATGCTGATGCGATCCCTAGCGGCGACACTCTTCGTACTGGCCGGCGCCGCACCGGCCGCCGCGGCCTGCGACGCCTTCACCGGCGTCATCGAGGCGTTCAACGCGGGCGACGAGCAGAAAGCGCGCTCCATTGCCGAAACCGCAGGCACGGCCAACTGCAGCGCCAACGAGCGCACGCTCGTCGGGCGCGTCGCGGCGCTCGCCACCTTCAACCGCATCGCCACCGACGTCGGCAACGGCGGCCGGCTCTCCGATCACCGCCAGGTGCTCGAAGACCTCCAGAAGCAGTACGGCGGCCCCTGGCAGGTCTACGATGCGCTCGGCGACCTCGCACGCGAGCGCAAGGACTACGAGCAGGCCGCGCGTCTCTATCAGCTTGCCCTGGAGGACGGCTCGAACGAGACGCTGACGCCGGACTGGATGGCGCCGGACGAGCAGTACATCCTGCGGCTCGACAGGCTCGCCAGCGAAATGCGCCTCGCCGCGCCCCGCCCGGTACAGCTCGCCATGCGCGGCGGCTGCAAGGTCTCCTTCCGCGGCGTGAAGATCAAGAAGAAGTCGACGCCGGTGCGCTACGTCTTCGGCACCGCGGATTTCACGCCGGAGGGCGTCGAGGCGGCCAAGGACCTCGCCGAATGCCTGAAGACCGTAAAACCCGCCTCGATCAAGCTGATCGGCCATACGGACCCGGTCGGGTCGGCTGAAGCGAACTACAAGCTCTCGCTCGCGCGCGCCGAAACGCTGAAGAACTACCTCTCCAGCGCCGGCTATGCCGGCACGATCACGACAGAGGGCAAGGGCGAGGATCAGCCCTTCGAGCCGGACGATGCCAGCGCCTACGACACGGAGACGCTGAACCAGCTGCACCGGCGGGTGGAAGTGGACGTGGAAGGATGACGACGCTGCCCCGCCTGCTGGCGCTTTTCCTTGCCGCCGCGCTTCCCGGCCCCGCCTTGGCGGCGCAGACCTATGCGCTCGTCGTCGGCGTCGACCAGTATCCGCACGACGTCAGCCTCGACGGAGCGGTGCGGGATGCGGAAGACGTCTATCGTTCGATGAGCGCGGCGGGCTTCACGGTCGTCAAGTTCACCAACGAGCAGGCGCGCAAGGCCGACATCCGCAAGGCCTGGACGGACATGGTGGCGCAGGCCGCGGCCGGAGATACGATCATCTTCACCTATGCGGGCCACGGCGCGCAGATGCCGGAGCTCATCGCCGGCGACGAGGCGGACGGGCTCGACGAATTCCTCCAGCTTCCCGGATTCGACCGCAACCGTCACGAGGAAACCGCGAGCGAGATCATCGTCGACAACGAGATGAACGCCTGGTTCGCCGAGGCCGAAGGCAAGGGCGTGCATGTCCTCTTCGTCTCCGACAGCTGCTTTTCCGGCGGCATGAGCCGGTCGGTCACCGGCAAGACCCGCCTTGCGCCTGCGGTGAAGGTGAAGCTCGCGCCGCCCTCGCAGGAGGCGATCGCGGGCGCGGACCTCAAGGAGATCAACTTCAAGCAGGTGACGGTGCTCGCTGCCTCGCTGGAAAGCCAGCCGACGCCGGAGGTGATCATCGACGGCGAGCCGCGCGGGGCGCTGAGCTGGAGCTTCGCCCGCGCCGTGGAAGGCAGCGCCGACCGCAACGGCGACGGCGTCATCACGCGCATCGAGCTGGAAGACTACATTTTCTCCAACGTGAAGAACCGTTCCGAAGCCTTGCAGGTGCCGAACTTCATGCCGCAGGTGGCGCGCTCGGAGAGCGAGGTCGTCGTCACGCTGACCCGCGGCATCCCGGTCGACACCGCCGGCAATGCCGCCACGACGACGGATGCCGGCAGCGCCGCCGCCACGGGCAAGGTCATCAGGCCGGTCAGCGAGCTCGGCTGGACCGGCAAGATCGCCCTGCAGATCGACGGTGACGCCGAAAGGCCGCAGAGCGCGGACGGGGCCGGCACGCCCTTCCGCTGGGACGTGGCCAGCGGCGTCTTCTACACGCCGAACGGCGACGTCGCGGCGGAAAACATCGGCCCGGACCGCATCCAGGCCGTGGTGGACAAGTTCGTGCTGCTCGATTTCCTGAAGGCCATGGCGAGCCAGAATCCCGGCTCCGTCTCGCTGACGCCGGTGAAGGACATCTACGCGGCCGGCACCCGCCTGCGTTTCGACGCGCCGCCCGGCCGCTATCCCAACATGCTGGTCTTCAACCTGGCCAATACGGGCGAGGTGCAGTTCCTGGACATGCAGGTGGCGGGCACGAACAGCGCGCAGTTCAAGCTGACGGACGTCGAGATCGTCAAGCCCTTCGGCGCCGACCACCTGATCACGATCTGGACCGGCGAGCCGGTCGACGCCATCGGCGCCGTGCTCGCCGACCGCAACGTGACCTCCGCGACCTTGCTTCAGGCGCTGATGACGCGGCTCGACGGCAAGGAGGCGAGCGTCGCCATTCAACCCCTCTACACGCGGGAAACGCTCTGATGATCCGTTACGCCGCCGCCCTCCTGCTTTCGCTTTGCCTGTTCTCCGGCGCCGCGGCGGCCGACCGCGCGCTCCTGGTCGGCATCGGCACCTATGCCTCGCTGCCGGAAAAGATGTTCCTCGAAGGGCCGAAGAACGACGTGCCGCTGATCGAGAAGCTTCTGAAGGAGAAACACGGCTACCCGGCCGATTCGATCCGCATCCTGCGCGACAAGGACGCCACCCGTGCAGCGATCCTCGCCAGCATCGAGGAGTGGCTGATCAACGGCACCCAGCCGGGCGACCGCGCCTACCTCTATTTCTCCGGCCATGGCCTCCAGGTCAAGGACCAGAGCGGGGACGAGGAGGACGGGCTCGACGAGGCGCTCTCGACCTTCGACATCGTCGCGGGCGACGGCGACTGGACGAACGTCATCCTCGACGACGAGATCGACGCGATGCTGGTAAAGCTCAAGGACCGCGCCGTTTCCATCGTCATCGACGCCTGCCATTCCGGCACGATCTCCCGCTCGCTCTCGACGCAGGTCGGCGATGCGATGGAAAGCGCCCGCTTCCTGCCGCGGCCCCATGCCAAGCCGGTGGAAGAGGTGAAGATGCGGGGCCTGCGCATCGATGTCGCCGTGGTCGACAAGCCGGACATCGTCAAGCAGAACGGCATCGAGGCCTGGAGCGCGGCCTCCTCCTATCAGGTCGCCTGGGACGATACGCGCCTGCCGCCGGAAGAGCGCCACGGCGTCTTCACGCTGTCCTACGTCAACGGCCACGAGATTTCCGCCGCCGACAGCAACGGCAACGGCATCGTCTCCAATGCCGAACTGCTCGAATATGTGAAGAAGCAGTCGCAAGCCTACTGCGCGCTGCAGAGCCAGTGCCAGGCGCTCGATCCGCAGCTCGAGGTGAACTACGCCCTGCTCGGCGCCAGCGCCGTGAGCCCGGCCGGCGGGACCGCCGGCCAGCAGGCGCAGCAGTACGACCAGCAGCAGACGCCCGACTACGGCAAGGTCGAGGAGGTGAAGATCGAGAACACGCCGCAGACCGCCTATGTTGCGGCCGATCCGGTCGATGCCGTCGGCGACATCCTCGGCAAGCCGCAGACGGGCGACGTCAAGGTGGCCCTTTCCTCCGACTACCTGAAGAACGGCGACGTCTTCCGCATCACGGTGACGAGCGCCACGGGCGGGCACCTCATCCTCTACGACGTCGACAAGGACGGCAAGGCGACGCAGATCTTTCCGAACGAGGCGGCCCGGAAGGTCACGCGCCTTGCGGCCAATACGCCCATCACCATTCCCGACGACTACTACGGCTTCGACTTCGAGGCCGAAGGCCCGAGCGAGAACGTGCTGGTGGCGATCGTCGTTGCCGACGACGTCGATCTCACCAAGGTCGCGCCCAACGAATACGGCCTGACGAAGGAGCTCGACGCGCGCACCACCATCGCCGACATCGCCGGCGCCCTGAAGCAGACCTGGACGCGCGATACCGAGAACCGCAGCGTCAACTGGTCGCTCGGCCTGCTGAAATATGCGGTGTACTGAACCGGTCTGCCGCATCGTTTCGGGAAGGAAGCGATGCGGCCGCCGCGCGTGGCAAAAGCTGTTTTCCGGTGCATTTTCCGGGTTGACCCGGCAGAACCTCCTGCCTATGTTCCGCGCACTTCCGCGGGGCGCCTTCCGCCACGCTCGGGAGCGCGTAGCTCAGCCGGTAGAGCAACTGACTTTTAATCAGTAGGTCCAGGGTTCGAATCCCTGCGCGCTCACCACCCGTCTCCTGGAATGACATTTCGCCGCGTTCGCTAAAAGGTGATTGGCAGGAGAGGCCTGCCGCGGCTATCTGGGGCGCAGACGGAGGTGCGGGCAGGGCCGTTCGATGGCCGGGCCGCTTTTCCTCCGGCCGTCGTGGAGTGTTCCTTGTCGATTGCCGATATTTCCCTTCTGAGTGCGCTTCTGGCCGGGGCACTGTCGTTCCTGTCGCCCTGCGTGCTGCCGCTGGTGCCGCCCTATCTCTGTTACATGGCGGGCATTTCGGTGGACCAGTTCCGCGGGAGCGAGGCGGTGGCGGTCCGGCGCGATACGCGCGGGGCGGTGCTGCTGGCGGCCTTCTTCTTCACGCTCGGCTTTGCCACCGTCTTCGTGGCGCTCGGCGCCGGGGCCTCGACGATCGGCATGGTGCTGCGCCGCCATCTCGACATTCTCGCGCAGGTCGGCGGCGTCATCATCATCCTGATGGGCCTGCATTTCCTCGGCGTGTTGCGCATCGGACTCTTCGCCCGCGAGGCGCGCTTCCAGGGCGGCGGCAAGCCGGCGACGGCCTCCGGCGCCTATATCATGGGCCTTGCCTTCGCCTTCGGCTGGACACCCTGCATCGGACCGGTGCTGGGCGCGATCCTCGGCGTTGCGGCGGCGCGCGAAACGGTCGGCGACGGGGCGGCCCTGCTTGCGGTCTACTCGCTGGGGCTTGCCGTGCCGTTCTGGATCGCGGCTGGCTTTTCCGGCGCCTTCATGCGCTTTCTCGTGCGTTTCCGCCGCCATCTCGGTGCGGTGGAGAAGGTCATGGGCGTGCTCCTGATCCTCACCGGACTTGCCTTCATCTTCGGCTATATCAGCGCGGTCGCCATCTGGTTCCAGCAAACGTTTCCCATTCTCTCGCAAATCGGCTAGAGCCTCGTTCATGCGTCCATCCGGACGCGTGGCGTCTGGTCAGGGATGGGGATCCTCAGCAAGCGGGAGTCGGCTGCGGCCAATGGCAGACATTATCGGACTGGTCCTGCCGTTCTTCGGCATGATTCTCCTCGGCTATGCGGTCGCGAAGATCACGAAGCAGCCGGTCGAGGCGCTCGGCTGGCTCAACACCTTCATCATCTACATAGCGCTGCCCGCGCTGTTCTTCAAGCTGGTGGCGAAGACGCCGGTCGAGCAGCTGACGCGTATCGACTTCATCGTCGCCAATGTCGGCGCCACCTACCTCGTCTTCGGCCTGATCTTCGCGGTCGGCCTCTGGCTGCGGCGCGCGAGCGTGGGCGAGGCGACGATCCAGGGGCTCGCCGCCGCCTATGGCAATATAGGCTACATGGGGCCGGGGCTGGCGCTGCTCGCCTTCGGCGAGCCTGCCGCGGTGCCTGTGGCACTCGTCTTCTGCTTCGAGAACATGCTGCATTTCACGGTCGCGCCGGCGCTGATGGCGCTCGCCGGCGGCGAAAGGCGGCCGGCGGCCCAGATCGCCGGCGATACCGTGCGCAAGATCGTCACGCATCCGTTCATCATCGCCACGGCGGCGGGCTTCGTCGCGGCCTTTGCCGGCTTCGAGCCGCCGGCGCCGCTGCAGCGCCTGATCGACTACCTGGCGCAGGCGGCGGCACCCTGCGCCCTTTTCGCCATGGGCGTCACGCTGGCGCTGCGCCCCTTGAAGCGCGTGCCGGTGGAGATCGGCTACATCGTGCCGGCGAAGCTGCTGCTGCTGCCGGTCACCATGTATCTTGTGCTCGGGCTTGCCGGCAATTTCGATCCGGTGTGGGTGTTCACGGCCGTGTTGCTCGCCGCGCTGCCGACGGCGACGAACGTCTTCGTCATCGGCCAGCAATATGGCGTGTGGCAGGAGCGCGCGTCGGCGACCATCCTCATAACGACCGTGCTGTCCGTCGCGACGGTGACGATCCTGCTCTACCTCGTCAAGTCAGGCCTGCTTGCGGGCGACCCGTTCCCTTAGCGTCTCGCGAAAGGCCTTCAGCGAGCCGAGCGGCTCGATGCCTTCCCGCATGACGATGCTGCGCAGCGGCCCGAGCGCCGAGAGAAGGTGGAGGCCCGCGGACCGCAGGAACTGCACCGGCAGGAAATCCGAAAGCAGCGAGCGGTTGAGCAGGTCGACGCTCATGGTGCGCGAGCGGATGTCGACCTGGCGCCTGCGGTCGAAGCGCTCGCCGATGCCCGCATGGGCCATTTCGCTGCCAAGGACGATCTCCTTGAGCGCCATGATGTCGCGCAGGCTGAGGTTGAGGCCCTGCGCGCCGATCGGCGGGAAGGCGTGCGCCGCCTCGCCGACGAGCACGAAGCGCCCCTTGCCGAAACGATGAGCCGTCATGCCGGAGAGCGGGAAACTCTGCGCCTCGCCCTCGACGGCGACCTTGCCGAGCATGGATTGCATGCGCTCCTCGACGGCACGGCTGAGATCGGCGGCGGGCAGTTCGCGCAGCCGGGCCGCCTCCTTCGGCGGCAGGACCCAGACGAGGCTGGAACGACGGCCGGGCAGGGGAACCTGGGTAAAGGGGCCGCTTTCCGTGTGGAATTCCGTCGAGACGTTGCCGTGCGGGCGCTCATGCGAGAAGTTCAGCACGAGCGCGGACTGCGGATAGGCCCAGGAGCGCACGCCGATTCCGGCGCTGTCGCGGATGCGCGATGCCTTGCCGTCCGCGCCGACGACGAGAGCCGCCATCACGCGTTCGCCGTCATCGAGCACGAGTTCGACGCCCGTCTCGAAGGCGTTCGCGGCCGTCACGCCGTTTTCCAGCCGCACGATATTGTCCTGCGCCGCGATGCGCGCGTCCAGCACCTCAAGGAAGGGGGCATTCGGGATGTTGTAGCCGAATGCGTCGAGGCCGACCTCGCTGGAGCGAAACGCGACGGGTGGCGCGCGCAGGAGCCGCGACGTGCCGTCGAGGATCTGCATGGCCTCCAGCGCCGCGGCATGCCGTGCGATCTCGTCCCACAGGCCGAGCGCCTTCAGGAAGGCGATCGACTGGTCCATGAGGGCCGTCGTGCGGCCGTCGGCGGCGCGGGCCGGCGGCGCGATCAGCGCGACGGCGCGTCCCGAATCGGCAAGGGCGAGGGCCGCAAGGCTGCCGGCAAGACCGGCGCCGACGATCGCGATATCGAATTGTCTCATGACCGACCTCCGAAGCGAGAAGCTTTACCCACAGATTTGCTGTGCTTCTAACGGGGAAGACTAGGGCCGCAAAGGGGCAATTTCCATGGGATGAATCGGCGCAGGCCCCGCAGCCGCCCGCCAGCCCGCCGATTTTCGCTGGCGATGCCGGGCAATCAATGCATATTACCGGCAGTGACCGCACAAGAGGGCGCTTCGGCGGGTCGCGGCCGATGAGAAAGCCCCAAGGGATTGGACAGCGAACGGCAATGAAGTTTTTCAACTACAAGCGCGTGCCCTACGCGGAAATACGTGCCTTTTCCGTCCATATCCTGACGGCTTCCGGTTCGTTCCTCGCCTTCCTCGGCGTCGTGGCCGCTGCGGAACACCGTTTCGTGGACATGTTCTGGTGGCTCGGCCTTGCGCTGCTGGTCGACGGCATCGACGGGCCGATCGCGCGCAAGGTGCGCGTCAAGGAAGTGCTGCCGAACTGGTCCGGCGACACGCTGGACAATGTCATCGACTACGTGACCTACGTGCTGCTGCCGGCCTTCGCGCTCTACCAGAGCGGCATGATCGGCGAGCCCTGGTCCTTCGTGGCCGCCGGCGCCATCGTGATGTCGAGCGCGATCTACTACGCCGACATGGGCATGAAGACGGACGAATACTTCTTCTCCGGCTTCCCCGTCGTCTGGAACATGGTGGTGTTCACGCTCTTCGTGATCAAGGCGAGCGAGCTGACGGCGTCGATCGTCGTCTTCGTCTCCGTCTTCCTCACCTTCATGCCGATCAATTTCCTGCATCCGGTGCGCGTAGAACGGCTGCGGACGGTCAATCTTGCCGTCTTTTTCCTCTGGGTGATCCTCGGTATCTATGCACTCCTCATGCACTTCGAAACGCCGGCCTGGGTCGTCTGGGGCGTCGTTGCGACGGGGCTGTATCTGTATGTCATCGGGGCCGTGCTGCAGGTGTTTCCCAATCTCGGCCGCCGCTAGGGTCTGTACTTGATCAGGATGGGTGTTCTGTTGTCAGGGACGGGATTGAATGGAAGCGGACAAGCGCAAGGCAAGGCCCGCAGGCTTTGTCGAGCATTGTTCGCGATCAGGCGGCCCGTCCCTGACAACCCGTCGGGCAAGCCGCATTTTGTGCCTGCGGGCGTCGGAAAGGTTTGAAAATGGAGCACATTTCCTGCACCTTTCCTCCTACTCAGGCACAAAATGCGGCTTGCAGAACACCCATCCTGATCGAGTACAGACCCTAGAACGAACGGGAGCATGACATGACCAAGGCGATCGTCGTCCGCAGTCTCGGCGGACCGGAAGTCCTGAAGCTCGAGGACGTGCCGCTCGGCCCGCCGGGGCCGGGCGAGGTGCAGATCCGCCAGGCCGCCGTCGGCCTCAACTTCATCGACGTCTATTTCCGCACCGGCCTCTACAAGGCCGAGCCGCCTTTCGTCCCGGGCAAGGAGGGGGCGGGGACGATCACCGCGCTCGGCGAGGGCATCACGGATTTCGCCGTCGGCGACCGCGTCGCCTATGCCTCGGCGGACGGCGCCTATGCGGCCGAACGCAACGTCGCGACGAAGCACCTGGTCAAGGTGCCGGAAGGCATCTCGCTCGAAACGGCCGCGGGCATGATGCTGAAAGGCATGACGGCGCAATACCTCCTGAACCAGACCTATCAGGTCAAGCCGGGCACGGTCCTGCTGTTCCACGCGGCGGCCGGCGGCGTCGGCCTCATCGCCGGCCAGTGGGCCAAGGCGCTCGGCGCGACCGTGATCGGCACGGCGGGCTCGCAGGCGAAGATCGAGCTGGCCCTGGCGCACGGCTACGACCACGTCATCGATTACGGCAAGGAGGATTTCGTGGCGCGGGTGCGCGATCTGACAGGCGGGGCGGGCGTCGACGTCGTCTACGATTCCGTCGGCAAGGACACGTTCCCGCAGTCGCTGGATTGCCTGAAGCCGCGCGGGCTCTTCGTCAGCTTCGGCAATTCCTCCGGCCCGGTCGAAGCCTTCAATCTCGGCCTCCTGTCGCAGAAGGGTTCGCTCTTCGCCACCCGGCCGACGCTCTTTACCCACATCGCGACGCGCGAGGCGCTGGATGCATGTGCAAACTCGCTCTTTGATATTGTGCAAAGCAACAAAGTGCGTATCAATATTAATCAGACTTATCCGTTGGCGGATGCGGGACGGGCGCACACGGATCTGGAAACAAGAAAAACGAGCGGAACGACGTTGCTCGTTCCCTGACACGGCCCGAACGGGCGGCAGGGGCCGAGTTCGCAGGAAAGAGGGGCAGAGTGTCAGCCGTTGGAGCGTCCGGGGGCAGTCCGTTGCTGGCTGTCCGCAGCCTGACAAAGCTATTCGGTTCGTTTGCCGCGTGTGACGGCATCGACCTCGATATCCGGCCTGGCGAGATCCACGCCCTCCTGGGCGAGAACGGCGCGGGCAAGTCCACTCTGGTGAAGATGCTCTTCGGCGTGCTTGCGCCGACCAGCGGGGACATCCTGTGGAAGGGCGAGGCCGTCCGCATCCCGAGCCCCGGCGCCGCGCGGCGCCTCGGCATCGGGATGGTTTTCCAGCATTTTTCTCTCTTCGAGGCGCTGACGGTCGCGGAGAACATCGCGCTCTCGCTCAGCCCCGGCGTCTCGCTGTCCAAGGTGGCGGAAGAGGCCTCGCGCCTTTCGCATCTCTACGGCCTGCCGCTCGACCCGAAGGCGCACGTCGCCGACCTCTCGGTTGGCGAGCGCCAGCGCATCGAGATCGTGCGCGCGCTCCTGCAGAACCCGGAGCTCATCATCCTCGACGAGCCCACCTCCGTGCTGACGCCGCAGGAGGCCGATCGCCTGTTCGACACGCTCGCCAAGCTGAAGGCCGAAGGCCGCTCGGTGCTCTATATCAGCCATCGCCTGGAGGAGGTGCAGCGCATCTGCGACCGCGCGACGGTGCTTCGCCACGGCAAGGTCACCGGCGCCTGCGACCCGCGCCGGGAAACGCCGGCCTCGCTCGCCCGCATGATGGTCGGCAGCGACGTCGCCTCGGTGAGCGCGGCCGGCACCAGCACCAGGGGCGAGGTGCTGCTCGAGGCGCGGCATTTGAGCGTGCCGGCGCGCACGCCCTTTGCCGTCGCGCTCAAGAACGTCTGTCTCAAGGTGCGGGGCGGCGAGGTGCTGGCGATCGCCGGCGTTGCCGGCAACGGGCAGGGCGAGCTTTTCGATGCGCTGTCCGGCGAATATCCGGTTGCGGACGCTTCCGCCGTCTTCATTCGCGGCAAGGCCGCCGGCATGCTCGGCATCACCGCCCGGCGCCTGATGGGGGCCGGCTTCGTGCCCGAGGAACGGCACGGCCACGCCGCCGTGCCGTCGCTGTCGCTCTCCGACAATCTCGTGCTGGCGCGCAACCAGTCCGACCGCAGGACCTTCCTGTCCGGCGGCGTGCTCGGCATCATCCGCCATGCCGTGGTGCGCATCGCCTCGCGGCGCATCGCCGAGGCGATGGACGTGCGCAAGAGCGGCGACGACCCGGCGGCCGGCTCGCTCTCGGGCGGCAACCTGCAGAAATATATCGTCGGCCGCGAGCTCGACCGCCAGCCGGCCGTGCTGGTCGTCAACCAGCCGACCTGGGGCGTGGATGCCGGAGCGGCGAGCCGCATCCGGCAGGCGCTCGTCGACCTTGCAAGGTCCGGCTCGGCCGTGCTGGTGATCAGCCAGGACCTCGACGAGATCTTCGAGGTGGCGACGGAAATCGCGGTCATCAGCGAGGGCCGGCTTTCCGATGCCTATCCCGCGCACGAGCTGACGCGCGAGAAGATCGGCCTCCTGATGGGCGGCATGTACGGCAAGACGGAAGGCGCGGAGGCGGCCCATGCGCATTGAACTCGAAAAACGCGCGAGCCCGTCAACGCTGTTTTCCGTCCTCTCCCCGTTCCTTGCGCTCGGGCTGACGGTGATCGCCGGCGGCATCATGTTCGCGCTCATCGGCAAGAGCCCCGTCTCGGCGCTCTACAGCTTCTTCATCGAGCCGCTGCTCGACGTCTGGTCGCTGCACGAGATCGCCATCAAGGCGGCGCCGCTGATCCTGATCGGCGCCGGGCTCTCGATCTGTTACCGGTCGAACAACTGGAACATCGGCGCCGAGGGGCAGTTCATCGCGGGCGCCATCGCGGGTGCCATCGTGCCCATCGTCTTCCACGACTGGCATTCCCCGCTCGTCCTGCCGCTGATGCTGATCTGCGGCATGATCGGCGGTGCGCTCTATGCCGCAATCCCCGCCTTCCTCAAGGCGCACATGAACACCAACGAGATCCTGACGAGCCTGATGCTGGTCTACATCGCCCAGCTCTTCCTCGACTGGCTGGTACGCGGACCCTGGCGCAGCCCGGACGCCTACAATTTTCCGGTCTCGCGGGATTTCGCGCCGGAGGCGATCCTGCCGGAGCTCGTCGCCTCGGGCCGCGCCAACCTTGGCTTCGCCTTCGCGATCGTCGCGGCCGTCGGCCTCTGGATCATGATGCGCTACACGCTGAAGGGCTTCGAGATCACCGTGCTCGGCCAGTCGGAGCGGGCAGGGCGCTTCGCCGGCTTCTCCTCCCGGCGGATGATCTGGTTCTCCATGCTGCTCTCCGGCGCGCTCGCCGGGCTTGCCGGCATTTCGGAGGTGAGCGGCGTCATCGGCAAGCTGCAGCCGGTCATCTCGCCCGGCTACGGCTTCACGGCGATCATCGTCGCCTTCCTCGGCCGCCTCAGCCCGCTCGGCATCATCGCCGCCGGCCTGTTCCTGGCGCTGACCTATGTGGGAGGCGAGGCGGTGCAGCTGACGCTCAGCGTTTCCGACAAGGTCACGCGTGTCTTCCAGGGCCTGCTGCTCTTCTTCGTGCTCTCCTGCGACACGCTCATCCAGTACAGGATAAGGCTGGTCTTCTCCCGCCTCGGCCGGGCCAGCGAAGGGGGAGCGCACTGATGGGCATGGTCGAAGCGATCCTTCTTACCGTCATCACCGCGGCAACGCCGCTGGTGCTCGCCTCGCTCGGCGAACTCGTCGCCGAGCGGTCGGGCGTGCTCAATCTCGGCGTCGAAGGCATGATGGTCATGGGCGCCGTGCTCGCCTTCGCGGCGACGCAGGCGACGGGCTCGCCCTATGTCGGCATCCTCGCCGGCATCGCCTGCGGCGCGCTCTTCTCGCTGCTCTTCGGCTTCCTGACGCTGACGCTCGTCGCCAACCAGGTGGCGACCGGCCTCGCGCTCACCATTCTCGGCCTCGGCGTTTCCGGCCAGATCGGCGAGCCCTATGTCGGCATGTCCGGCATCAAGCTCCAGCCGATCGCCATTCCCCTCTTGTCGGATATTCCGTTCCTCGGCCCGCTGCTGTTCAGGCAGGACCTCATCTTCTACCTGTCCATCGCGCTCGTCTTCGGGGTGAACTGGTTCCTGTTCAGGAGCCGCGCCGGCCTGAAAATCCGCGCGATCGGCGACAACCACGCCTCCGCCCACGCGCTCGGCATCCATGTCATCCGCGCGCGCTATCTCGCCGTCATGTTCGGCGGCGCCTGCGCGGGGCTCGCCGGCGCGCAGCTCTCGCTGGTCTACACGCCGCAATGGGTGGAGAACATGTCCGCCGGACGTGGCTGGATCGCGCTGGCGCTCGTCGTCTTCGCTTCGTGGCGGCCCTGGCGGCTGCTTGCGGGCGGCTATCTCTTCGGTGCGGTCTCGATCAGCCAGCTGCATGCCCAGGCGCTCGGCCTCGGCATCCCGTCGCAGTTCCTGTCGGCTCTTCCCTACGCCGCCACTGTTATCGTACTAATCCTGATATCACACAATCGGCGCATGACGCTGATCAACACGCCTGCCTCTCTCGGCAAGCCGTTCGTGCCCGATCGGTGAGAAGAACAAGAAGACGGGAAAAACCACTCCTAACCTACAGAGGATAAAATGAAGAAAATCATTCTCGCTCTCGCAACGTCGGCGGCCGTCCTTGCCTTTGCCGCCGCAGCCGGCGCCCAGGACAAGACCAAGATCTGCTTCATCTATGTCGGCTCCAAGACCGACGGCGGCTGGACCCAGGCGCACGACATCGGCCGGCAGGAACTGCAGAAGCATTTCGGCGACAAGATCGAAACCCCGTTCCTGGAAAACGTTCCGGAAGGCCCGGACGCCGAGCGCGCGATCGAGCGCATGGCCCGTTCCGGCTGCGCGCTGGTCTTCACCACCTCGTTCGGCTTCATGGACGCCACGATCAAGGTGGCGGAAAAGTTCCCGGACGTGAAGTTCGAGCACGCGACCGGCTTCAAGTCGGCGCCGAACGTCGCGACCTACAACGCGCGCTTCTACGAAGGCCGCTACATCCAGGGCATCATCGCCGCAAAGATCTCCCAAAAGGGCGTCGCGGGCTACATCGCCTCCTTCCCCATCCCGGAAGTCGTGATGGGCATCAATTCCTTCGTGCACGGCGCGCAGTCGATCAATCCGGACTTCAAGGTCAAGGTCATCTGGGCCAACACCTGGTTCGATCCCGGCAAGGAAGCCGATGCCGCCAAGGCGCTCATCGACCAGGGCGTCGACATCCTGACCCAGCACACCGACACGACGGCTCCCATGCAGGTCGCCGCCGAGCGCGGCATCAAGGCCTTCGGCCAGGCCTCGGACATGATCGCCGCCGGCCCTCAGACCCAGCTGACCGCCATCGTCGACACCTGGGGCGCCTATTACATCAAGCGAACCCAGGCGGTTCTCGACGGCACCTGGAAGTCCGAGCAGATCTGGGACGGCCTGAAGGACGGCATCCTCACCATGGCGCCCTACACCAACATGCCGGACGACGTGAAGAAGCTCGCCGAGGAAGCCGAGGCGAAGATCCGCTCGGGCGAACTGCATCCCTTCACCGGACCGATCAAGAAGCAGGACGGCTCCGACTGGCTGGCCGAAGGCCAGGTTTCGGACGACGGCACGCTGCTCGGCATGAACTTCTACATCGCCGGCGTCGACGACCAGCTGCCGAAGTAAGGAGAGGCACCAAACCTCTCCTCCGTCATGGTCGGGCTTGACCCGGCCATCCATAAGTCTTTGAAAAGAATGGATCCTTGGGTCAAGCCTGAGGATGACGGAGTGCCTGGAGCGATGTTCGTCAAACAAACCGAGGCGCCTCGAGAGAGGCGCCTTTTTCGTCTGTGACAGGCATGCGACATGAACGGACTTTGCGGAATCGGCGCGGCACTCTATACCTGCCGGATGGTTCCGGAACAAAAGGAGTGGTCCGGAACGGAGGAGGGGGAAGGTTATTGCGCAAGGGTTTGCTTGAGACGGTCATCAGCGGGATGAGCACGCGCACCAGCCATGCACAGGTCGTCAACGAACTGGGCCGGGCCATCATCGCGGGCGAATACCCCGTCGGGGCAACGCTGCCGGGCGATGCGGAGCTCGCGGCCCGCTTCAAGGTCTCCCGCACGGTGCTGCGCGAGGCGATGAAGACGCTTGCGGCAAAGGGGCTCGTCGTGCCGCGCGCGCGCATCGGCACCCGCGTGACGCCGAATACCCAATGGAACCTCTTCGACAGCGACATCCTCACCTGGTATTTCGCCGTCGGCATCAACGAGGATTTCCTGCTGCACCTTTCCGAGGTGCGGCTTGCCTTCGAGCCTCACGCGGCGGCGCTGGCCGCGCGCCACGCCACGGAGGCCGATATCAGCCAGATGATGCGCCTCGCCGTCGCCATGGGCGATCCGGAGCACACGGCCGAAACGCTCGCCATGGCGGACCTGAAATTCCACCTTTCCGTGCTCGAAGCCTCGCGCAATCCGTTTCTGCGCACCGTCGGCAGCCTGATCGAGGCCGCGCTCGTCGGCGCCTTCAAGCTCAGCTCGCCCGCAGCCGACCGGAGCAAGGTGGGCGACGTCGCGACCACCCATATCCGCATCGTCGAGGAGATCGACAAGCGGGACGAGGAGGGGGCCCGCCGCGCCATGGAAAATGTCATCAAGGTTGGCCGCGAGCGGGTCGTGCAGGCGCTGCGCGACGGGAAATAAGGCATTTCCAGCCGAAGCGGCATCGCTTGCGGCAAAGCCAAGAATCCGGAGGAATTCCGATGAACCGGGTTTCGCCGGCATTCCCGGTCATACCGGGGAGGGCGAGGCGAGGTCGAGTTCACCCTGCGCGCCGCCGTCCTCGCGCGTCCGGTATGCCCTGTCGCCGGTCAGCAGCTGCTCGGCCATGGCGGCGGCGAGCTCGTCCTTGGCGATGACGATATGGTTGGCGCCGAACTGCCGCAGATGGTCCGCCTCGGCCTGCGACGCCGCGCGCGCGACGATCGCGATCGCGCCGTTTGCGGTACGCGCCTGCTCGATCAGCGTGCCGGCGGCGAAAACATCCGGTATGGCCGTCACGAACCAGCGCGCGCCGGCAATATTGGCCTGCGCCAGCACGCCGCGATTGCCCGCCGGCTCGCCGATCGCCTCGATGCCGCCTGCGCGCAACGCCCCGGCCACGCCCGCGCGTTCCTCGATGACGAGCAGCGGAATGCCGGCCGCCCTCAGCCGCTCGACGACGCGCTTGCCGACGCGGCCATAGCCGACGACCACCGCATGGTCGGTGAGGGCCGTCGGCTCCGGCTCGTCTTCGGCGGCCGGCTCTTCGGCCTGCGGCGGCGCCTCGCCGGGGGCGGGCTCCTGCCCGGCCGCGGGCGCATCCAGCTTCGCGCCGTAGTGGTCCACCGCCATGAAGAGCAGGGGATTGACGAGGATGGAAAACAGCGCGCCCGCAACCACGAGGTCCTGCGCGACCGGCGGAAGCAGGTTGAGCCCGACACCGAGCACGACGAGGATGAAGGAGAATTCGCCGATCTGCGCGAGGCTCGCGGCGATCGTCAGCGCGATGGTGCGCGGATAGCCGAAGGCCTTGACGATGAGATAGGCCGCGGCCGACTTGATGAAGACGATCGTCACGAAGGTCGCGAGGATGGCGAGCGGCCGTTCCATGAGGTTGACCGGATCGAACAGCATGCCGACGGACACGAAGAAGAGAACGGCGAAGGCATCGCGCAACGGCAGGGTTTCGCGCGCGGCCTGCTGGCTGAGCTGCGATTCGGCGAGAACCATGCCGGCGAAGAAGGCGCCGAGCGCGAAGGACACGCCGAAGAGCTTGGCCGAACCGTAAGCGACCCCCAACGCGATCGCCAGCACCGACAGGCGGAACAGTTCGCGCGAGCCCGTATGCGCCACATAGTGCAGGATCAGCGGGATGACCTTGCGGCCGACGACGAGCATGAGCGCGATGAAGGCGGAGACCTTGACGGCGGTGACGCTTACGGCAGTCCAAACGGCGCCGATGCCGAGGGCGCGCGTCAGTTCCGGATCGACGTCGGCGGTCTGTGCCGTGCCGCCGAGCACGCCGGCGAGCGGCGGCAGGAGAACGAGGGTGAGGACCATCACCAGGTCCTCGACGATGAGCCAGCCGACCGCGATGCGCCCCTTCTCCATCTCCACCATGCGGCGCTCCTGCAGGGCGCGCAGCAGGACGACGGTGCTGGCGACGGACAGCGACAGGCCGAAGACGAAACCGCTGCCCGCCGACCAGCCCATCGCAAGCCCCAAGAGCAGGCCGAAGAAGGTGGCGACCAGGATCTGCCCGATGGCGCCCGGAATGGCGATGGCGCGGACGGACAGGAGGTCCTTCAGGGAAAAGTGCAGGCCCACGCCGAACATCAGGAGGATGACGCCGATCTCGGCCAGTTCGTTCGCGAGCTTCTGATCGGCGACGAAGCCGGGCGTGAACGGCCCGATGACGACGCCGGCCAGCAGGTAGCCGGCGATCGGCGGAAGGCGGAAGCGATGCGCGACCAGCCCCGCCACGAAGGCGAGACAGATGCCGGCAACCAACGTTGCGATCAGCGGTGTCGCATGGGGCAAGCGCGTCTATCCTGATTCCTTGGGAATTCAAGAAGATAGGGTAGGGCCGTCGCTCCCGTGGCGCAAGGCGCTAATTGGATCAGTCGTCGTTGCTGGCGTTCAGCTCTTCCGGCCGCTTGCCCTCTTCCGCCGGTGGCGTGGCGAGCTGCGCGGCGCCCATCGACTGGTACAGGTTGAACAGCGCTTCGCTGGCCCGCGCGGCAAGGCGGAACCACTCGCTGTTGCCGGCAATGGCGGGGTGATGCAGCAGCTGGTCGTCGACGAGGTCGAGCACGATGGATGTCGTATGCACCGCCTCGTGGAAGCCGAAGGAGCCGGAAGCATAGTGCGCAAGCAGTTCCGCCGGCGTCATGGCGCGCTCTTCGGCCAGGATGTCGAGCTGTTTCAGCCGCTCGTCCTCGAGTTCGATATCGGTGCTTTCCAGCATGGTCGCCTCCATTGTCCGGCCGCGTCAGTAGTAGTTGATTCGCACGCGGCGGTGGATGATGGCCAGCGAACGATCCGGCTCGATGCGGTAGGTTTCGAAGACCTCGCGGGAGGGGCCGTCCTTGAAGCGGTGCTCGAACGTGCTGCCGATCGGCGATTTCGTGAGCTTCGTGCGGGGTTGGCCGTGATAGGTGATGCTGCCGGGAACGGGCTCGAGCGGCACGCCGCCGCCCACGGTGCAGGCGGCAAGGAAGAGGGGGAAGAGCAAGGGCAGGGCGATGCGCTTCATGGCGGCTCCTTTCGGCGCGATCCTAGCAGATCGCGCGCCATAAGGAACGGGCGGCCGAAGCCGCCCGCCGTGTCGTCAGCCCTGCGGCGTCAGCGTGACCGACGTGCCCGTCGCCGCGAGGTTGAGGCCGATCTGGCCGCTGACGCTGACCGTCTGGAGGTGGATCGAGCCGGAGGTGCCGCCGACGAGGACGTTGGTGCCGACACCGACGCCGACGGTCGCTTCCGCCGTCGCGCCCTGGTAGAGGCCGCCGAGCGAGCCCTGGTGGTAGCCGGCCGTCGGCGCGAAGACGGCCCAGACGATGCGGCCCTGCGTGGTGAAGCCGAGATCGACGCCCATCTTGCGGATGACGCCCGTATAGGTGTCCTGCTCGCCGTTGGTCGCGCTGAACACGCAGTCGACGCTCTTGGCCGAGCCGACCACGTAGCCGACGCCGCCGCCGACGTCGCAGGTCAGCATGCCGATCTTCACCCCGTCGCGCGCGCCGCGGTCGACATAGGCCGGCGCCTCGTCGCGGTAAACCATGTCCGCCGCGCCGGCCGCCGTCGCGAAAGCCTGCGCAAGGGTCAACGCGAGGACGGTTCCAAGCTTCTTGTTCATCTGTGCACTCCTTCTAACTGGCACGATAATGGCGAATCCGGTGCATTGGTTCCCGGCCGCGAGCCATCTCATGGCGAAGATCGTGGCGGAGTGTAGGCGCGCCCGCGGCCGCAGGCAGGAAGATGCGGCGAGTGTGATTTTCGCCTCAGACCTGGTTGATGGTCGGCAGGTGCGAGATCACCTCGTCGCGGCTCTTCTCGTCGAGCGGCGCGATATGCTCGTTCCAGAATGCCTCGGCGGCCCGGCTCTCGTGCTCCCATTTGCGGGTGGTGATGTGGTTGTCGTCGATCTTCGCCAGCCGGCCGCCGCCGAGGCGAAGATATTGCGCGGCAAGCTTTGCGGTGGGCGTGGTTTCCATGATCGGCCTCCTGTGTTGACAGAGCCGAAATCGGTCACGCCGCCCGATTGTTCCGGACAACAAGAAAGTGTTCCGGACAACAAAAAAGGCCGGGGCGAAAACGCACCGACCTTCCTCATCATCACCTGTTCACCCGTGCCAGTACATCCGTGGTCAGAGGCATCAGGTGATGGCGGCAATTGCGAGCGGCAGAAGCTTTCCAGCGCTCATCAGCAATGCCGATGGCCGTGATATAGGAGGCCATTGTGTCCAAAACAAGGGCGGCAACGGGCAAACGCGACTTTGCCCTCCGCACGGCCCGACGTGACTGATCAAATAAGTTCCGTTAGGCACGAGCCTCAAATAGCCCACCATATGACGATGGCGGCGATAAGGATTGCGGCTTTGAAGTCTGCGGCGAGCCTTTCATCGAAAGGATGTTTTCGTTTGCGTGTCGGATTATGCGGAATGACGGGGACGTTTTTTCGCCTGGGCATGTACTGTCTGAGACAATCACTGTCATAAGCAGTATCTGCGATCAGGAAGTATGCTGCGCTCATGCAGTCCAGCAGAGGAACCGCAGCCTTTATGTCCCCCATCTGGCGCGGCGAGACCCGAAGATTGAGCGGGCGGCCACGATCGTCTACGAGGACGTGGATTTTCATAGTCCTGCCACCCGCGAGCGGCCGATCGCTTGCGTTTGCGCCCCCTTTTCCGCCAGCCGCCGATCGGTGAGCCTTGACTGTGGTGGAATCGATCATCCACATGTCCGCAGGGTTGGCTTCAACCAGCGCATCGAACAGCTTCTGCCAGAGGCCGCGCCCTGCCCAGCGATGAAGATGAAAGTGATTGTAAATGGTCGTCGGCGGGCCGTAGGCGGCGGGGGAATCCTGCCACCGGCAGCCAAAACGCAAGATATGGGCAATACCGCTGAGAACCCGACGATCATCGACCCGGCGAGCGCCGAGGCGTGGAACGACGCCGTCACGACCAACGGCTACATCGGCCATCTTGTCATTCTGGACAAGAATGTCACGGTCGCCTCTTTGCTCCATGAGTATTGTGTGCGGTGGTAGCGCACCGCATGTGCGTTTTGCAACTCGTCGCGTCGGTCGTTCTGAAGGTGGGCGCAACCGTGGAGGAGCGCGTGTCGCTTATGGCCGGAAACCAGCGCGAATTCGACGTCGCAGCACCTCAGCCAATCAAATGGATCGTCTGCTACGAGCGACGCGTGCTGAGCCAACGATTCCATGCCTGTTTGATCCTGTTAACAGGATTTACTCGCCGTGCGGTATGAAACGTACGGCGATGTGCGGGCGGCAAAACATAAAGATCGACCCAGCCTCTTCCATGCATGGCAAGTTTGCGTACATAGTCGACGAACTCAAATTCGCAGCCAGAATGAAGAGGAGTACCAAGGATATCCTCAAGAGTAGAACTGTTCCAACGCTGGCGCCCGGGACTTTCAAAGACATCATAGCGCGCAGTTAGGTCTCGCAACATATTAACAGGATCGCTGCCTTGGCTATCCATCCATTGGGGAGCAAACTCAGTCTTGATGAACCATTTTGGGTGTCGGCTCAGAAATTCATACCCGCCAGCGAATACGTGCTCTTCCCAGCCTTGTGTGTCAATCTTGATGTAAACTCCCTGGCTCTCGCTTACATCAGCGGTTATTTTGTCCAGGGTCACAACGTCCGTTTCGACGACTGGCCAGCCTTTTAACGGAGTTACCCGAGAGTCTTGTGAACCTTTCTCGTTAAGACCAAATAAGGATCTTCCGGTTTCGGAGCCGTTCGACGCGATCGCCGAGTGAAAGCAATCAAATTTCATTCCGTTGGCAGCAAAATTGGTGTGTATAAATTCTGCCAACCACGGGATAGGCTCAACGAGAGTGAGCGCACATTTTGGAAACGCGCGCCGCATGAGCAAGCCGGTATAGCCATAGTTTGCGCCGACGTCGATGCAGATCTCCGGAGAAATAGCTGTGCGCAAAATTGGGTAGAACGGGCTGTGGTATTCTTCAAAATGGCTACGGCCATAATAATGCGTGCCACCAGCATCTTCCCTACGAAAGGTCAGAGTGATATCGCCAATCGTTACGCTTGCGAGGTTATAAGTTGTCGGGTTCTCGTCGGCCATTTTGAGCCCTCTGCCCCTGTTATCCTTTGACTGAAAGCTGTCAGAAATCATGACATCAGGGATACCTGCGAGTGGCAGCGCTGTCGAGTATCACCAACACAGATGATTGAGACCCGCGAGCGCCCTCCAGCGATTACGTTGGCGGGCGGCTATTGGATCGTCAACACGCTTATCACGCCGGGCAGTTCATCAGATTTCGCGATCAGCTCGTCCAAAACGGTATCAAATGCGCTCCACAGTGCTCATGCTTTCCTCGTAACACGAGAGCTCACCTGGATCTTTTGCATTTGACAGCAAGGGCATTCCACAATCGCCGCGACATAGCGCCGTACGCCTGAAACCGCATGCCATGTCTCGGAATCAGCGAGATCATCATCGACTGCACGGCGATACACGCGCAGCTGGAGCGCTATCGGTCGGGGAGCGGCCAGTTTTGCAGGCCTCCCGATGAGCGCTTCTCAAGGACAAGCAAAAACTCAAACCCGTCCCTAGCCAATAACCCGTCTACGAATCGCAGGCCTACCTTCGCAGCGCTGGCGGCAAGGTCAAGCACATCCTTGACCGTTGTCGCGTCATAGACATGGTAATGCTGGCGGTTATCGGTATCGGTCCATTCTTGGGCGAGCTGTCTCATCGCGTCTGCGTCAGTCGACTGGTATAGCGTCGTCGCGATTTCCACATAATGTTCGAAATTGCGGGCCGGGCGGCCATCCGCGTCCCGATAGTCAAGCTCCAGGTGATCCCGTCGCGCCGGAAGGCGTTCAAAATCATAGTAGTTACACCGGAAGTTCGGCAAGGTCATGAATATCCTGCCGCCATCTCGGATGACGCGGAGCCATTCACATAGGCCCCCGACGGGGTCGTCAAAGTGCTCGAGAACGTGGTTTGCTATGATGAAGTCCAGCTCGCCGTCCGCGTAAACCGAAAGGTTGTTGCCGTCGATTATGTGAGTGAGCGGCACCAGCTTTTCCAGGGACAAGCCATATCGCTCCACAAGCACTTCGTTGGGGATGACATCCACATATTCGACCGCGCAATTGCCGGACGTCTTTGTCGGGACTTGCTGTGCTCCGACCTCAATACCACGGCCCGTCAGGTGCTTGATCGCAAACCGATTCCTGAGTTTGAGCTTCCGTTTCAACGATCGGTATAACGTCAGTCGCTGCCATAGCGGGCGGGACAGGACGTCATCGGCATAGCGACGAACCCAGGGCGGCATCGCTTCCTCATCGCCCTGCCACACAAGTTGGTGCAACCCGATCAGTTTTCTTGTGCGCATGCCCACCTCACAAGGCTTCCCCCCTCGCTCTGACTAGGCGCTGGGGGCGGCACCGTCAAACCCAAAAATGGAGAACCGCCGCGGACCGCAACGTTCAGCGGGTGCTTTCGCGTGCCGACAAATATCATATGTCTACCGCCTCCCTCCGCGCAGGGGGCCCCTGGAACCGCCAACGGAACATCGCGAGCCAATCTTCGTTTTCAAGAAATAACGAAAACAAGGGAGGACGAGATGTTTCAGGCATCTCTCGGCGGCGGCTTCGGCGCGCAAGAATACGGCCTGCATGCCTCGATAAAAGCAGCGATCGCATATGATGCAGTCTGCTCCCAGCATAAAATCGAGATTGCTTTCGAGCCGCAAGCTATCGTCGTTCTTGGACGGATACCTCCGGAGGTCGCTCGGCGGGTTCGCGTCATCATCTTGGAGGTGGCCGGGCCAATTCCGGTATGGGATCGAACCTTCTGGCTTGGCTGATGCGCCTGCCCTAATGGCATCTTGTTGCGGCCGTACTTTCGGATGGAACCTCTCTGCTGGTTGCGGATTGGCCGTGAAACACCACGGAGGATACCATGTCGCGCGTTCGCAATTTCCTGATAACGAGTGCCGCTGTGGGCCTCACGGCACTTCCGGCGACGGCCCAGGGGCTGGAACCGGTGCCCGGCAGCATCACCTATAACGGTCAGCCCCGCACGAAACTCATGAAGGCGCCGATCGGCAGCACGTTCAGCCACAACGTCCAAGATCCAGTAACCCGACAAAACTATGTCGAGGTGTACCGGATTAGGCCCGACCGTTCGCTGGAGATCATAAGCCGGCGCCTGTATGGGCCTATCAACAATTGAAGTTCTGGAACCCGAAAAGATGTCTTCGCCCTCGGCCTGATGCTGCCGGCCTTACGGTATGGCGCACGGCGTCCACACCGAACAAGTTGACGCAGCATTGCAAGCCGCTATAAGCGCAAGTCGCAAGCCTAAATAGTTGCAAGGTGCGTAGCGGAGGCTTCCGCATCTGATATTGAAGGAAAAATCTCTTTAATATCAATCTGATGGAAGAGTGGCCGAGCGGTTTAAGGCACCGGTCTTGAAAACCGGCGTAGGTGAAAGCCTACCGTGGGTTCGAATCCCACCTCTTCCGCCAAGGCGGCTACAACATTTCCCGACTTGTTGCTGTCGCATTGTGACTCTAGAATCTGGCCGCACCCGAAAGCAATATTGCCGGCTGGATGCGGAAGAAGGGGAGGCAGCAATGGAAGTGCTTCGAGACCCCACGCATATCGGCATGTTCGAGCCTCAGGATCTCGATATCCTGAAGGGCGTGTTCACACGATTGACGACGACCACCAGCCCCGACCTCGACGAGGCACGGGCCCGCTCGCTCGCGCGGTCGATCATCACGCTCTATCGGCATGGCGTGCGCGATCCGGAGCAGCTCTTCGACGTCCTGCAGGCAGAGGCGTCCTGACGCTGCGGCAAACCGACCGGAACGAGGCGCTCGCCCGGTTGCGGCGGGCGCGTTAACCATCCGGAAACCATAAATCATCGATCCTCGTCTGCGGGTTCCCATTCATTCGCAATTTTGCCATGTTATTGGCATGATTAACGTACTGTTATTTACTGAGTGGCATTGACGGCCGGCTTGCAGGGGCAAGGCAGTTGGCTGGCACACCGTCGGGGACAATAGCGGCGTGGGACACAAAAACTTGAAGACGCATGCGAACCGTTTCGGCACGGGCCTTCGGTTCATCGTTATTCCGCTGGTCTGCGCGGGCCTTGCCGCCTGTGCCACGACGACACCGGCGCCCAAGAAGAAAGTCCGCAGCAAGGAATTCTTCTCCGAATCCGAATATGGCGTGAAGGCGAGCCCGCGCGTCGTGGAAGAAGGGCAGGCTGTGCCGAAGGGTGGCGGGCGCTACCAGGTCGGCAAGGCCTATCAGGTCCGCGGCAAGTGGTATCAGCCGAAGGAAGAGCCGGGCTACAACAGGACGGGCCTTGCTTCCTGGTACGGCTCCGCCTTCCACGGCCGCAAGACGGCGAACGGCGAAATCTACGACAAGTACCACCTTTCCGCCGCGCACCCGACTTTCCCGCTGCCGAGCTACGCGCGCGTCACCAACCTCGAAAACGGCACGTCGGTCGTCGTGCGCGTCAACGACCGCGGCCCGTTCCACGAAGGCCGCGTGATCGACGTCTCCTCCAAGACCGCCGACCTGCTCGACATGAAGCGCACCGGCACGGCGAAGGTGCGCGTGCAATATGTCGGCAAGGCGCCGCTCGAAGGCAACGACATGCCTTATCTCATGGCGTCCTACGTCCCGAAGGGCTCGCGCGTTCCGGCGGTCGATCCGGGCGGCCAAATCGCGACCGGCGTCATGGTGGCGTCGGCCGACGACAGCGCGCTGCCGGGCGTGGGCGAGGGCACGTTGAGCGTTCCCGAGCAGAGCACGATGACGGCGCTCGCCAAGACGGCCCCGGCGAGCGATGCCTTCCAGGCGATGGAGCAGTTCGTGCTGCTGCCGGAGATCGGCCCGATGCCGATCGAACGGCCGAATGCCATCCCCCAGCTTTCCGCCGAGCCGAGCTATGCGGCCGCCTATGCGGACGAGCGCGTGCGGGACGCTTCCGGCGCCTTCGACGCCATCCTGACGATCGACGGCACGCTGACGCCGCTCTCCGCGCTCGCCGACAACGCGGGTTAGGGAGCGGGCTGATGGCCCGCGCGTTCAAAGCCGTTTGCGCAATGCACGCGGCTGTGTGAGTGTGACGACATCCGGAGTCGCCATGCATCGCCGTCTATTCGCCTTCCTCGTTTTCTCCTTGTCGTTCCTCAGCCTCGCGCATGCCCAGTCGGGCGCGCCGCAGGGCGCTTTCGACGTCAAGGCGAAGCAGGTCTATCTGATCGAGGCGGAAACCGGCACGGTGCTGTTTGCCCGGGCGGAGGACGAGGCGGTGCCCGCCGCCTCGCTCGCCAAGCTGATGACCCTGGCGACGGTGTTCAAGGCGCTGGCCGGCGGCGAGATCACGCTGGAGACGCAATATCCCGTCACCGAACATGCCTGGCGCACGGGCGGGGCGCCTTCGCGCACCTCCACCATGTTCGCCGCGCTGAAATCGAACGTGCGCGTGGAGGATCTCATCCGCGGCGTCGCGGTGCAGTTCGCCAACGATGCCTGCATCATCCTGGGAGAGGGGATCGCCGGCTCGGAGGCCGCCTTTGCCGAGAGGATGACGAAGGAGGCGAGGGCGCTCGGGCTGCAGAAATCCACCTTCGCCAATGCCACCGGCCTGCCGAACCCGGACAACAAGGTGACGATGCGCGAGATGGTGATGCTCGCGCGCCACCTGCAGACTGCCTATCCCGGGTACATGCGCTACTACCTCGAACCCGAGTTCGAGTGGAACAAGATCAAGCAGCGCAACCGCAACCCGCTGCTGGCGCTCAATCTCGGCGTGACCGGCTTCGTCACCGGCTTCTCGGAGGAGGGCGGCTACTCGATCGTCGCGGCCGTGAGCCGCGAGGGCAAGCGCCTGCTGCTCGCCATGGGCGGCATGGAAAGCGACAAGGCGCGCATCGAGGAATCGCGCCGCATCATCGAATGGGCGCTGTCTTCCTTCGAGCGGCGCACGCTCTTCCGGGAGGGCGAGACGATCGCCGATGCGAGCGTCTACGGAGGCGACGCCTCCACGGTGGCGCTGGTGGCGGGCGAACAGGTGGACGTGTTCCTGCCGAAGGACAATTCGCAACGGCTCGTCGCCCGCGTCGTCTATACATGGCCGGTGCGCGCGCCCGTCGAGCCGGACCAGCCGGTCGGCACGCTGAAGATCTGGAACGAGAAGCAGCTGCTGCGCGAAGTGCCCGTGAGGACCGCCGGGACCGTGGGCGTCGGCAGCCTGCGCTCGCGGGCGCTGGACGCGCTGATAGAGCTGTTCTTCTTCTGGATTTGACTTCTTCGGGCTCGATGGGGCAGACCGGTCCGAAAAGCATTTCGTCTGCCGGAAACATGGGCTAGTAGTGGTCCGACTCGTCTCCGCCTGGCGGATATCGTCTAAAGGGCCGCCGTCGCGGCCACTGGAACGGAAGTAGGATTTGTCGGCCGCACCCGGTTTGTTTGTCACGTTCGAAGGCGGCGAAGGCGCCGGAAAGTCGACGCAGATCCGGCTTCTGGCAAACGCATTGCGCGACCGGGGCCTCACGGTGCTGACGACGCGCGAGCCCGGCGGCTCCAAGGGGGCGGAAGCCGTGCGCCATGTCCTCCTTTCCGGCGCGGCCGAGCCCTACGGCATCCGCATGGAGGCGATCCTCTTCGCCGCCGCGCGCAGCGACCATGTCGAGCAGGTCATCCGCCCGGCGCTCAGCGCCGGCACGGTCGTGCTCTGCGACCGCTTCATGGATTCCTCCCGCGTCTACCAGGGCATCACGGGCAATCTGGAGCAGCCTTTCATCGAGGCGCTGGAGCGCGTGGCGGTCAACGGCGTCGTGCCGGACTGCACCATCATCTTCGACCTTCCGGCCGCCGTCGGCCTCGAGCGCGCCCGCACGCGCAGCGCCGGGCCGGGCGAGAGCGAGCAGCCCGATCGTTTCGAGAAGGAAGAGCTGGAAACGCACGAGAAGCGCCGCGAGGCCTTTCTCGACATCGCCGAGCGCGAGCCGCTGCGCTGCCGCGTGGTGGACGCCACGCAGACGCCGGAAGCGATCGCCGCGCAGGTGCTTTCCATCGTCGAGCCGCTGCTGCCCATCACCGCGCACGGCCGGCAGGATCCGGAGCATGTCTCGTGAGCGAGGAGCGCCCCGGCATTCTCGACGGCGCGGTGCACCCCGCCGAGCAGATAAAACTCTTCGGCCACGCTGCGGCCGAGGCGTTCCTCGCGCGCTCCTACCGCTCCGGCAAGGGCCACCACGCCATCCTGATCGAAGGACCGGAGGGCATCGGCAAGGCGACGCTCGCCTTCCGCTTCGCCAACCACGTGCTGCATCACCCCGAGCCCGCCGAAGCGCCGGAGACGATCGCCGATCCGTCGCCCGCTTCGCCCATCACGCGCCAGCTTGCGGCGGGGGCGTCGCATAACCTCCTGCACCTCACCCGGCCGGTCGACGAGAAGACCGGCAAGGTCAAATCGGCGATCACGGTGGACGAGGTGCGCAGGGCCGGAAAGTTCCTGGCGCAGACCTCCGGCACGGGCAACTGGCGCATCGTTATCATCGACCCGGCCGACGACCTCAACCGCAACGCCGCCAACGCCATCCTGAAGCTCCTGGAAGAGCCGCCGAGGCGTTCGCTCTTCCTCGTGCTGACCCATGCGCCCGGCAAGCTGCTGCCGACGATCCGCTCGCGCTGCCTGCCGCTTTCCCTGTCGCCGCTCGCCGAAGCCGACCTTGCCGCCGCGCTCGACAGCCTCGGCGCCGCCCCCTCCGGCGCGCGGGCGGGGGAGGTGCTTTCAGCAGCGCGCGGCAGCGTTTGCGAAGCGCTGAAGCTTGTCAACTACGGCGGGTTCGACATCGTCGAGGCCTTTCGCGCCATCGTCGCGGCGCCCGCCGAGCCTCCCCGCCGCGACGTGCACAAGCTCGCCGACGTGCTTTCGGCCAGGGACAGCGACACCGTCTTTTCCTTCTTCTGCCAGCACGCGGCCGATTTCGTGACGGACGCCGCGCGCAGCGCAGCGCTTTCCGGCGATATCGCCCGCGCCGACCGCCTTGCGCGGCTTTCCTCGCAGCTTAGCGAGCGCATCGCCATAGCCCAGGCCTACAATCTCGACCGCAAGCAGACGGTCATCAGCGTGCTCGACGACATCCGGACGGCGCTTTGAAGCAACTTGCTGTTTCCCTTCGCGCCCGCATGGTCTAATACCTTGCGGCATTGCACAACCGAAGACAGACACGCGAGCGATGACCGACACGTCCCCGTACTACATCACGACCGCCATTTCCTATCCGAACGGCAAGCCGCATATCGGCCATGCCTACGAGCTGATCGCGACGGATGCCATGGCGCGCTACCAGCGGCTGGACGGGCGCGACGTCTTCTTCCTGACCGGCACCGACGAGCACGGCCAGAAGATGCAGCAGACGGCGCGCAAGGAAGGCATTTCGCCGCGCGAACTTGCCGATAGGAATTCAAAAGAATTCAAGGATATGGCCGTTCTTCTTAATGCGTCGAACGATGATTTCATCCGCACGACCGAGGAGCGGCATTACGAGGCCTGCGCCGAAATCTGGCGCCGCATGGCCGAGAACGGCGACATCTACAAGGACAGCTATGCCGGCTGGTACTCCGTGCGCGACGAGGCCTATTACCAGGAAGGCGAGACGGAACTGCGCGACGACGGCGTGCGCTACGGCCCGCAGGGCACGCCCGTCGAATGGGTGGAGGAGGAGAGCTATTTCTTCCGCCTCTCCGCTTACCAGGACAAGCTTCTGAAGCACTACGAGGACAATCCGGACTTCATCGGCCCCGCCGAGCGGCGCAACGAGGTGGTCTCCTTCGTCAAGTCCGGCCTCAAGGACCTTTCGGTCTCGCGCACGACGTTCGACTGGGGCATTCCCGTCCCGGACGATCCGGCGCACGTCATGTATGTCTGGGTCGATGCGCTGACCAACTACATCACCGCGACCGGCTATCTCACCGACCCGGAAGGCCCGCGGGCGAAATACTGGCCGGCGGACATCCATGTGATCGGCAAGGACATCATCCGATTCCACGCGGTCTACTGGCCGGCGTTCCTGATGTCGGCCGGCCTGCCGCTGCCCGGACGTGTCTTCGCCCACGGCTTCCTGCTCAACAAGGGCGAGAAGATGTCGAAGTCGCTCGGCAACGTGGTCGACCCGGTCAACCTCGTGAACCATTTCGGCCTCGACCCGATCCGCTACTTCTTCCTGCGCGAAGTCTCCTTCGGCCAGGACGGCAGCTACAGCGAGGAGGGGATCGCCACGCGCATCAACTCCGACCTTGCCAACGGCATCGGCAACCTTGCCAGCCGCTCGCTGTCGATGATCGTCAAGAACTGCGACGGCAAGGTGCCGGACTGCGGCGCGCTGACCGACGCCGACCGCGCGATGCTCGCCTCCGTCGATGCGCTGCACGCCATCACCCGGGAGGAGATGGGCAGGCAGCAGATCCACAAGGCGCTGGCCGCCGTCATCGCCGTCGTGTCGGAAGCCGACCGCTATTTCGCGGGCGAGGCGCCCTGGGCGCTGAAGAAGACCGATCCGGTCCGCATGGGCACCGTGCTTTACGTGACGGCCGAAGTCGTGCGCCAGATCGCCATCCTGCTGCAGCCCTTCATGCCGCAGTCGGGCGAAAAGCTGCTCGACCTCGTCGCGGCCCCGGCGGAAAAGCGCGATTTTTCCGCGCTCGGCGAGGCCGGCCGCCTCGTCAGCGGCACGCCGCTGGAGGCGCCGGCGCCGGTCTTCCCGCGTTACGTCGCGCCGGAGGCGTGAAGCCGGCGATGCTGATCGACACCCACTGCCATCTGGATTTCCCGGATTTCGAAGCGGAGCGCGACGCCATCGTCGCGCGGGCGCACGCGGCCGGCGTGAAGCAGATGATCACCATCTCGACGCGGGTGCGGAAGTTCCCGGCGATCCTGGCGATCGCGGAAAAATATCCGTCGGTGTTCTGCTCGGTCGGCACGCATCCGCACAATGCGGACGAGGAGCTCGACATTCCGGTTTCCGAGCTGGTCGCGCTGTCGAAGCATCCGCGCGTGGTGGCGATCGGCGAGGCGGGCCTCGACTACCACTACGACAATGCGCCGCGCGACGCGCAGGCCACCGGCCTTCGCAACCACATCGCCGCGGCGCGCCAAACCGGCCTGCCGCTCGTCATCCACAGCCGCTCGGCGGACGAGGACATGGCGGCGATCCTGCGGGAAGAGACGGGGAAGGGGGCCTTCCCCTTCCTGCTGCACTGCTTCTCCTCCGGCCCGGACCTGGCGCGGATCGGCGTGGAGCTCGGCGGTTACGTTTCCTTCTCCGGCATCCTGACCTTCCCCAAGTCGGAAGAGCTGCGCGACATCGCCAAAACCGTGCCGCCGGAGCGCCTGCTGGTCGAGACGGACGCGCCCTACCTTGCGCCGAAGCCCTTCCGCGGAAAACGCAACGAGCCGGCCTATGTGGCGCACACGGCGGCGGTGCTGGCCGAGACGATCGGCGTCGGCATCGACGAGATCGCCCGCATCACCACCGAAAACGCCTTCCGCATCTTCTCGAAGATGCCGCGGGTGTAGCCGTGGCCGCGACCCGGCGCTTCACCATCCTCGGCTGCGGCTCGTCGCCCGGCGTGCCGCGGATTACCGGCGACTGGGGCGCCTGCGATCCCGCCAACCCGAAGAACCGCCGCACCCGCGCCGCCTTCCTCGTCGAGCAGTTCGGCCCCGAGGGCGCCACCACGGTCGTCATCGACACGGGGCCGGACTTCCGCATGCAGATGATCGCCGCCGGCGTCGGGAACATCGACGCGGTGCTCTATACGCATGCCCATGCCGACCATATCCACGGCATCGACGACATCCGCGGCTTCGTGCTGCACAATCACAAGCAGGTGCCGATCTGGGCCGATAGCGTCACCATGGAGCGCATCCGCGAGGGCTTCGGCTATTGCCTGAAGACGCCGCCCGGCAGCATGTATCCGCCGATCGTCACGGAGAACCTGATCGACCCGATGGACGCGCCGGTGACGATCGAAGGGGCAGGGGGCGCGATCACCTTCCAGCCCCTCCTCCAGGTGCACGGGTCCATCCATTCGCTGGGCTTCCGCATCGGCGATGTCGCCTATTGCAGCGATATCAGCGACTTCCCGGACGAGACCGTGCCGAGGCTCGCCGGGCTCGACATGCTGGTGATCGATGCGCTGCAATACCGTTACCATGCCAGCCATCTGTCGCTCGGCCAGGCGCTCGAATGGATCGAGCGGCTGAAGCCGGCGCGCGCGATCCTGACCCACATGCATGTGCCGCTCGACTACGACACCGTGCGGCGGGAAACCCCGGCCCATGTCGAGCCGGCCTATGACGGGCTCAGCTTCGAGATCGCGCTGGCCGGCGATCAGGCGAAGTAAGGCGCGAGATTCTTGCGGATGCGGTCGAGGACCGTCGCGCCGGACAGGTCGGGCACGAACGTCTTTCCGGTAATCTGTTCAAAGGCTTGAATGTAAACCTTCGACGTCTGCTCGACGAGCGCGCGCGGAATCTCCGGGATCGGGTCCTTGTACGGGTCGCAGCGCTCCGTGACCCAGGCACGCACGAAATCCTTGTCGAAGCTCGCCGGGCGGCCGCCCTTGGCAAAGCTTTCCTCGTAGCTGTCTGCGATCCAGTAGCGGCTCGAATCCGGCGTGTGGATCTCGTCGGCCAGAACGATGCGGCCGTCCTTGTCCGTGCCGAATTCGTACTTGGTGTCGACGAGGATGAGCCCGCGCTCGGCCGCGCGGGCCTGGCCGCGCGCAAAGAGCGACAGCGCATAGCGCGAGACCGTTTCCCATTGCCCGGCCGTCAGCAGGCCCTGGGTGAGGATTTCGGCGCCGGACAGCGGCTCGTCATGGCCGCCGTCGAAGGCCTTGCTGGTGGGCGTGATGATCGGCTCGGGCAGCTTCTCGTTGTCGCGAAGGCCGTCCGGCAGCGTGATGCCGTACATCTCGCGCTCGCCCTTGCGGTATTTCGTCAGGATCGAGGTGCTGGTGGTTCCGGCGAGATAGCCGCGCACGACGACCTCGACCGGCAGGATGTCGAGCCGTGTGCCGATGACGACGTTCGGGTCCGGATGGGCCAGCACGTGGTTCGGGCAGATGTCGGCGGTTTCCTCGAACCAGTAGCGCGCCGTCTGCGTCAGCACCTGGCCCTTGAAGGGAATGGCGGTCAGGATGACGTCGAAGGCGCTGAGCCGGTCCGTCGCGATGATGATGCGGCTGCCGTCCGGCAGGTCGTAATTCTCGCGGACCTTGCCCTTGTAGCGGTTCGGCAGTTCCGGGATAAAGGCGTCGGAGAGAATGCGCAAATCGCTCATCGCTGCGGGCTTTCGCTGTTGGTTCCGTCTGCCGTTCGGCTTAAGGCCGCGGGCGGTTCCGGGTCAAGGCAGAAAGCGGATTTCCAGCGTCTTTGGGGGCATCCGCGCATACGGGATAGTTCCATAATCTATCTTATGTAATCCATGTCCACTGGTCATCCGGCGTGTTCCATAGTAGATGATGTCGCGGCAATCCGGATCGCCCTGCCCAGCCGGACGCGCCCGATTCCGCCCCGCCATCTTCCAGTCCCCTGCGATATTCCCATGCCCGACATCCCTGTGCTCGAAACCGATCGTCTCATCCTGCGCGGCTTCAGGCCGGATGACCTCGACGCCATGACGGCGATGTGGGCGATGCCGGAGGTCGTGCGCTATATCGGCGGCGTGCCGCTGTCGCGCGAGCAGTCCTGGACGCGGCTTCTGCGCCATATCGGCATGTGGAGCATCATGGGTTTCGGCTTCTGGGCGATCACCGACAAGGCGTCCGGCCACCTCGTGGGCGAAGCCGGGTTCCATGAGATGCGGCGCGCGCTGACGCCCAGCATCGAAGGTACGCTGGAAGCCGGCTGGGGCCTGCTCCCCGACCTCCGGGCTCGCGGCTATGCCAGCGAGGTGCTGGGCGCGACGCTGCCCTGGGCGGCGGCGAGCCACCCGGACAAGGCGATCACCTGCATCATCGACCCGGAAAACGCCGCGTCGATACGCCTTGCCGAGCGGCACGGATTCCGGGCATTCGCCCGGGCGGCATATCAGGAGTCCGACGTCGTGGTGTTCCGCAGAGCCCGGATATGAGGAGCGCTCGCACCGTCCCTGCCCTTTATATCACAAACAAGTGATATTATATTATGCGTTAAGTTATTTATTTATATACTTGTTTTTAAATATTCTTTTTCATACAGAATACCTTGAAGCCAACTGCTGCGCCCAGCGGCTCCTTGCAATCTTCCGTGCTACTCTGGCTTCTGCCAGAAGGAGTGCGCGCCATGAAGTTGCCTGCTGCCTTGTTCCTTTGCGCTTGCCTGCCATTGCTGCCGTCCGGCGCCGCGCGGGCGGGAGAGCCCGTCGATACGGTGCAGGGCATCATCCACAGCCAGATCACGGCCTTCCTGAACGACGATGTGAAAACGGCCTATTCCTTCGCCTCTCCGACCATTCGCGGAAAGTTCCCGACGGAAGACGCCTTCTTCGACATGGTGAAAAGGGGCTACGCGCCGGTCTACCGGCCGGGCAGCTTCGCGTTCGGCCGGTCCAAGGTGGACGGCGACATGGTGGTGCAGGAAGTGCTGATTTCCGGACAGGACGGCAAGGACTGGACCGCGCTCTACCAGGTCGTGAAGCAGCCTGATGGCAGCTACAAGATCAATGGCGTGCACATTGTGCGTGCCGCGCCGGGGCCGGAGATTTAACGCCTCAGAGAGGGGCGAGGTCGCCCCTCGCCCACATCTCCTGCGTCTCCGCCATGAAATCGGCGAAGCGGCCCTCCTCGATTGCCTTGCGGATGCCGGCCATCAGGTCCTGGTAGTAGGCAAGGTTGTTCCAGGTCAAAAGCATGCCGCCGAGCGACTCGTTGGCGCGGATGAGATGGTGCAGGTAGGCGCGCGAATAGTCGCGGGCGGCCGGGCAGCGCGATTCCTCGTCGAGCGGGCGCATGTCCTCGGCATGGCGGGCGTTGCGCAGGTTGATGCGGCCGCGCCGGGTGAAGGCAAGGCCGTGGCGGCCGGAGCGGGTCGGCATCACGCAGTCGAACATGTCGATGCCGCGGGCGACGGATTTCAGGATATCGTCCGGCGTGCCGACGCCCATCAGGTAGCGCGGCTTTTCGGCCGGCAGATTGGGGACGGTCGTGTCGATCATGTCGAGCATCACCTCCTGCGGCTCGCCCACGGCAAGCCCGCCGATGGCGTAGCCCTTGAGGCCGAGGCCGGCGAGCGCTTGCGCCGAGCGCTCGCGCAGCTGCGGGATGTCGCCGCCCTGCACGATGCCGAACATCGCCTTGCCGGGCTGGTCGCCGAAGGCCGTCTTGCAGCGCTCGGCCCAGCGCAGCGACAGTTCCATGGCGCGCTCGATCTCCTTCGGCGATGCCGGCAGCGCCACGCATTCGTCGAGCTGCATCTGGATGTCGCTGTCGAGCAGGCCCTGGATCTCGATGGAGCGCTCCGGCGACATGTGGTGCAGGGCGCCGTCGACATGGCTCTTGAAGGTGACGCCCTCTTCGTCGAGCTTGCGCAGGCCGGCGAGCGACATGACCTGGAAGCCGCCGGAATCGGTGAGGATCGGGTACGGCCAGCGGATGAGCTCGTGCAGGCCGCCGAGGCGCGCGACGCGCTCGGCGCCGGGGCGCAGCATCAGGTGGTAGGTGTTGCCGAGGATGATGTCGGCGCCGAGTTCCCGCACCTGGTCGAGATACATCGCCTTGACGGTGCCGACCGTCCCGACCGGCATGAAGGCCGGCGTGCGGATTTCCCCGCGCGGCATGGAGACCTCGCCGCGGCGCGCCTTGCCGTCCGTGGCGAGAAGGTTGAACTGGAATGTTTCGGTCATCGGTCGTTCCGGAAAAGCAGGCTGGAGTCGCCGTAGGAATAGAAGCGGTAGCCGACCGAGATCGCATGGGCATAGGCGCCGCGCATCGTCTCGAGGCCGGAAAAGGCCGAGACGAGCATGAAGAGCGTCGATTTCGGCAGGTGGAAATTGGTCATCAGCACGTCCGCCGTGCGGAAGCGGTAGCCGGGGGTGATGAAGATGCCCGTCGCGCCGGACCACGGCCGGATCGTGCCGTCCGCGTCGGCGGCGCTTTCTAGGAGGCGCAGCGACGTCGTGCCGACGCAGACGATGCGCCCGCCTCGCGCCCGCACGGCGTTGAGCGCGGCGGCCGTCTCCTGCGAGACGTAACCGATCTCCTCGTGCATGACGTGGTCCGCCGTGTCGTCGGCCTTGACCGGCAGGAAGGTGCCGGCGCCGACATGCAGCGTCACGAAATGCCGCTCGACGCCGAGCGCGTCGAGCCTTTCGAAGAGCGCGTCGGTGAAGTGGAGGCCCGCCGTCGGCGCGGCGACGGCGCCCTCCTTACGGGCGTAGATGGTCTGGTAATCGCGCCGGTCCGCCTCGTCGTCCGCGCGCTTCGAGGCGATGTAGGGCGGAAGCGGGATATGGCCGACGGCGGCGATGGCGCGGTCGAGGGCCGGGCCGGAGGCGTCGAAATGCAGCGTGACCTCGCCGCCCTCGCCTTTCTCCTCGACGGTGGCGGAAAGCGTTTCGCCGAAGGCGATGCGGTCGCCGGTCTTGATGCGTTTTCCCGGCTTGGCGAAGGCCTTCCAGCGGTCGCCGGCGATGCGCATGTGCAGCGTCGCGGAGACCTTCTGGCCGCCCGCCCCGTCGCGGTGGCGGATGCCTTCGAGCTGGGCGGGGATGACGCGCGTGTCGTTGAAGACCAGCGCGTCGCCGGCTTTCAGCAGCGACGGCAGGTCGCCGACGGTGCGGTCCTCGTAGGGTGTATCGGCGCCCGGGCGCACGACGAGCAGCTTCGCCGCCTCGCGGGGGCTCACGGGGCGCAGCGCGATGCGCTCTTCCGGCAGGTCGAAATCGAAGAGGTCGACACGCATGCGGCGGACCTCAGAGGAAACGGATCATCAGCGCGCCTGCGACGAGCATCAGGGCGCCGGCGATGCGGCCGGCGGAGATCTCGCGCACGGCCATGCCGAGGAAGCCGATGCGGTCGAGCAGGATGCCGGCGAGAAGCTGGCCGGAGACGGCGAAGGCCATGACGGCGGCCGCGCCGATGCGCGGCGTCAGGAAGATCGCGGTCGTGACATAGACCGTGCCGAGCGCGCCGCCGGCGATGTAGAGCCAGAGGTCCGGGCCACGCCAGTCCGGCGCCCTGCCCTCGAACGAGGCGGTGGCGAACATGACGAGGGCGAGAATGATGGCGCCCGACAGGAACGAAACGCAGGCGGCGGCGACCGGCATGCCGAACCCGCGGCCGAGCAGCGCATTGACGGGAGCCTGGATTGCGATGCACGCGCCGGCCGCAATGCCGAGCAGCGCCCAGAGGAAAGCAGCCATATCGACGATCTCTTGAAAAGCACACAAAGAAAAACCGCGCCCGCCGGGGCGAGCGCGGTCGAAATCGACGGCTTTCTATCAGGCCGCCACGTCGGCGGCAACCTTCATCGAGACGATGGAGTCGGGATCGCGCACCGGTTCGCCGCGCTTGATCTTGTCGATGTTCTCCATGCCCTCGACCACCTGGCCCCAGACGGAATACTGCTTGTTGAGCCAGGGAGCATCCGTGAAGCAGATGAAGAACTGCGAATTGGCGGAGTTCGGCATCTGGCTGCGGGCCATGGAGCACGTGCCGCGCACGTGGCTCATGTTGGAGAATTCGGCCTTGAGGTCCGGCTTTTCGGAGCCGCCCATGCCGGCGCGGGCCGGGTTGAAGTCCTTGCCGCCCTGCTTGCCGAACTTCACGTCGCCCGTCTGGGCCATGAAGTCCTCGATGACGCGGTGGAAGACGACGCCGTCATAGGCGCCCTCGCGCGCCAGTTCCTTGATGCGCGTCACGTGGCCCGGCGCGAGATCCGGAAGAAGCTGGATGACCACCCTGCCCTTCGTGGTCTCCATGATGATGGTGTTTTCCGGATCCTTGATCTCGGCCATGGTCTTTCTCCTTCAAAAGCATGTTTCGCAGAAATGGCGTGCGGTTCTGCGATTGCAACATGCGACAAATCGAAAACTCGGATTACTTGCCGACGCTGACCTTGATCATGCGGTCGGGGTCGGTCACGGAACCGTTGGCGGCTTCGTCGCCGCGCTTGATCTTGTCGACCTTCTCCATGCCGGAGACGACCTTGCCGACGACCGTGTACTGGCCGTTCAGGAAGTCGCCGGGCGCGAACATGATGAAGAACTGCGAGTTGGCGGAGTTCGGGTCCTGCGCGCGCGCCATGCCGACCGTGCCGCGCTCGAAGGGAACGTCGGAGAATTCGGCCGGAAGGTCCGGCTGGCTGGAGCCGCCCGTGCCGGCCGCCTGCGGCTGGTAGCCGTCTTCCATGTCGCCGTATTGCACGTCGCCGGTCTGGGCCATGAAGCCCTCGATCACGCGATGGAAGGCGACGTTGTCGTATTCGCCGGCGGCGGCGAGCGCCTTGATGCGCTCGGCATGCTTCGGCGCCTTGTCGTTCAGCTCGATGACGACCGGCCCGTCCTTCAGCTGGATCGTGATGAATTCGGCGGCCTGGGCGACGGCGGTGCCCGCGAGGAGAAGGGCTCCGGCAAAGGCGAGGCGAAGGATGTTCATGGTAGCTCCCTTGAGGGGTTCAGGATGATGGTGCTCAGCCCTTCTTGCGGGCTTTGAGGGCCGTAAGGACGGGCGCCGGGACGAAGGCACTGACATCGCCGCCCATGGCCGCGATCTGGCGGACCAATGTGGCGGTAATGGGCCGCGAGGCGACGCCCGCCGGCAGAAAGATGGTCTGCACGTCCGGCGCCATCTGCCGGTTCATGCCGGCCATCTGCATCTCGTAGTCGAGATCCGTGCCGTCGCGCAGCCCGCGGATCAAGAGGCGCGCGCCATGGGTGCGGGCGGCATCGACGACGAGATTGGAGAAGGAAACCACGCTGACGTCCCCCGCCCGCTCCGGCAGCGCCTCGGCGATCGACTGGCGGATGAGGTCGGCCCGCTCCTCGAAGGAGAAGATCGGCGTCTTGCCGGGATGGATGCCGATCGCGACGATGACCTTGGGCGCCACGTTGAGCGCCTGGACCAGCACGTCGATGTGGCCGTTGGTGATCGGATCGAATGAGCCAGGATAGAAGGCAACTGTCATCGACTGGGTCCCGTTTGCCGCCTTTTGTCATGGACGGCCGCTTTCCGCAAGGGCACGGCCTGTCGCATCCCGAACTGTTCCCGCTCAAGAACATGAACAGCGCATGAATGGCCCGTTTAAGACCATTTCAGGCGCGCCATGTCTAAATGCCGGCATAGGGGTCGGGAACAAAGACCGTTGTCGTGCATTCTCCTGATCGAACACAGTGGAACAAGTAATGCGTTTCCTTAGGCTGGAAGGAACACGAAAATGGCACTCGCTCTACTCTGCATGACGATGTTCATCGTGCTTACCGCTGCCACGATCCACGCGCTTCGCGAAGAGGATCGCCCGGCGGCTCCCAAGGTTGCCGCACGCGGCAAGTGGCTGCGTTGAACGGGTGAAGCATGATGGCGGCACTCACCATCCTTTTCACGGTCTTCATCAGCACCGTCTTCACCTTCGATTTTGCGCGCACGATCCTCGAACTGAAACGGGATCGCGCGGAGTTGAAGGCGGCGCGGCTGAAAACGGAAGCAGGCGGCTTCGGCGTCTGAGAACGCCACCTTGCCGCCGTCAAAGCGGGTAGTCTTCCCTCCGGGCTACCCGCGACAAATGAAAAGCCGGACGGTCGTTCCCTGCCCGTCCGGCTTTTCCGTGTCTGAAGGCGCGCGGGGGCCTATTCCTCGGCGGGCGGCGCTGCGTCCCCGGCTTCGATGCCGTCCTCGCCGTTCACCGTTTCGGCGTCTTCCTCGCCCTCCGGCTCGCTGATGCGTTCGACGGACACCACCTTTTCGTCCCTGGCGGTGGAGAAGATCGTGACGCCCTTCGTCGCGCGGCTGGCGATGCGGATGCCGTCGACCGGCACGCGGATCAGCTGGCCGCCGTCGGAGACGAGCATGAGCTGGTCCTTGTCCTCGACCGGGAAGGCCGCGACCAGCTTGCCGATCTCGTTCGTCTTCGAGGTGTCGGTGGCGCGGATGCCCTTGCCGCCGCGGCCGGAGGTGCGGAAGTCGTAGGAGGACGACCGCTTGCCGAAGCCCTTCTCCGAAACCGTCAGCACGAACTGCTCGCGGGCCTTGAGGTCCTGGTAGCGCTCTTCCGAAAGGTCGCCGATCTCGCCGACCTCCTCGCCGACCAGCGCGATATCCTCCTCGTCGACGCCGCTTGCGCGGCGTTCGGCGGCAGAGCGCTTGAGGTAGGCGGCGCGTTCCCACGGCTCGGCATCCACATGGCTGACGATCGCCATCGAGATGATGCGGTCGCCGGCCCCCAGCGTGATGCCGCGCACGCCGACCGAGTTGCGGCCGGCGAAGACGCGCACGTCATCGACCGGGAAGCGGATGCACTGGCCGAGAGCGGTGGTAAGCAGCACGTCGTCGCGCTCCGTGCAGGTCTCGACGTTGAGGATCTCGTCGCCCTCCTCCTCCAGCTTCATCGCGATCTTGCCGTTGCGGTTGACCTGGACGAAGTCGGAAAGCTTGTTGCGGCGGACAGTGCCGCGGGTCGTCGAGAACATGACGTCGAGGTTCTCCCACGTCGTCTCGTCCTCGGGCAGCGGCATGATGGTCGTGATGCGCTCGCCGGGTTCCAGCGGCAGCATGTTGATCAGCGCCTTGCCCTTCGATTGCGGCGTGCCGACCGGCAGGCGCCAGACCTTCTCCTTGTAGACGATGCCGCGGGAGGAGAAGAACAGGACGGGCGTATGCGTGTTAGCGACGAAGAGGCGGGTCGCGAAATCCTCGTCCTTCATGGCCATGCCGGAGCGGCCCTTGCCGCCGCGGCGCTGCGCGCGGTAGGTGGCGAGCGGCACGCGCTTGACGTAGCCGGCATGCGAGACGGTGACGACCATGTCCTCGCGGGCGATCAGGTCCTCGTCGTCCATGTCCGGGCCGCCCTCGGCGATCTCGGTGCGGCGCGGCGTGCCGAACTCGTCGCGGATCGCGGCGAGCTCGTCCTTGACGATGGTCATGATGCGCAGGCGCGAGGAGAGGATGTCGAGGTAGTCCTTGATCTCCTCGCCGATCTTGTTCAGCTCCTCGTCGATCTCGTCGCGGCCGAGCGCGGTGAGGCGTGCGAGGCGCAGTTCGAGGATGGCGCGGGCCTGCTCCTCGGAGAGGTTGTAGGTGTTGTCCTCGTTGATGCGGTGGCGCGGGTCGTCGATGAGGCGGATCAGCGCCTCGACGTCCTTGGCCGGCCAGCGGCGCTCCATCAGCTGCTCGCGCGCCGTCTGCGGATCGGGCGCGCGGCGGATGAGGTTGATCACCTCGTCGATGTTGGCGACGGCGATGGCGAGGCCCACCAAGACGTGGGCGCGCTCGCGCGCCTTGCGCAGGAGGTACTTGGTGCGGCGGCTGACGACTTCCTCGCGGAACGCGACGAAGGCGCGCAGCATGTCGAGCAGCGTCATCTGCTCCGGCTTGCCGCCGTTCAGCGCCACCATGTTCGCACCGAAGGAGGTCTGCAGCGGCGTGTAGCGGTAGAGCTGGTTGAGGATGACGTCCGCATTGGCGTCGCGCTTCAGCTCGATGACGACGCGGTAGCCGTCGCGGTCGGATTCGTCGCGCAGGTCCGAGATGCCCTCGATGCGCTTCTCGCGCACCAGCTCGGCCATCTTCTCGATCATCGAGGCCTTGTTCACCTGGAACGGGATCTCGGTGATGATGATCTGCTCGCGGTCGCCGCGCATCGGCTCGATGGTGGCGCGGCCGCGCATGACGATGGAGCCGCGGCCGGTCTCGTAGGCCTGGCGGATGCCGGCGCGGCCGAGGATCAGCGCGCCGGTCGGGAAGTCCGGGCCGGGGATGATCTGCATCAGGTCGAGAAGATCGATCGCCGGATTGTCGATCAGCGCGATACAGCCGTTGATCACTTCGGAAAGGTTGTGCGGCGGGATGTTCGTCGCCATGCCGACGGCGATGCCGCCCGCGCCGTTGACCAGGAGGTTCGGGAACTTTGCCGGCACGACGACCGGCTCGGAGAGCGTGCCGTCGTAGTTGTCGCGGAAATTGACCGTTTCCTTGTCGAGGTCGTCGAGCAGGGAATGGGCGGCCTTCTCCAGGCGGCATTCCGTGTAGCGCTGGGCGGCCGGCGGGTCGCCGTCGACCGAGCCGAAATTGCCCTGGCCGTCGATCAGCGGCAGGCGGAGCGACCAGTCCTGCGCCATGCGCGCAAGCGCGTCGTAGATCGCCGCGTCGCCGTGCGGATGGTATTTACCCATCACGTCACCGGTCACGCGCGCCGACTTCACGTATTTCTTGTTCCAGTCGACGCCCATCTCGCTCATCGAGTAGAGGATGCGCCGGTGCACGGGCTTGAGGCCGTCGCGCACGTCGGGCAGCGCGCGGGAGACGATCACGCTCATGGCGTAATCGAGATAGGACCGCTGCATTTCCTCGATGATGGAAATAGGCTCAATGCCGGGAGGGTTCTTGCCGCCGGGTGTCGATTGTTCTGTCAATTTCGGTCACGATCGTTGTTCAGAATCAGAAGGGAATTTTATAGCCTACCGGCGCTCTCAGCGCCAATTTCGCCAGGGGTTTTGAACAGGGTTTTCCAAGTAAAATCCGCCAATTTGCGCATTTTCATGGCCTTGCCGCCGGGACTGCCCGCCCGCCCTTCCCTTGGGCGGCGCCCTCGCCTAACAATGCGGGGCACAAGGCCGCCCGAACGGCCGCCAACGGCGAGGGGAACGCCTTCATGCTCACCATCGATCTTCTGGTCAATGCGATCACGACGCTGCTCGTGACCATCGACCCGCCGGGCCTTGCGCCGATCTTCCTGGGGCTGACCGTCGGCATGACGCGGCCGCAGCGCAAACAGGTGGCGCTGCGCGGCTCGCTGATCGCCTTTTGCATCCTCGCCGTCTTCGCGCTGACGGGCGCCGGCGTGCTCTCGCTGCTCGGCATCTCCATCGGCGCCTTCCGCATCGCCGGCGGCCTGCTGCTCTTCTGGATCGCCTTCGAGATGATCTTCGAGCGCCGCAACGAGCGCAAGGAGAAGACCAGCGAGGTGGCGATCACCCGCGACCACATCCACAACATCGCCGTCTTCCCGCTCGCCCTGCCGCTGATCGCCGGCCCCGGCGCCATCTCCGCCACGATCCTGCTCTCCGGCTCCTTCCCGTCGGCGCTCGAACGCGGCGCCCTCATCGGCGTCATCGCGCTCTGCATCGCCATCCTGTTCCTCTCGCTGGTGATCGCCGAGCGCATCGACCGCTTCCTCGGCAACACCGGCCGCGCCATCCTCACGCGCCTGCTCGGCGTGATCCTCGCGGCGCTCGCGGTGCAGTTCGTGGTGGACGGCATCAAGTCGGTGTTCGTGGGCTGACGGGAGGGTTTTCCGCGAACCATTTGGAGATGGCCGGCATCTTCTCCTCGAAACCGCCCGGCAGGAAGACGTTGAGCAGGCCGACCCGCTCGTCGCTGCGGTTCTCGAAGTCGTGCATCACGGTCGCCGGGATGCGCACGAAGCTGCCCGCCGGCGCTTCCAGCCATTCCTCGCCGGCAAGAATGCTGGCCACGCCCGCAATCACATAGAAAAGCTCGATGTTCCCGGCATGGGAATGGGCGCCGGGTCCCGCCGTCCTCGGATCGAGCCACCATTCGGAGACGCTATAGGCACTGTCCGTTTCGCCGTGATCCGCTTTGAAGACGGCGCTCATCCGCCCGAGCGGATAGGTCCGCCCCTCGCCGGGCCGCAGGAAGATCACATCCGCGGCCGTCTTCTCATCGTTCATGGCACTCTCCCATGTAGGACGTCACCGTCCTCGATCCTGAAACACGGGGGCCGCCGAAGAGAAAGGCCGACGCTTCCGCCGGCCCTCGCCGCGCCTCAGAACGGGATGTCGTCGTCCATGTCGCGTGACAGCGGCGAACCGCCCGAACGGCTGCTGCCGCCGCCGCCGGAGGCCGGACGCGAACCGTAATCGTCGTAGTTCTGGCCGCCGCCATAGTTGCCGGCCCCGCCGAAATCGCCGCCCCGGCCTGCACCGCCGCCCTCGCCGCGCCCGTCGAGCATGGTCAGCGTCGAGTTGAAGCCCTGCAGCACGACCTCCGTCGTGTAGCGGTCGTTGCCGGTCTGGTCCTGCCACTTGCGGGTCTGCAACTGGCCCTCGATGTAGAGCTTGGCGCCCTTCTTCACATATTGCTCGACGACCTTGCACAGGCCCTCGTTGAAGACGACGACATTGTGCCATTCCGTTTTCTCGCGGCGCTCGCCGCTGTTGCGGTCGCGCCAGCTCTCGGAGGTGGCGATGCGCAGGTTCGCGATCGGCCGACCGTCCTGCGTGCGCCGGATTTCCGGGTCCGCCCCGACGTTCCCGATCAAGATCACCTTGTTGACGCTACCAGCCATACCCGTACTTCCCGTTGTCGCGCCGGACGAAAGGCGCCCGACATCATTTCACTACACGAATGCGTCATCTTATCGGCTGCCGTCCGCCGGCGCCGCCCCGCGTCAAACGGTATCCACAGATCAATTGCAGTTAATTGCAAAAATCTGTTCTTTTTTTGTTCTAATAATTCCCTACACTCTTGTCAACCGAATCGGAAACGGGCACGGAATCTGCAAGAGCGCGCATGGACAGGCTCCAACCAGTCCCTACATAGGGGCCGACCCCTTCTGCAATGCGCAACGACTTCTGACGCTGGACACCATGAGCGAACTCAAGACCATTTCCATTCGCGGCGCACGCGAACACAATCTCAAGGGCATCGACCTCGACCTGCCCCGCAACACGCTGATCGTCATGACCGGGCTTTCGGGCTCGGGAAAGTCGTCGCTCGCCTTCGACACGATCTATGCGGAGGGCCAGCGCCGCTATGTCGAGAGTCTCTCGGCCTATGCCCGCCAGTTCCTGGAGATGATGCAGAAGCCGGACGTCGACCAGATCGACGGCCTGTCGCCGGCCATCTCCATCGAGCAGAAGACGACATCGAAGAACCCGCGCTCGACCGTCGGCACGGTCACCGAGATCTACGACTACATGCGCCTCCTCTTCGCGCGCGTCGGCGTTCCCTATTCGCCGGCGACGGGCCTGCCGATCGAGAGCCAGACGGTGAGCCAGATGGTCGACCGCGTGCTGGAATTCGGCGAGGGCACGCGCCTCTACATCCTCGCGCCCGTCGTGCGCGGGCGCAAGGGCGAGTACAGGAAGGAACTCGCCGAACTGATGAAGAAGGGGTTCCAGCGCGTCAAGGTCGACGGCCAGTTCTACGAGATCGCCGACGTGCCGGCGCTCGACAAGAAGTACAAGCACCACATCGACGTGGTGGTCGACCGCGTCGTCGTGCGTCCGGACCTCGCCTCGCGCCTTGCGGACAGCCTGGAGACCTGCCTCAAGCTCGCCGACGGCCTCGCGATCGCCGAATTCGCCGACAAGCCGCTGCCGGTGGAGGAGACGGCGGCCGGCGGCTCGGCCAACAAGTCGCTGAACGAGACGCACGAGCGCGTGATGTTCTCGGAGAAGTTCGCCTGCCCGGTCTCCGGCTTCACCATCCCGGAAATCGAGCCGCGGCTGTTCTCGTTCAACAATCCCTTCGGCGCCTGCCCGACCTGCGACGGCCTCGGCAGCCAGCAGAAGATCGACCCCGACCTCATCGTGCCGGAGGTGCAGCGTACCTTGCGGGACGGCGCCATCGCGCCCTGGGCGAAATCCTCCTCGCCCTACTACAACCAGACGCTGGAAGCGCTCGGCGCCGCCTATGGCTTCAAGCTCTCCAATCGCTGGTCGGAGCTCTCCGAGGAAGCACAGAACGCCATCCTGCACGGCACGGACGAGAAGATCGAGTTCAACTACAAGGACGGCGCGCGCTCCTACAAGACGGTGAAGACCTTCGAGGGCATCGTTCCCAATCTGGAACGCCGCTGGAAGGAGACGGATTCGGCCTGGTCGCGTGAGGAGATCGAGCGCTACATGTCGGCCGCCCCCTGCCCGGCCTGCAACGGCTATCGCCTCAAGCCCGAGGCGCTGGCGGTGAAAATCAACAAGCTGCATATCGGCGAGGTCACCGACATGTCGATCCGCGTTGCGCGCGACTGGTTCGAGGCGCTGCCGGAGAAGCTGAACGCCAAGCAGAACGAGATCGCCGTCCGCATCCTCAAGGAGATCCGCGAGCGCCTGCGCTTCCTCAACGACGTCGGCCTCGAATACCTCTCGCTCTCGCGCAATTCCGGCACGCTGTCCGGCGGCGAGAGCCAGCGCATCCGCCTCGCCTCGCAGATCGGCTCGGGCCTGACGGGCGTGCTCTACGTGCTCGACGAGCCCTCCATCGGCCTGCACCAGCGCGACAATGCGCGCCTGCTCGACACGCTCAGGCACCTGCGCGACATCGGCAACACCGTGATCGTCGTCGAGCATGACGAGGACGCGATCCTGACGGCGGACTACGTGGTCGACATCGGCCCTGCCGCGGGCATCCACGGCGGCAAGGTGGTGGCGCAGGGAACGCCGGACGAGATCATCGCCAATCCTGCATCCCTCACCGGAAAATACCTCTCCGGCGAGCTTTCGGTCGCGATTCCCGCCGAACGGCGAAAACCGAAGAAGAAAAAGGAAATCAAGGTCGTCGGGGCGAAAGCCAACAATCTGAAGAATGTCACGGCCTCGATCCCGCTGGGCGTCTTCACGGCGGTCACGGGCGTTTCCGGCGGCGGCAAGTCGACCTTCCTGATCGAGACGCTCTACAAGTCCGCCGCCCGCCGCATCATGGGCGCGCGCGAGATCCCCGCCGAGCACGAGCGCATCGACGGTTTCGAATATATCGACAAGGTGATCGACATCGACCAGTCGCCGATCGGCCGCACGCCGCGCTCCAACCCGGCAACCTATACCGGCGCCTTCACGCCGATCCGCGACTGGTTCGCGGGGCTTCCGGAGGCCAAGGCGCGCGGCTACCAGCCGGGCCGCTTCTCCTTCAACGTCAAGGGCGGGCGCTGCGAGGCCTGCCAGGGCGACGGCGTCATCAAGATCGAGATGCACTTCCTGCCGGACGTGTACGTGACCTGCGACGTCTGCCACGGCAAGCGCTACAACCGCGAGACGCTCGACGTCACCTTCAAGGGCAAGTCGATCGCCGACGTCCTCGACATGACGGTGGAGGAAGGCGTCGAGTTCTTCGCGGCCGTGCCCGCCGTGCGCGACAAGCTGACGACGCTGAACCAGGTGGGCCTCGGCTATATCAAGGTCGGCCAGCAGGCGAACACGCTGTCTGGCGGCGAGGCGCAGCGCGTCAAGCTCGCCAAGGAGCTCTCCAAGCGCTCGACCGGCCGCACGCTCTACATCCTCGACGAGCCGACCACGGGCCTCCACTTCCACGACGTGGCGAAGCTGCTCGAAGTGCTGCACGAACTGGTCAACCAGGGCAATTCGGTGGTCGTCATCGAGCACAACCTGGAGGTCATCAAGACGGCCGACTGGATCATCGACTTCGGCCCCGAGGGCGGCGACGGCGGCGGCGAGGTCATCGCGGAGGGCACGCCGGAGGACGTCGTGAAGGTGGAGCGCTCCTATACCGGCCGGTTCCTCAAGGATCTGCTGGAACGCCGGCCGATGAAGAAGGCCGCGGCGGAGTAGGCGATGATCCTGATCGGCCAGTACGATTCGTCCTACGTGCGCCGCGTCGCGATCGCGATGCGCCTCTACGGCCTGCCGTTCGAGCACCAGCCCTGGTCGGTGTTCGGCGAGGGCGTGAAGGTGCAGGCGGTCAATCCGCTGATGCGGGTGCCGACGCTGCTGCTCGACGACGGCGGCATCGTGGCCGACAGCCATTCGATCCTCGACTATGTCGACGGCCTCGTGCCGGCGGAAAAGCGGCTGCTGCCCGGGGTCGAGCCGGAGCGGCGGCAGGTGCTGAAGGTCGTGACCTTCGCGACCGGCCTTGCCGACAAGGGCGTCAGCCTGTTCTACGAGTTGCACCTGCACGAGACGCCATCGGCCTATTTCGTCGAGCGCTGCCGTTCGCAGATCACGACCGTGCTTGCCGCGCTCGATGCGGAGCGCGCTGCCCGGCCGGGCGACTTCTGGTTCGGCCGCATCACGCACGCCGATATCGCGGTCGCCTGCGCCTGGCGGCATGTGGGCGAAGCCTATCCCGGCCTTATCGATCCCGCCGCCTACCCCGCGCTGGCGGCGCATTGCGCCGGCATGGAGGCCCTGTCGGTTTTCGCGGAGATATCGCAGCCCTTCATCGCGCCGGCTTGAGGCGCCGCCATCCGTCTGTCGAGGAGGACAGGACATGAGCACATCGGGCACCATTCGCACCGGCATCGGCGGCTGGACCTTCGATCCGTGGGAGGGAACCTTCTACCCGGAAAAGCTGCCGAAGAAGCGGCAGCTCGAATTCGCGAGCCGCGAGCTCTCCGCCATCGAGGTCAACGGCACCTATTACGGCTCGCAGAAGCCGGAGACCTTCGCCAAGTGGGCCTCCGAAGTGCCGGACGGCTTCATCTTCTCGCTCAAGGCCAGCCGCTTCACAACGAACCGCAAGGTGCTCAGCGACGGCGGCGAGTCCGTCGAGAAATTCCTGACGCAGGGCCTCACCGAGCTCGGCGACCATCTCGGCCCGATCCTCTGGCAGTTCCCGCCGACCAAGAAGTTCGAGCCGGAGGATTTCGAGGGTTTCCTGAAGCTCCTGCCGGAGAAGCTGGACGGCCTTGCGCTGAAGCATGCGCTGGAAGTGCGCAACGACACGTTCCTGGTGCCGGAATTCGCCGCGCTCGCCCGCAAGTACAAGGCGGCGATCGTCTATGCGCAGCACGAAGACTATCCGGAGATTGCCGATGTGACGGCGGACTTCGTCTATGCCCGCCTGCAGAAGGGCTCGGACGACATCAAAACCTGTTATCCGGAGAAGGCGCTCGACGAATGGGCGGCGCGGCTCAAGGACTGGGCGGGCGGAGGCGAGCCGGCGGACCTGCCGAAGATCGATCCGGACACCAGGCCGGCCAGGAAAGCGCGGGACGTCTTCGCCTTCTTCATCACGTCAGGCAAGGTGAACGCTCCGAACGGCGCGCGCGAGCTGAAGAAGCGGACGGGTTGAGGCAGGGCGCCGGCTTCAGATGATGCCGTGCTTCCTCAGCAGCGCCTGCTCGTCGCCGGATACCCAGCCGAAGACCTTCGGCCCGCCGTCCAGCATCTGGACGAAATAGTGTACGTCGAAATCGATGGCGATGTCCGGCTGGCCCTTGCGTTCATAGGTCGCCGTCCAGGCAACATGCGCCAGGCAATGGTGGTCGTCCATCGGAGAAATGCGGATATCGCGTATGCGCATTTCCTTCGTTCCGATCGCCTCGTAGCGCTCGTAGCCCTGGGCCACGACCTGCTTGAAATGTTCGTCATTCTTGCCGGTCGCCACGCCGGCAGGCGAGGCCGCGATGAACGCGGGCGCATAGAGGGCCGCGACGTCATCCATGTCCGCATGGCCGGCGAGGGATTGGTTGAACAGTCTTTCGTATCGCTCGAAGAATGACCTTACGCTGCTTTCCATCGGTTATCCTCCGGTGGGCCAGGGCGGGATGGCGGCCGGCAGGTCTTCCGCCGTCAACCCCTCGCCCGCGATGCGCCCGGCCTCGCCGTGGCGCCAGACGGCGCCGGCGGCCGCCTCGAAGGCCGGCAGACCCTGCGCCAGATGGGCCCCGACGATGCCGGCGAGCACGTCGCCGGAGCCGGCCGTCGCAAGCCACGGCGGCGCGTTCTCGTTGACGAGCACGCGGCCGTCCGGCGCGGCGATCACGGTATCGGCGCCCTTGAGGACCACGACGCCGTTGCAGCGGGCCGCGGCCTTTTGCGCGCGCTCGATCTTCGAAAGGGCGCCGTCGCCGGCAAGGTCGGCGAACAGCCGGGCAAACTCTCCGTCGTGCGGCGTCAGCACCAGACGCGGTTCCGCGCCGGCAAAAAGCGAGAAGAGCTCGTCCGGCGCGTCCCGGAAGGCGCTGATGCCGTCCGCGTCGAGCACGAGGCGACGGCCGCTCTCGGCAAGCAGGCGGACATACCGTCTTGCCTTGTGCGCCTCGCCGAAGCCCGGGCCGAGGACGAAGGTTTTCAGCCGGCCGTCTTCAAGGAGCGCCGTAAGATCGCCGTCGCCGTCGAGCGCCTTCAGCATCACGCCCGTCAGGTGCGCCGCGTTTGCGCAAAGCGCATCGCGCGGCGACAGCAGCGTGACGAGGCCGGCGCCGGCGCGAAGGCCGGCCGCAGCGGACAGGCGCGCCGCGCCGGTGGCGGTCGCCGGGCCTGAGAACACGGCAAGATGGCCCCGCACATATTTATGCACGGCGCCCGCCTGCCGCGGCAGGGCGCCGCGCCAGACCGCCGGCGCGTTCACCCGCATATGCTCGGCATGCCGCGCAAGGATGCGCGCGGGAATGCCGATGTCGAAGATTTCCACATCGCCCGCAAGCGTCCTGCCGGGCAAAAGCAGGTGGCCGGGCTTGCGGCACATGAAGGTGACGGTCGCGGCGGCCTCGAAGGCCGCGCCCCTCACCTGCCCCGTCCGGCCGTCGATGCCGGACGGCAGGTCCACCGCCAGGACGGGCAGGACGGTCCGGCGCACGGCGTCGATGGTGCGGGCGACCTCGTCCGGAAGGTCGCGGGCCAATCCCGCTCCGAACAACGCGTCGATGACGACATCCCCGGAACGCGGCGAATAGTCCGCAAGAGGCGCGACACCGCCGTTAAAATTCGCAAAGGCCGTCGCGGCATCGCCTTTCAGCGAGGCGGTGTCGCCGAGGGCATGGACCGCGATCTCGGCGCCGGCATCCCGCAGGACGCGCGCGGCGACATAGCCGTCGCCGCCGTTGTTGCCCGGCCCGCAGAGCACGGCGAACCGCAAGGCTCCGGGGAAGCGGCGGAGCGCCGCGGCGGCGACAGCCTGGCCTGCCCGCTCCATCAGGCCGTAGCTCCATAGTCCCGATGCGGCGGCGGCGCGGTCGATGCGCCCCATCTCCGCGGGCGTGATGATCAGCGTGTCGATTTCCTTGTGCATGCCCCAGGATGCCCGCAAAGACGCAGGCCGGGCAAGCCCGCTTGCGCTTTTCGTTTCAGCTCGTTTTTTATGCATCTGCATATTCAGTATGCTCAAATTTGCAGCTTTCGGCGCCAAACCCGTTTCGGGGGCCGTCGAAGCAGGCCGGACGGCGCGGAAAGAGACATTTTTTAGGCAGATTCCGCTGGCCCTTTTTCCCGGAAAGCCGCATCATCGCCGGCGTGACGACGAGTGGGGTCGTGAAAGGGACGGATTTCATCCGATCTGGCACGCATCCTGCTTCAAGTTGGCATGCTACGTGCATTTGAAGTGTGCAGCGGGCGCGAGCCGCGCGCAAACGGGAGAAGCGGAGAGACATTTTCTCATGAAAAAGATCGAAGCGATCATCAAGCCTTTCAAACTCGATGAGGTGAAGGAGGCTCTTCAGGAAGTCGGCCTGCAGGGTATCACCGTCACGGAGGCGAAGGGCTTTGGACGCCAGAAGGGGCACACGGAGCTTTACCGTGGCGCCGAATACGTCGTCGACTTTCTGCCCAAGGTGAAGGTCGAGGTCGTCCTGGCGGACGAGAATGCGGAAGCCGTCATCGAGGCGATCCGCAACGCGGCCCAGACCGGCCGCATCGGCGATGGCAAGATCTTTGTCTCCAACGTCGAAGAAGTCATCCGCATCCGCACCGGCGAAACCGGCGTAGACGCCATCTAATCCCGCCTTGCCGTCCGGCCAAGGCTTCCACCTCGTCATCACACAGGGACCATAAAAATGACGACTGCCAATGACATCCTCAAGCAAATCAAGGAAAACGACGTAAAGTTCGTCGACCTGCGCTTCACCGACCCCAAGGGCAAGCTGCAGCACGTCACGATGGACGTTTCCTGCGTCGACGAAGACATGTTCGCCGACGGCGTCATGTTCGACGGTTCCTCGATTGCCGGCTGGAAGGCCATCAACGAGTCCGACATGGTGCTGATGCCCGATCCGGCAACGGTCCACATGGATCCGTTCTTCGCGCAGTCCACCATGGTCGTCATGTGCGACATCCTCGACCCGGTCTCCGGCGAAGCCTACAACCGCGATCCGCGCGGCACCGCCAAGAAGGCCGAAGCCTACCTCAAGGCCTCCGGCATCGGCGACACCGTCTATGTCGGTCCGGAACCGGAATTCTTCGTCTTCGACGACGTCAAGTACAAGGCCGATCCGTACAACACCGGCTTCAAGCTCGACTCGTCCGAACTGCCGTCCAACGACGACACCGACTACGAGACCGGCAACCTCGGCCACCGTCCGCGCGTCAAGGGCGGCTACTTCCCTGTCCCGCCGATCGACTCGTGCCAGGACATGCGCTCCGAGATGCTGACGGTGCTCGCCGAAATGGGCGTCGTCGTCGAAAAGCAGCACCACGAGGTGGCGGCCGCCCAGCACGAGCTCGGCGTGAAGTTCGACACGCTGGTGCGCAACGCCGACAAGATCCAGATCTACAAGTACGTCGTGCACCAGGTCGCCAACGCCTACGGCAAGACGGCGACCTTCATGCCGAAGCCGATCTTCGGCGACAACGGCTCGGGCATGCACGTTCACCAGTCGATCTGGAAGGACGGCAAGCCGACCTTCGCGGGCGACGAGTATGCCGGCCTTTCCGAGACCTGCCTCTACTACATCGGCGGCATCATCAAGCACGCCAAGGCGATCAACGCCTTCTCCAACCCGACGACGAACTCCTACAAGCGCCTCGTCCCGGGCTATGAGGCGCCGGTCCTGCTCGCCTACTCGGCCCGCAACCGCTCGGCCTCCTGCCGCATTCCGTTCGGCACGGGTCCGAAGTCCAAGCGCGTCGAAGTCCGCTTCCCCGACCCGCTGGCAAATCCGTACCTCGCCTTCGCGGCCATGCTGATGGCCGGCCTCGACGGCATCAAGAACAAGATCCATCCCGGCAAGGCCATGGACAAGGACCTCTACGACCTGCCGCCGAAGGAACTGAAGAAGATCCCGACCGTCTGCGGCTCGCTGCGCGAGGCGCTCGAGAGCCTCGACAAGGACCGCAAGTTCCTCACCGCCGGCGGCGTGTTCGACGACGACCAGATCGACTCCTACATCGAACTCAAGATGGCGGAAGTCATGCGCTTCGAAATGACCCCGCACCCGGTCGAGTTCGACATGTACTACTCCGCCTGACCGATCCGTTCCTCCCGTCTTCGGACGGGAGGTACCCTCGGACACAAAACCCGGCCAGCGGCCGGGTTTTGTGTCGGTGGCGGAGGCGTTCCGGCGGAGCGTTATTGCTGCAGGCGCTGCTTGAGCAGGTCCAGGTATTCCTCGTTCGAATCGTCCGCATCCGCGCCGGAGGCGTTGCCGGCAGCCGGCTTGCAGGCCGGCTTGTAGTCGAGCGCCATGCCCGTCTTCACGCAGACGCCCACCTGCCAGCCGGGCGGCAGCGCCGTCAGGTCCACGGTCTTCCATTTCGGATGGCCCGTCGCCTTCAGCCTGTCGAGCCCGGTGAGGATGAGGTTGGAGAAATCCGCCACCGACTTGCAGCTGTCGCGATGATAGGCGTTGCGCCGGATGTCGTAGTCGTAAGTCATCATCACGGCCTTGACGGCGATGAGGTCGACCGGCTGGTCCTGGAACGAGTAGGTGCCGGCCTCGATGCGCGACGGCGTATAGGTCGCCAGCAGCGGCGCCTCGGTGATCGGCAGGAGATGGAACTTCGCCTTGTCGATCGCGCTGCCGGAAAAGAGCGAGGCGGGCGCGCCGGCGACGTAGAAGAAGGCGTCGATCTCGCCCGACAGCAGCTTCGGCAGCGCCTCGTCCGGGTTGATGTCCATGCGCTGGCCGGCCTTCACCTGCAGGATGTCCATGATGAGCGTGGCGGTGAGGAACGTGCCGCTGTCCTTCTTGCCGACCGCGACTTTTCTGCCGGCGAGGTCCTTCATGCCGGCGATGTCCTTGCGCGCCAGCACATGGATCTCCTCGTTGTAGAGGGGGAACATGATGCGCACGCCCTTGACCGCCTTCTGCACCTCCGGATCGTTCGCCTCGAACGTCTTGAGGTATTCGAGCACGTCGCTCTGCACGATGCCGAATTGCGTGTTGCGCCGGTTGCGCACGCCGACGAAGTTTTCCAGGGAGCCGGCGCTTTCGACCACGTTCAGCTTGAGGCCGCATTCGGCGCCGAGCGCGGCGATGTCCCGGCCGATCTGGATATAGGTGCCTTGCGGGCCGCCGGTCATGATGTTGCGCTCGAATTCCTGCCCCGATGCGCCGCCCGCCGAAAGCGCAAGGCCGAGCGCGGCCGCCACAACAGATCGCTTCATCCAAATCTCCTTCCCAAAGCCGGCGGCCGGGCCGCCGGACTAAATTCAGCAGTCGCTGTCGAGACCGCGCATCAGGTTCCTGAGCGTCAGGACCGGCACGCGCGTGAAGACGCCGCCGAGCGCATTGGTGACGCATTCGCCGGACACCAGCGTGCGCTCCAGCTGGTCGCGCTGGGCACGCGTCAGGCGGTCGAGGCCGGGCGTGTCCTGCATCGCCTCGGCCACGAGCGCGGCATTGCGCGGGCTGCGGCCCTCGTCGGGTTTCGCATTGTCGAGCGCCGGCTTGTCGCCGCCGTCCGTCTGGCCGCCGGGCTGCGCGGATCGCGCGGCCGCCTCGAGCGCGCCGATCCGTGCGGCCAGCGATGCGTTGCGTGCATTGAGCGCGGCGATTTCCCGGTCCTTGCGGGCCACCTCCTCGCGCAAGGCGGGAAGCTCCCTCGTGCGGATCGCTTCTTCGGCCTGCCGCGCCTGCGATAGGTCCCGCCGCAGCGTGTCGGCCTCCGCTTCCAGGCGCTCCATCTCGGCGTCGCGTACCGCGCCCTGCCGGCTGCACGCCTCATCGAGCGCCTTTTCCAACCGCGCGATCCGGTCGGCGTTGAGCGAGAGCCGGCGTTCGCGGTCCCGCACCGCTTGCTCGGCCCGCTTCCTCAGCGCTTCGGCATCGGCGAGGCGCTGGGAGGCCAGTTCCAGCTCGTTCTTCAGCTCCGGCACCACCTCCTGCGTCAGCCGCGCATTCTCGGCGGCCGCGCTCGCCGCTTCCGATGCGCCCGCATCGGTGCGCAGGGTTTCGACCTGGCGCCTGAGGGCGTCGTTCTCCCCGGCGAGCGCCTGCGCCTTGCGGGTGCTTTCCTCGACCTGGGCGACACGCGCGTCGAGTTCCTTGGCAAGGTCGGCGATACGCCGGTCGCGCTGCTCGATGTCGCCGGCGGGAGCCGCGCCGTCCGTCATGCGGAAGGCGCCGTAGCCGGCCGCACCGCCGAGCACCAGGCTCACCAGGACGGCAAACGCGATGCCGCCCAAGCCGACGCCGCCGCTTCCCGCCGGTCCGTTGCCGCTCCTGCCCCACTGATTGTTCATGCCACCTGATCCGTCCGAGACGTTACTCTTCGAGGTACGCCGAAACGGCTGGAGGCGCAAGCGCCGCGAGCCTCTCCCGTTGGAACGTTCCACGCACCGGAACTATTGATGTTTCAGCGAAATTACCCAAATATAAGAGGAAAGGTAGGTACGCCATGAAGATGCGGAATGCAAAATTTGCCATCGGCGACGTGGTCCGCCACCGGATTTTCCCCTTCCGTGGCGTTGTCTTCGACGTCGATCCCGAATTCGCCAATACGGAAGAGTGGTGGAATGCCATTCCGGCCGAAATCCGGCCGTCGAAGGACCAGCCCTTCTACCACCTCTTCGCGGAGAACGACGACACGGAATACGTCGCCTATGTCTCCGAACAGAATCTCGTGGCGGACGACAGCGGCAAGCCGATCCGCCATCCGCAGGTCCGCGCGCTGATGGATGTGGACCAGGGGCACTATCGCTGGAAAGAGCAGAGCGGCATCTTCCACTGATCGCCCGCCGCAAGTTCAGGGCAACAAAAAACCCGGCCGATGGCCGGGTTCAGTTTGCCGACAAAGTCCGCCCAACCTCTCCTTCGTCATGGTCGGGCTTGACCCGACCATCCATAAGCTTTGAAAAGAATGGATCCTCGGGTCAAGCCCGAGGATGACGGCGTGCTTGGAACAATGTTCGTCATCAAATTGAACCCGGCCGATGGCCGGGTCCTTCGTGTCAGAGGATGCGGAGCTTACTGGCTCTTGGCGGCCTTCTGGGCGTCTTCGAGCTTCTTGCGGGCTTCCTCGGCCTTCTTCTGCATTTCTTCCTGCAGCAGGCGCTGGCGCTCTTCGAGCTGCGACTGTTCGATCGGCTCGCCGTCGAAGACGCCGGTGAAGCCTTCGAGCGAGATCTTGATCGGGTTCGGCGCGCGCTGGAAATTGATCGAGGTGAAGACGACTTCGCCGCCCTTCTTCAGGCTGGAGATCATCTGGTCGGTCAACAGCACTTCCGCGACGCACTTGTCGGGCATGCAGATGGCGTAGTCGATCTTCTGGCCCTTGCCGCCGTCGATCTGCATCTGGACGCCCGGCGGGATGAGACGGGCGCTCGGAACCGAGACCTGCATGATCTTGCGGTTGGTCTTGCCGGTGACGGTGATCAGGCCGACGGCGGTGATGAGCTGGCCGCTGCTTGCCGTCAGCAGGTTCTGCACGATGCAGACGTCGTTGTCTTCCTGCTTGGTGCAGACCTTGAACCAGCCCTTCGGCGGCGTGGCCTGCTGAGCGAGCGTTGCGGACGGAGCGGCCGCCAGGGCAACGGAAGCAGCAAAGGCGGAAAGCACGGTCCGCTTGATGAGGTGCGATGTGAAGATCATAACGAGTTCGGTCTCCTGAAAATCCGGTGCCGGAGCGACAGCGCCCCTCCTCAAAGCCCCTCGCGGGCGTTTTGGTCAGCCGTGCGCTCTCCTGTCGGCGAAATGAGGCATTTGCATGACCCGCTTCGGCGTATCCTGTTACAATGGGCCGCGCCGGATATCCAGCCTTTCCTTGCGAAATTCCCCCCGCGCCTTCTATTTCCGGCCCCGCCACGGTACCGTCCCCGTTGCTGCGGCTATAATGGACGAGAATCATCCGGACCTCACGAGGAGACCCCCTTGCGCCCCTTCCTGATGGCCTTTGCCGCCTCAATGCTCGCGCTTACGGCGATGCCCGGCTCGGCAGCGCCGCTGCACGGCATCGCCATGCACGGCGAGCCGGCCCTGCCGCCCGACTACAGGCATTTCACCTACGTCAATCCCGACGTGAAGAAGGGCGGGCGCATCGCCTACGGCGTCGTCGGCACTTTCGACAACCTCAATCCCTTCATCCTGAAGAGCATGCGCACGACGGCGCGGGGCATGTGGGATCCGGAATTCGGCAACCTCGTCTACGAATCGCTGATGCAGCGCTCGCGCGACGAGGCCTTCACGCTGTACGGCCTGCTCGCCGAAACGGTGGAGTGGGACGACGACCGCACCTTCATCCAGTTCAACCTCAATCCCAAGGCGCGCTGGGCGGACGGCAAGCCGGTGACGCCGGAAGACGTGATCTTCAGCTTCGAGCTTCTGCGCGACAAGGGCCGCACGCCCTTCAACCGGCGCCTCGACGGCGTGGAGAAGGTCGAGAAGGTCGGCGAGCGCAGCGTGCGCTTCGCCTTCAACGACAAGGCCGACCGGGAAACGCCGCTGCTGATCGCCGCCTATTCGCCCATCCTGCCCAGGCATGCGATCGACGTGGAAACCTTCGACCGCACCTCCCTCGCCGTCCCGCTCGGCTCCGGTCCCTACAAGGTGAAGGAGGTCAAGCCCGGCGAGAAGATCGTCTATGCCCGCGACCCGGACTATTGGGCGAAGGACCTGCCCGCCAAGATCGGCTTCGACAATTACGACGAGATTTCCGTCGAATACTTCCTGCAGGAGAACTCCCTGTTCGAAGCCTTCAAGAAGGGGGAGATCGACCTCTACCAGGAAGGCAACCCGACGAAATGGGCGCGCGGCTACGATTTCCCGGCGGCGCTCTCCGGCGCCGTCGTCAAGGACAGCATCAAGCCGAAGACGCCCTCCGGCATGCTCGGCTTCGTGTTCAACACGCGCCGTCCGCTCTTCCAGAAGCAGGAGCTGCGCAAGGCGCTGACGCTGGTCTTCGATTTCGAATGGGTGAACCGCAGCCTTTTCGAGAACGCCTACAAGCGCACCGAGAGCTACTGGCAGAATTCCGACCTCAGCTCGCTCGGCGTGGCGGCCGACGCGCGCGAGCGCGAGATCGCCGGCAGCGCGATCTCGCGCATCGAGCCGGATATCCTTGCCGGCACGCATCGCCTGCCGAAGACAGACGGTTCCGGCCGCGACCGCAAGGTGCTGCGCGAGGCGATGGAGCTGTTCCGCAAGGCCGGCTACGCCATCAAGGGCGGCCAGATGGTCGATGCGGCCGGCAAGCCGCTCGCCTTCGAGATCATGACGCAGAACGCCGATCAGGAAAAGCTCGCGCTCGCCTACCAGCGCTTTCTGGCCGCCCTCGGCGTCCGGGCCGGGATCCGCACGGTGGACGATTCGCAGTACCAGAGCCGCAGCCAGACCTTCGACTACGACGTCATCGTCAAGGCGTTCCCGTCCTCGCTTTCGCCGGGCAGGGACCAGATCAGCTATTGGAGCTCGACCATGCGCGACCTGCCCGGCAGCTCCAATTTCGCCGGCGTCGCCGATCCCGACGTGGACCGCTTCCTCGATGCCATGCTGAAGGCGCGCACCGCGGAGGACTTCCGCTCGGCCGTGCGCCTGCACGACAGGATGCTGCTTTCGGGTTATTATGTCGTGCCGCTCTATCATCTCGGCGAGCAGTGGGTCGCGCGCTCGAAGCATATCGGCCGGCCGCAGACGGCTCCGCTCTACGGTTTCCAGTTCCCGACATGGTGGGACGAGCGGGCGCAGCAATAAAGGGGGCATCCCCAGAATTCGGGTTACGCCGAGGTAACCTGTTGAAAGCCGCGGTTGCGCGGCTTATCTCGACGGTAACTTTGAACCTGCCGCGCATTCCCTCATACTGATCTTGCTTTCGGGATTTGCGCGGCGGCCGGGATTTTCCGGCATCGCGAAAGGAAGCCCGGATGGAAGCCATTACGATCGATGTCGTCTCGGACGTCGTGTGCCCCTGGTGCTACCTGGGCAAGAAGCGGCTCGAAAAGGCGATCGACAACGTGAAGGACGAGCTTGCCGTCTCGGTGACGTTCCGCCCCTACCAGCTCAATCCCGACGTGCCGCCCGAGGGCGTCGACCACAAGAAGCACCTCGCCGAAAAGCTCGGCGGGACCGCCGCCGTCGAGCGTGCGCACGACATGCTGACCGGCCTTGGCCGGCAGGACGGCATCGACTTCGATTTCCCGGCGGTGAAGATCAGCCCGAACACGCTGGATGCCCATCGCCTGCTGCGCTGGGCGATGATCGAGGGGCCGGAGATCCAGAGCCGCGTCGCGCTCGCCCTCTTCAAGGCCTATTTCGAGGAGGGGCGCGATGTCGGGGACCGCGCGGTCCTCATCGACATCGCCGAAGCCTGCGGCATGGACGGCGCCGTCGTGACCGCCCTCTTCTCCGCCGGCGCCGACGTCGATTCGGTCAAGGAGGAGATCGGCATGGCCCGCGACATGGGCGTGACCGGCGTGCCCTGCTTCATCATCGACAACAAGTATGCCGTGATGGGCGCCCAGTCGGTGGACGTGCTCACCAACGCCTTCCGCGAGATCGCGGCGATGAAGGCGCAGGAAAGGACCGGAAAGCATTGAGGGGCGTCATGCCCCCTGCTTGGCCAGCCCCGCCAGCTGCGTCATGACCTGCGCCGCGCCCGTCAGGCGCTTTTCCGGCGTCGGGTAGTCGCGGGACAGGAAGAGGCTCTGGTCAGGGCGGATCTTCGCGAGCGTGCCCTGCCTGGAGATGTAGCCGACCAGCGCCGCCGGGTTCGGGAACTCCTTGTTGCGGAACTGCACGACGACGCCCTTCGGGCCGGCATCGAGCTTCTCGACATTCGCCACGCGGCAGAGCGACTTGATGTAGACGATCTTCAGGAGATGCTGCACCTCGACCGGCAGCGGGCCGAAGCGGTCGATCAGCTCCGCGCCGAAGGCGTCGATGTCGGCAAGCTCGGTGATCTCGCCGAGGCGGCGGTAGAGGCCGAGCCGCAAGTGAAGGTCCGGCACGTAGTCGTCCGGGATCATCACTGGGGTGCCGACGGAGATCTGCGGCGACCAGCCGGTGTCGGCGATCTCCTCGTCGCCCTTGATCTCGGCGACGGCCTCTTCCAACATCTGCTGGTAGAGCTCGAAGCCGACCTCCTTGATATGGCCGGACTGTTCCTCGCCGAGGAGGTTGCCGGCGCCGCGGATGTCGAGGTCGTGGCTGGCGAGCTGGAAGCCTGCGCCGAGCGTATCGAGCGATTGCAGCACCTTCAGCCGCCGTTCCGCCGTGCCCGTCAGCGTTCGGTTGACCGGCAGCGTCAAAAGCGCGAAGGCGCGCACCTTCGACCGGCCGACGCGCCCACGCAGCTGATAGAGCTGGGCGAGGCCGAACATGTCGGCGCGGTGGATGATCATCGTGTTCGCCGTCGGCACGTCGAGGCCGGATTCGACGATCGTCGTCGAGAGCAGCACGTCGTAGCGGCCCTCGTAGAAGGCGTTCATGATGTCCTCGAGCTCGGTCGCCGGCATCTGGCCGTGCGCGACGGCCACCTTCAGCTCCGGCACGTCCTGCCGCAGGAAATCGTGGATCTCCGCAAGGTCGCTGACGCGCGGGCAGACGTAAAAACTCTGGCCGCCCCGGTAGTGCTCGCGCATCAGCGTCTCGCGGATGACGAGCGGATCGAAGGGCGAGATGAAGGTGCGCACCGCCATGCGGTCGACCGGCGGCGTGGTGATGAGCGAGAGCTCGCGCACGCCCGTCATCGCGAGCTGCAAGGTGCGCGGGATCGGCGTCGCCGAGAGCGTCAGCACGTGCACGTCGCTCTTCAGCTCCTTCAGCCGCTCCTTGTGCTTGACGCCGAAATGCTGCTCCTCGTCGATGATGAGGAGGCCGAGATTGGCGAACTTGATCGACGAGCCGAGCAGCGCGTGGGTGCCGACGACGATGTCCGTCTTGCCCTCGGCAAGCTCCTTCTTCGTGAGCGCCAGTTCCTTCGATCCGACGAGGCGGGAGGCCTGCTGCACCCGGATCGGCAGGCCGCGGAAACGGTCGCAGAAGGTCTTGAAATGCTGGCGGGCGAGCAGCGTGGTCGGCACGACGACGGCGACCTGCACGCCGTTCATTGCGGCGATGAAGGCCGCGCGCAGCGCCACCTCCGTCTTGCCGAAACCGACGTCGCCGCAGACAAGCCGGTCCATCGGCCGGCCGGCGCCGAGATCCTCGCGCACGGCCTCGATGGCGTTCGCCTGGTCGTCCGTCTCGTCATAGGGGAAGCGGGCGGCGAACTCGTCGTAGACGCCCTCCGGCGCCGTCAGCACCGGCGCATGGCGCACGAGGCGGGCGGCGGCGACCTGGATGAGGCCGCTCGCCATGTCGAGCAGGCGCTTCTTGAGTTTGGCCTTGCGCGCCTGCCAGGCGACGCCGCCGAGCTTGTCGAGGATCGCGTCCGTCCCCTCGCTGCCGTAGCGCGAGAGAAGGTCGATGTTCTCGACCGGCAGGAACAGTTTCGCGTCGTCCGCATAGACGAGCTCCAGGCAGGCATGCGGCGCGCCCGCCGCCTCGATGGTCCTGAGGCCGACGAACCGGCCGATGCCGTGCTCGGCATGGACGACGATCGAGCCCTCGTCGAGGCCGGCGACCTCGGTGATGAAATCCGCGCCGCGCTTGCGGCGCTTGGCGCGCCGCACCATGCGGTCGCCGAGGATGTCCTGCTCGCCGATGACGACGACGTCGCCCGCCTCGAAGCCGCTTTCGAGGCTGAGGACCGCGGACCCCGCCTCGCCCGGCTTCAGCTTGCGAAGGTCGGCGAACTTCTCGACCGGCACGACATTGCCGAGCCCGTGTTCCGCGAGCACCTGCAACAGCCGGTCGAGCGAGCCTTCCGACCAGCCGGTGACAAGAACCTTGGCGCCCGAAGCGCGCTTGTCGGCGATGTGCTTCACCGCCTGGTCGAAGACGTTGACTCGGCCGCCGTCCGCGTCCTCGCCGCCCACCGGCCGCGCCCAGCGTACGCCCGGCCGCGCCTCGATGGTCTCGACATGCCGTGCCTCGCCCTCGTGCTCGTTGAAGGGCGAGAGGCGGATGGCGTTCCGCGCGTCGAGCTCGCTCGCAAAACGCTCGGCGTCGAGATAGAGCTGGCCGGGCGGCACGGGCTTGTAGGGCGTCGCCTGCGCCACCTGCCCCTTGCCGGGCGTGGCGGAGGCAAGGCGCGCATCGTAGTAGTCGCGCACGAGGCGCGAGCGCTCGACGGCCGCCTCGCGCACCGTATGGTCGGTGACGATGCGGAAGCCTTCGAGATAGTCGAAGGCCGTTTCCAGCCCGTCGTAGAACAGCGGCAGCCAGTGCTCCATGCCGGCATAGCGCCGGCCTTCGGAAACCGCCTGGTAGAGCGCATCGTCGCGCGTCGCGGCGCCGAAGGAGGCAAGGTAGTGCTTGCGGAAATGCGAGATCGTCTCCGGCGTCAGCGTCACCTCGCTCATCGGGTTGAGGTCGAGGGAGCGCGCCTGGCCCGTCGTGCGCTGGCTCGCCGGGTCGAAGGAGCGGATACTCTCCAGCGTGTCGCCGAAGAAATCGAGGCGCACCGGTTCGAGACTGCCCGGCACGAAGACGTCGAGGATGCCGCCGCGCACCGCATATTCGCCGACCTCGCGCACGGTCGCCACGCGCTCGAAGCCGTTGCGCTCCAGCCGCGCCGCCACGTCGTCCATGCGGATCTGGTTGCCGGGCTTTGCCGAGAAGGCGAGGCTCTCGATGACCGACCGCGGCGCCGTCTTCTGCAGCATGGCGTTGACAGTGACGAGCACGATGGCCGGGTGCGGCTTCTTCCGGTGGGCGATCAGCGCCGAGAGCGCGGAAAGCCGGCGCGCGGAAACCTCGGCGCTGGGCGACACGCGGTCGTAGGGAAGGCAGTCCCATCCGGGCAGCGTCAGCACCGGAATGTCGGGCGCGGCAAAGCCGAGCATCTGTTCCAGATCGGAGATGCGCTGGCCGTCCGACAGCAGATAAGCGACGGGACCGGACTTGCGGGCAAGCTCGGCGAGAATCAGCGGCTCGACGCCGGAAGGCACGGCACCGATCGTCATCGGCCGGCCGGCCGCTGCAACGCGTTCGGGGGAAAATCCGGGGATCATGCGCGGTCGTCTTTGAAGAGCGGCGAGAAATCGGGGCGGTAGGCGGCGATGCGCGGGAAGAGGCCGCTGCGGAACTCCTCCGGCACGGGCTTTTCGCCGGTCACCCATTTCACGAGGTCGTTGTCCTCCTCGGCCATGATGCGCTCCAGCTCGTCCAGCTCGGCGTCGGAGAGCGTCGCGATCTCGGCATCGGCGAAGGCGCCGAGCACCAGGTCCATCTCGCGGATGCCCCTGTGCCAACAGCGGAAAAGGATGCGCTTGCGGCGCGGGTCGATCTCGGCGCTGGAGCGTCTCGTTCCCGTCATGATCGTCCTCGCTTTCTGCCGCATGGGAAATTCCGCGCTTCTATAGACCGGCAAAAGCCGCTTGTCAGCCTTGCCAAAGCGTCCTTCTCCGGCGATTTTGGCCGCCATGCGCCCTGCCCTGCTCGATCCGCTCTTCGCACCGCTCTCCTCGCTTCCGGGCATCGGCCCGAAGCTCGGCGACCTGTTCGCGCGCCTGCTCGGGCAGGAGAGCATCGAGGACTGCCGGGTCATCGACCTCGTCTTCCATTTCCCGCACTCGATCGTCGACCGGCGCAACCAGCCGGGCATCGCCAACGCGCCGCAGGGCGTCATCGTCACCATCACCGGCCGCGTCGACCGCCACCAGCCGCCCCCGCCCGGCAAGCCGAACCAGCCCTACCGCGTCTTCCTGCACGACGAGACGGGGGAACTGGCGCTCACCTTCTTCCGGGTCAAGGGCAACTGGCTGGAAAAGGCCTTGCCGCTCGACGAGACGGTGGTGGTGAGCGGCAAGGTCGACTGGTTCAACGGCCGCCCCTCGATGGTCCATCCGGACTACATGGTCCGGCTCGGCGAGGCGGACAGCCTGCCGCTGGTCGAGCCCGTGCACGGCCTTACCGCGGGGCTTACCGCGCGCGTGCTGCGCAAGGCGGTCGAGGCGGCCGTCGCCCGCGTGCCGCACCTGCCCGAGTGGATCGACGAAACGCTTCTGCAACGGCAGGGCTTTCCCTCCGCCTTCGACGCCTTCCACCGCATGCACGACCCGCGCGACGAAACGGACCTCGACCCGCAGGCGCCCGCCCGCCGCCGGCTTGCCTATGACGAGTTCCTGGCCGGCCAGATCTCGCTCGCCCTCGTGCGCCAGCGCCTGCGCAAGGTCGCCGGCCGGCCGGTGGTCCCGACCGGGGCGCTGAGCCGCCCCGTCGTCGACGCCCTGCCCTTTTCGCTGACGGGGAGCCAGGAGGCGGCGGTCGCCGACGTGCTGAAGGACATGGCCGGCGAGCAGCGCATGCTGCGGCTCCTGCAAGGCGACGTCGGCGCGGGCAAGACGGCGGTGGCGCTGATGGCGATGCTCGCAGCCGTCGAATCCGGCGGGCAGGCCGTGCTGATGGCGCCGACGGAAATCCTCGCGCGGCAGCACTTTGCCACGCTCTCGCGCATGGCCGCGCCCGCCGGCGTCACCATCGACGTGCTGACCGGGCGCACCAAGGGCCGCGAGCGCGACGCCATCCTGGAGCGCATCGCCTCCGGCGAGACGCAGATCGTCATCGGCACGCATGCGCTGTTCCAGGACAACGTCGCCTACAGGGACCTCGTGCTCGCCGTGGTGGACGAGCAGCACCGTTTCGGCGTGCACCAGCGCCTGCGCCTGACGGCCAAGGGCATCTCGCCGCACATGCTGGTGATGACGGCGACGCCCATCCCGCGCACGCTGGTGCTCGCCGCCTTCGGCGACATGGACGTATCGAAGCTCACCGAAAAGCCCGCCGGCCGCAAGCCGATCCAGACCGTCGTCGTGCCGCAGGAGCGCACGGGCGAGATCGTCGAGCGCCTGCGCGCCGCGCTCGCCGAGGGCAAGAAGGCCTACTGGATCTGCCCGCTGGTCGAGGAATCGGAAGAAAGCGACCTGATGTCCGTCGAGGAGCGGCATGCGACGCTCGCCGGCGTCTTCGGCAATGCCGCCGGCCTCGTGCACGGGCGGATGAGCGGGCCGGAGAAGGATGCCGCCATGCTCGCCTTCAAGAACGGCGAGACGCGGCTTCTGGTGGCGACGACCGTGGTGGAGGTCGGCGTCGACGTGCCGGACGCCTCGATCATGGTGATCGAGCACGCCGAGCGCTTCGGCCTCGCCCAGCTCCACCAGCTGCGCGGCCGGGTCGGGCGCGGCGACGAGGCGTCGAGCTGCATCCTGCTCTACAAGGGACCGCTCGGCGAGAACGGCCGGGCGCGGCTCTCCATCCTGCGCGAGACGGAGGACGGTTTCCGCATCGCCGAGGAGGACCTGAAGCTGCGCGGCGAAGGCGAGCTCCTGGGAACGCGGCAGTCCGGCACGCCCGGCTTCCTCGTCGCGAGCCTGGAGGCCCACGGCGACCTCCTGGAGATCGCCCGCAAGGACGCCGCCTACCTGCTGGAGCGCGACCCGGACCTGACGGGCGCGCGCGGCGAGGCGATCCGCACCCTGCTCTACCTCTACCGCCGCGACGAGGCGATCCGGTTCCTGCGCGCCGGCTGAAGCAGTCCGGCAAAAATCTCCGGCCACAAAATCGTGATTTCGCCGATACCGGGCGTGAAGGCATACTGGGCGGGCATCAGCGAAGAAGGAGAAATGCCATGAAGACAGTTCTCGTAGTCGCAGCGACGCTCGGCCTGTCGGCCTCCGCAGCCTTTGCGGACTGCGCCTGGCACAACAAGACCTCGGCTGAAGCCAAGGTCGACAAGACGATCACGACCGCAAGCGTCACCACCACGGAAAAGCAGTCCCGCCTTCCGGCGGAAGCCGACCGGATCGTTCCGGAAGAGCAGAAGGACGAAGCGGCCACCAAGTAGGCTGCTTTCGAGCCCGTCCCTCGGGCGTTCCGCACCTCTCCGTCGCCGTGCTCGGCCTGGCCCGGGCATCAATGAGGGTTGCCGACAGGGATGAACCTCGGCGTTGAGCCGGGGAGATGCCGCGCGGTCCGCCGAGGACCGGCGATACCCTGGCGGCGGCTCGCCTCCCCTACCCCTTCTTCTTGGCTTTCGCCTTGGCCTTGCGCTGCTCCTCGCTTTCGACGAGCTGGAGCGACTTTTCCGGCGGCGTGACGAGGCCGACGGAGATGATGAGCTTGGCCGCATCCTCCGGGCTCATGTCGAGCGGCACGATCTTCTCCCGCGGCACGTAGACGAGCCAGCCGGCGGTCGGAAAGGGCGTCGGGGGCAGGAAGCAGGCGACCATGTCCTTGCCCATGGACTTGAACTTCACCGCGATCTCGCCGCGCGCATCCGTCGCCACGAAGACGACCGACCAGAGGCCGGCGCTCGGATATTCGATCATCGCCGCCTTGTTGAAGGACGTGCCCTTGTCCTTCAGCACCGTCTCGAAAATCTGCTTGAGGCTCTTGTGCACCGTGCGCACCAGCGGCGTGCGGTTGAACAGCGAGTCGCCGAAGTCGACGATGGTGCGGCCGATCAGGTTCTTGCCGAGGAAGCCGACGAGCGTGATCAGCACCAGCGCGATCAGCAGGCCGAAGCCGGGAATGGCGAACTGGAGGTAGTTCTCGGGGTTGTACTGCGCCGGGATATAGGGCTTCACCCAGCTGTCGGCCCAGCGGATGAACGTCCAGGTCAGCCAAATGGTGATGGCGATCGGCGCGCAGATGACGAGGCCGGTCAGGAAATTGTTGCGCAGCCGCATGGCAAGCGACTGTCTCGGAACAAGGTCGGTCATCTGATGTCCAATGTGGGGCAAGCGTGGGAGGCCGCTCAGCCGTAGAAACCCGGATGATAGGAAACGGTTCCCTCGGCGTAAACCGGTGAAAATGCCACACGCATGAAATACTCGGGCGGAACGCCGTCGAGCGTCAGCCTCGCATCCGGCTCGAAGCCGAAACGGCGATAGTAGGCCGGATCGCCGAGCAGCACGCAGCCGGCCGCCCCCAGAGCCTTCAACCGCTCCAGCCCCTCGCGCACCAGCCTGCCGCCTATGCCCTCGCCCTGCCGGGAGGGTTCGACGGAAATCGGGCCGAGGCCGTACCAGTCAGGGCTGCCGTCCGAGACCGTGACCGGCGAGAAGGCGACATGACCCACGATGGCGCCGTCCGCTTCCGCCACGAGCGAGAGCGTGAGGGCGCCTGCCGTGCGCAGGCGGTCGATGATCAGGTGCTCCGTGCCGTCGGCATGCGGCGCCGTCCTGAACGCCGTTTCCGTCAGCGTGCGGATGGCATCCGCGTCCCCTGCACGCTCCGGCCGGACGATCATTCGACCGTTACGGACTTGGCGAGGTTGCGCGGCTGGTCGACGTCCGTGCCCATGAAGACGGCCGTATGGTAGGCCAGCAGCTGGATCGGCAGCGAATAGATCATCGGCGCGATGATCTCGTCGACGTTCGGCAGCACGATCGTCGCCATGGTCGGGAGCTTGGAGGCGGCGGCGCCCTTCTCGTCGGTGATGAAGATGATCCGGCCGCCGCGGGCCGCCACCTCCTGCATGTTCGAGACGGTCTTGTCGAAGAAGCGGTCGTGCGGGGCGATGACGATGACGGGCATGGTCTCGTCGATCAGCGCGATGGGGCCGTGCTTCAGCTCGCCGGCCGCGTAGCCCTCGGCATGGATGTAAGAGATTTCCTTGAGCTTCAGCGCGCCTTCCATCGCCAGCGGATAGCTGGTGCCGCGGCCGAGATAGAGCACGTCCTTACACTTGGAGAGCTCGCGCGAAAGCTGCTCGATCGCAGGCTGGATGGCGTTGAGCACGCTCGCCATGATGCGCGGCATTTCCGCGAGATGGCGCACGAGCTCCTTCTCTTCCGCCTCGGTGAGTGTGCCCCGTGCCCTGCCCGCGCCGATGGCGAGCGCCGCCAGCACGGTGAGCTGGCAGGTGAAGGCCTTGGTGGAGGCGACGCCGATTTCCGGGCCGGCGAGGATGGGGAAGACGGCGTCCGATTCTCGGGCGATCGTCGATTCGCGCGTGTTGACCACCGCACCGATCTTCAGGCCGTGCTCCTTGCAGTAGCGCAGCGAGGCGAGCGTGTCGGCCGTCTCGCCCGACTGCGAGATGAAGAGCGCCGCCGAAGCGGGATTCAGCGGGATTTCCCGGTAGCGGAACTCCGAGGCCACGTCGATCTCCACCGGCAGGCGGGCATAGCGCTCGAACCAGTATTTCCCCACGAGGCCGGCGAGATAGGCCGTGCCGCAGGCGGAGATGGCCAGGCTCGGCACCTTGGCGAAGTCGATGTCCGTGGCAACGGGGCGAACCGTGTGCGCGAGGAAGTCGACATAGTGGCTGAGCGCGTGCGAGATCGCCTCCGGCTGCTCATGGATCTCCTTTTCCATGAAGTGCCGGTGGTTGCCCTTGTCGATGAGATAGGCGGAGGCCGAGGAAACCTGCTTCGGACGCTCGACGCGGTTGCCGTCGATGTCGAAGACGAAGGCGCCGTCGCGGCCGATCACCGCCCAGTCGCCGTCGACGAGATAGCTGATCTCGCTGGTGAACGGGGCGAGCGCGATGGCGTCGGAGCCGAGGAACATCTCGCCCCGGCCGTGGCCGATGGCGAGCGGCGGGCCGTTGCGCGCGGCCATGATGGTCGACGGATCGTCCTCGAAGATGACCGCCAGCGCATAGGCGCCGGTGACGCGCCGCAGCATGGCGTGCATCGCCTCGCGGCGCCCCAGCCCCTCGCGGCGGAATTTCGCGATGAGCTGGGCGACGACTTCCGTGTCGGTCTGCGTCGTGAAGGTCGCGCCGCCGGCGACGAGCTCGTCCTTCAGTTCGGAGAAGTTCTCGATGATGCCGTTGTGCACGACGGCGACGCCGTCGACGAAATGCGGGTGCGCATTGCCTTCCGTCGGCGCGCCGTGCGTCGCCCAGCGCGTGTGCGCGATGCCGATGGTGCCGGCAAGCGGTTCTTCCGAAAGGCGCTTCTCCAGGTTGAAGAGCTTGCCCTCGGCGCGGCGGCGCGCGAGCCGGCCGTCGATGACGGTGGCGACGCCGGCCGAATCGTAGCCGCGGTATTCAAGGCGTTTCAGGGCATCGACAAGTCGGCCCGCAACCGGCTGGATTCCGACGATACCGACAATTCCGCACATGGATCGCTCCGCTCTTGAAAACTGTTTCGATGGCGCTCTTTTCGTAGAGCTTTTTTATCGCAGCGCAACACGCCCGCACTCACTTTCGATTGCAAGCGTTAATGCGGCACACGGCGGACGAAGACTATTCGGCCGCCTTCTTCTTGGCGTCCTTGATCGCCTGGTTGCGCTCGCGCACGAGCACCGCGCGGCCCGCCTTGTTCTCCTGCCGCGCCCGGCCGAAGGCGACGGCGTCGTCCGGCACGTCGGCCGTGATGACGCTGCCGGAAGCGACATAGGCGCCGTTGCCGATCGAGACGGGGGCGACGAGCGCCGAGTTGGAGCCGATGAAGGCATCCGCGCCGATGCGGGTCACATGCTTGTTGATGCCGTCATAGTTGCAGGTAATGGTGCCCGCGCCGATATTGCTGCGCGCGCCGATGAAGGCGTCGCCGATATAGGTGAGATGGTTGACCTTGGCGCCCGCGCCGATCTCCGCCTTCTTCACCTCGCAGAAGTTGCCGACCTTCGCCCCCTCCCCGAGATTGGCGCCGGGACGCAGGCGCGCATAGGGCCCGACCTCGGCGTCAGCCGAAACATGCGCGCCCTCGATATGCGAGAAGGAATGGATGACCGCGCCGCTCTCCACCGTCACGCCCGGACCGAAGACGACGTTCGGCTCGATCGTCACGTCGCGGCCGATCTTCGTGTCGTAGGAAAGGAAGACCGTTTCCGGCGCGATCATGGAGACGCCGTCGATCATCATCTCGTGGCGGCGGCGCTGCTGCCAGAGCCGCTCGATGACGGCAAGCTCCGCGCGGGTGTTGCAGCCGGTCAGCTCCTCTTCCGGCGCCTCGACGGCGATCGCCCGCCCGCCCGCCGCGCGCACGACCTCGACGATGTCGGTGAGGTAGTATTCGCCCTTGGCGTTGGCGTTGCCGATGCGGCCGATGAGGTCGAGCGCCTTGCGGCCGTCGATGGCCATCAGGCCGCCGTTGCAATAGGTGATCGCCCGCTCGGCCTCGCTGGCATCCTTGTGCTCGCGGATCGCCAGGAGTTCGCCGTCCTCCACGATCAGCCGGCCGTAGCCGGTCGGATCGGCCGTCCTGAAGCCGATGACGACGACGTCGGCGCCGTTCGCAAGTCCGTCGCGCGCGGTGATCAACGGCGTCTCCGTGATGAGCGGTGTATCGCCGAAGACGACGAGCACGTCGTCAAAACCCTTCGTGATCGCGTCGCGCGCGGCGAGCACGGCGTGCGCCGTGCCGAGCCGTTCGGTCTGGATATGGACGGAGCTCTCCACCGCCGCGTTCTTCGCCGCCGCCTCGACCTTCTCCGCGTCGCGGCCGAGCACCAGCGCGATGTCGCAGATGCCGGCCCGGGCCAGCGCATCGACCACATGCGCGATCATCGGCCGGCCTGCGACGGGGTGCAGCACCTTCGACTGCGAAGACTTCATCCGCGTGCTTTCACCCGCGGCCAGGATGACGGCCAGGCAAGTGCGTTTCGTCCGGTCTGCGGTCATTGGGAATTCCTCGTTCACGCGAAATCGACGCCGTTCCTTAGCAAAAAGGCGCGCCAGGAGACAAAGGGATTTCGCAGCCTGTCAGTTTGCGCTGCTGCGCAGGCGGCTTTCCGTGAGCAGGCCGTTTTCGTCGAGGATCGGATAGGCGACGGAGACGAGGTGCGCATTTACGCGCTTGAGGTCGCGCAGCATGTCGAGATGGAGCGAACTCGTCTGGAGGCTGTCGAGCCGGCCGTCGCGCAGCCGCTCCAGATGCCGCTCGGAGGATTGCTTCTCCATGCGCCGCACGTCGACCTTCACCTCCATGAGCTGCCGCGCCAGCCCGGCATCGCGCGTGACGAAGATCGTCTGGGCGATGCGCAGGTTCTCGATCGTCAGGTTGAAGAGGTTGGCAAGCTCCTTGTAGCCGTCCTCGGAGAATTTCAGGCCGTTGACGATCTTCTTGCGCACCTGCTCCTGAAGGCCCTTCTCGATGATGTCGCCGACATGCTCGAGATTGATGGCGTAGTCGATGATGACGATGGAGCGCGCCGCGCATTCGCCGGTGACGCCCTGCCGGCCGAGGCGGGAGAGATAGATCTTCACCTCCTGCTGCAGCACATCGACCTGCCGCTCCAGCTCGCCGATCTCCTTCAGCGGCGCGAGATTGTTGTCGTTGAACGCCCGCATCGTGCGGATCAGCATCGATTCGATGAGGTCGCCGACGCGCAGCACTTCGCGCGTCGCCCCGGAAAGGGCGACGACGGGGTTCGAAAGCGCGGTGTCGTCGAGATATTTCGGCCCGGTGTCCGGCTCCTTCTCCTCGGGAACCAGCTTCTCCATGAGGCGCGACAGAGGGCCGGAAAGCGGCCACAAGACGAGCGCGACCGCCAGGTTGAACGCAAGGTGCACGTCGACCGGAAGCTTTGCGGCGGGAACCGGCAGCAGGGCCAGCAGTTCGGCGACCTGTCCGGCGAAGGGCAGGACCGCAAGGCACCCGACCCCGCGCACCAGGAGATTGCCGAGCGTCACGCGCCGCGCGGAAGCCGCCGCCTTCAGCGTCGCGATGACCGGCGGCACCGCCCCGCCGAGATTGGCGCCGAGCACGAGGATGACCGTCAGCGCCGGCGAAAGGATGCCCATCGCCGTCAGCGACAGGATGAGCACGACGACCGCAAGGCTGGACGAGGAGACGACGGCGAGCACCGTCGAGAAGGCGAGCGCGGCCGGCCATGCGCCGTCGAGCAGTGTCAGGAAGGCGGCGAGCGCCGGCGACTGGCGCATCGGTTCCGTCGCAAGGCCGAGCAGATGCAGGGAAAGCAGCATCAGGCCGATGCCGACGAGCGCGGAACCGAGGCCCTGCCGGGCGGTCGAACCGCTCGACCTGTGGAGCACGACACCGGCGAGGATGACGAGAGGCGAGATCGATTCGATGCCGGTCGCGACCAGCCAGGCGGTGACCGCGGTGCCGACATTGGCGCCGAGCAGCACGATCTGCGCCATCCTCGCCCGCACGAGGTTCTTCTCCACGAAGGAAGCGATCATCAGCGCCGTCGCCGTCGAGCTCTGCAGGGCGACCGTCGCGACGAAGCCGGCGAAAAAGGAGCGGAACGGGCCGCGCGTGCCGAGCGCCAGCCCGGAGCGCAGCTTGACGCCGAAGGCCCGCGTCATGCCGTCCTTCACCTGCGCAAGGCCGAACAGGAGCAGGGCCACGGCGCCGAAAAGATTGATCATGACGATGGTGGATTCCACGACTGGTGCCTCCCTGCATGCCGGCCGCGGACGGACTCAGCGGAGTAATCCCGCATCCGATCACGAATTTTCAAATTATGACAGTAGAACTCAGTCGGAATATGCCAATAATTTCAAAAAAATTTCATTTGCCGGCAAATGAAATCGACAGTTTCCGGCCGATTTGCGGCGGCCACGGTTTTGCCGGTCGTCGCGCGCACGCTCTGCACTTCAATTCCCGCGAACTTTCCGTTAAGAGACGACTTCCGGCCGCGCGGCCGCGTATATGAGGAAATTTAGACGATGCTCGACGCCCTGAGACGCGCCTCCCGTACCTGGGTGGCAAAAGCCCTGCTGATCATTCTGGTCGGTTCCTTCGCAGTCTGGGGCGTTTCGAGCTCGATCGTCACCGGTGCGTCGAACGCCGTGGTCACGGTCGGCGACGTCAAGGTGTCGCCCACCGACTTCCGCCTCGCCTACGAACGCCAGGTCGCGACCATGTCGCAGCGTTTCGGCATGCGGCTCAATGCCGAGCAGGCCCGCGCCTTCGGCATCGAGAACCAGGTTTTCGCCGAGCTCGTCGCCGGCGCGGCGCTCGACCAGCTTTCGCGCGACATGAACCTCGGCCTTTCGGAAGGCCGCCTTGCCCGGCTGATCGCCGACGACCCCGCCTTCCGCGGCGTCAACGGGCAGTTCGACCGCACGGCCTTCTCCGCGATCCTGCGCAATGCGGGCCTGCGCGAGAACGACTACATCAACAACCGCAGCCAGGTGGCGATCCGCACCCAGGTCGTGGAGGCCGTATCTGACGGCTACAAGGCCCCGGACGTGCTGACCAATGCGCTGCGCCAGTACCGCAACGAGGCGCGCACCATCGATTTCCTGCTGCTCAGCAACGCCAACATCGATCCGGTCAAGGCGCCGGGAGATGACGTGCTCGCCCCCTGGTTCGAGGAGAACAAGGCGAAGTATCGCGCGCCTGAATACCGCAAGTTCGTCTATGTCTCGCTCGAGCCGAAGGATATCGTGGACGCGGCCGCCATCACCGACGAGGCGCTGCGGGCCGAATACGAGAGGAACAAGGAAAAATACCGCACGCCGGCGACGCGCACGATCGAGCAGCTGGCCTTCGCGGACCGCGCCGCGGCAGACGCGGCAGCCGCCAAGCTCGCCTCCGGCACGACCTACGATGCGCTCGTCGCCGAGCAGGGCAAGACCGCCGCCGACGTTCTCCTCGGCGACTTCACGCAGGCGAACATGCCGGACCAGAAGCTCGCCGAGGCCGCCTTCGCCGTCACCGAGGACGGCGGCACGACGCCGGTCATCGACGGCACGTTCGGTCCGGTCATCCTGCGCGTGACGAACATCCGTCCGGAGAACGTGAAGACCTTCGACGAGGTGAAGGACGAGCTGCGCAACGAACTGGCGCTCGCCGAGGCCGCCGACGGCATCCTTGCCGTTCACGACCGCGTCGAAGACAGCCGTGCCGAAGGCCTGAGCCTTGCCGAGGCCGCCGCCAGGAACAACCTCAAGGCCGTGACGATCGATGCGATCGACGCCGAAGGCAACGACCAGAAGGGCGAGGAGATCAACGGCCTTCCGGAGGAGGCAGCGCTCCTCGGCGAAGTCTTCAAGACCGACGTCGGCGTGGAGACGCAGCCGATCAATATTGGCCGCGAGGGCTATGCCTGGTTCGAGGTGCTCGACGTGATCCCCGACCGCGACCGCACGCTCGACGAGGTGCGTGAGCGCGTCATCGCCGACTGGACCGCCGAGCAGCAGCGCCAGACGCTCGCCAGGAAGGCGCAGGAGCTGGCCGAGCGCGTGCGCAAGGGCGGCGACCTTGCGGCCATCGCCGCCGAGCTCGGCATGGTCGTCGAGAACAAGACGGGCCTTCATCGCGGCGCCCAGGATCCGGTGCTGGGGCCGGCGGCCGTCGCTGCGGCCTTTGCCGGTCCGGTCGGCCATGTCGCCAATACGCCCGGCGTCGACGGCGAGGGCCAGATCCTCCTGAAGGTGACCGAGGTGAACACGGATGCGGCGACCGACGCACTCTCCAACGAGGACCAGCAGATCGCCGCCGTCGCCCGCGCCAGCGGCGACGACATCCTCGACCAGATGGTAAGTTCGCTGCAGACGACCTACGGCGTCTCCATCAACCGGACGCTCGCCGAACAGAGCATCGCGCGGTAGGGGGAGAGGAACCGCATGTCCGACCTGAAACCCTACATCGCCAAGGTCGCAGCCGGCAGCGCGCTCGACCGCGAGGAAGCCCGCGGCGCCTTCGAGATCATCATGTCCGGCGCCGCCACCCCCTCGCAGATCGGCGGCTTCCTGATGGCGCTGCGCGTGCGCGGGGAGACCGTGGACGAGATATACGGCGCCGTCGGCTCAATGCGCGCCCGCATGCTGCCCGTCGAGGTGCCCGCCGATGCCATCGACATCGTCGGCACGGGCGGCGACGGCGCGGGCACCTACAATATCTCGACGCTCGCGGCGATCATCGTCGCCGGCGCGGGCGTGCCCGTCGCCAAGCACGGCAACCGGGCGCTGAGCTCCAAGTCGGGCACAGCGGATGCCCTCTCCTGCCTCGGCGTCAGACTCGATATCGGCCCGGCCGACATCGCCCGCTGCGTGCACGATGCCGGCCTCGGCTTCATGTTCGCCCAGCTCCACCATCCGGCGATGAAGCATGTCGGCCCGTCGCGCGTCGAGCTCGGCACGCGCACGATCTTCAACCTGCTCGGCCCCCTGTCCAATCCCGGCGGCGTCAAGCGCCAGCTCCTCGGCGTGTTCTCGCCGCAATGGCTGGTGCCGATCGCCGAGGTGATGCGCGATCTCGGTTCGGAAAGCATCTGGGTCGTGCACGGTTCGGGCCTCGACGAGATCACGACCACGGGCACCACGCAGGTGGCGGCGCTTGAAAACGGCAAGATCCGGACCTTCGAGCTGACGCCCGCCGATTTCGGCCTTGCCCGGGTGACGCTCGACGACCTGCGCGGCGGCGACGGCGCGCACAATGCCGCCGCCCTCCTTTCCGTGCTCGGCGGTGCGCACATGCCCTACCGCGACGTGGCGCTCGCCAATGCCGCGGCCTCCCTCGTCGTTGCCGGCAAGGCGCAGACGCTCGCGGAAGGCATGAGGCTTGCGACGGAATCGCTCGAAAGCGGCCGCGCCCGCGCCGCGCTGGAACGCCTCGTTGCGGTTTCCAACGAAGGCTAGGCGGAGTAGGATTGGCCATGACCGACATCCTGAAGAAGATCGAAGCCTACAAGCTGGACGAGATCGCCGCCGCCAAGGCGCGCGTCGCCCCGGCCGAGCTTCGCGCCCGGATCCGCGACCAGGAGCCGCCGCGCGGCTTTTTCGCGAGCCTCAAGGCGAGGAAGGCCGAAGGCCGCTTCGGCCTGATCGCCGAGATCAAGAAGGCAAGCCCCTCCAAGGGCCTCATCCGGCCGGATTTCGATCCGCCGGCCCTGGCAAGGGCCTATGAGGCCGGCGGTGCCGCCTGTCTTTCCGTGCTCACCGACACGCCGAGTTTTCAGGGCGCCCCGGAATTCCTGACCGCCGCACGGCAGGCCTCGGCTCTGCCGGCGCTGCGCAAGGATTTCATGTTCGACAGCTACCAGGTGCTGGAAGCGCGCGCCTGGGGCGCCGACTGCATCCTCCTCATCATGGCCTCGCTCGGCGACGACGCGGCGAAGATGCTGGAGGACGCCGCCTTCTCACTCGGCATGGACGTGCTGATCGAGGTGCACGACGAAGAGGAGATGGAGCGCGCCCTTAAGCTGAAGTCGAGGCTCGTGGGCGTCAACAACCGGAACCTGCGCACCTTCGAGGTCGACCTTGCGGTATCGGAGAAGCTCGCCGGCATGGTGCCGGAAGACCGCCTCCTGGTCGGGGAGAGCGGTATCTTCACCCATGCTGATTGCCAGCGCCTCGCTAAGGCCGGCATCTCCACCTTCCTCGTCGGCGAAAGCCTGATGCGCAAGGACGACGTGGCGGCGGCGACGCGCGCGCTTCTGACCGGCGACGCCGGCGTGCTGGCGGCAGAATGATGGCCGACGACGGCCGTTCGCTCACCCATATCGACGCCTCCGGCGAAGCCAACATGGTGGATGTCGGCGACAAGGCCGAGACCGTACGCATCGCCGTCGCCGAAGGCTTCATCCGCATGGCGCCGGCGACGCTCGACCTCATCCTCAAGGGCGACGCCAAGAAGGGCGACGTCATCGGCACGGCGCGGCTTGCCGGCATCATGGCCGCCAAGCAGACATCGAGCCTCATCCCGCTCTGCCACCCGCTGATGCTGACCAAGGTGGCGGTGGAGATCCGCGAGGACCGCGCTCTTCCCGGCCTGCGCGTCGAGGCGACGGCGAAGCTCACCGGCCGCACCGGCGTCGAGATGGAAGCGCTCACCGCCGTCAGCGTCGCCTGCCTCACCGTCTACGACATGGCCAAGGCCGCCGACCGCGAGATGGAGATCGGCGGCATCCGCCTCCGCGAGAAGTCCGGCGGCCGCTCCGGCGATTACAAGCGGAAGGACGCCTGATGTCCCTCCTGTCCGTCGCCGATGCCCTCGACCGCCTGCTCTGCGGAGCCAAGCCGGCGCAGCGCACGGAAAGCGTTCCGCTGCACGAGGCCCAGGGCCGCGTGCTCGCCGAAGACGTCGCGGCCCGCCTCACCCAGCCGCCCTTCGACAATTCCGCCATGGACGGCTATGCGGTGCGCCATGCGGACATCGCCGAGCTCGGCGCCGTCCTCAAGGTCGTCGGCACCTCTTCGGCCGGCCATGCCTTCGAAGGGTCCGCCGGCCCCGGCGAGGCGGTGCGCATCTTCACCGGCGCGCCGCTGCCCGCCTTCGCCGACACCGTGCTTCTGCAGGAAGACGCGGAGGTGCTGGAGGACGGGCGCATCCGCACCACCTTCCTCACCGCCAAGGGTCGCCATATCCGCCCCCGCGGCCAGGATTTCCGCGAAGGCGAGGTCGTGCTCAGGGCCGGCGACGTGCTCGATGCCGGACGGCTGACGGTCGCCGCCGCGATGAACCATGCGGCGCTCACGGTGTACGCCCGCCCGCGCATCGCGCTGCTGGCGACGGGCGACGAGCTGGTCCCGCCCGGCGCCTCGCCCGGCGCAAGCCAGATCATCGCCTCCAACACCTACGGCGTATCGGCCATCGCCCGCGAGGCCGGCGCCGAGGTCATCGACCTCGGCATCGTCGGCGACGACAGGCAGGCGATGCTCGAGGCCGTGCGCCACGCCCTCACCCTCGACATCGACGTGCTCGTCACGCTCGGCGGCGCCTCGGTCGGCGATTTCGACCTCGTCCAGCCGGTGCTCGGCGAGGCCGGCATGGCGCTCGATTTCTGGCGCATCGCCATGCGTCCCGGAAAGCCGCTGATGGTCGGCCGCCTCGGCGCCGTCCAGGTGGTCGGCCTTCCCGGCAATCCCGTTTCCAGCCTCGTCTGCTCGCTGATCTTCCTCGAACCCCTCGTCCGCCGCCTCGCCCGCCTGCCCGAAAGGAGCCGGCTGCGCGCGGCGGTCGCCGCGGTGCCGCTCCAGCAGAACGACCGGCGGCAGGACTATGTGCGGGCGCGAATCGCCCGCGGGCCGGGCGGCGAACTGCTGGTCACGCCGCACGACAGGCAGGATTCCTCGATGATGAAGGTCTTTGCCGCGTCGGAGGGCCTGCTCGTCCGCCCGCCGCACTCGCCGGCCGCGCAGGCGGGCGCCGCCTGCGAAATCCTTCTCCTGCGCGAACCTGACGCCTGAGCCCGTATTATTGTTTCACGAGCCTCTTGCGGAACACATATGGAACAGATAGTGTCTGTTCTGGATTTGTTTCACGATTCTGGTTGGAGAGGCCATGCTGACGCGCAAACAACAGGAACTCCTCCTGTTCATTCATGAGCGTATGAAGGAGTCCGGCATTCCCCCGTCCTTCGACGAAATGAAGGACGCGCTGGATCTCGCCTCGAAATCCGGCATCCACCGCCTCATCACGGCGCTGGAGGAGCGCGGGTTCATCCGCCGCCTGCCCAACCGCGCGCGGGCGCTGGAAGTCATCAAGCTGCCGGACGCCTATTCGTCGAGCCTCCAGCCTCGCCGCGGCTTCTCACCGGCCGTCATAGAAGGCAGCCGCGGCAAGCAGCCGCTGCCGTCCGCCCCGCAGCAGCGCATGCCGGCGCAGGCGGACATGTCCGCCTCCGTTTCCGTGCCGGTCATGGGCCGTATCGCCGCCGGCGTGCCGATCTCCGCCATCCAGAACAACACCCATGACATCACCGTGCCCGCCGAGATGATCGGCAGCGGCGAGCATTACGCGCTGGAGGTCAAGGGCGATTCGATGATCGAGGCCGGCATCCTCGACGGCGATACGGTCATCATCCGCAATGCCAGCACCGCCAATCCGGGCGAGATCATCGTGGCGCTGGTCGACGACGAGGAAGCCACGCTGAAGCGCTTCCGCCGCAAGGGCGCCTCCATCGCGCTCGAAGCCGCCAATCCCGCCTACGAGACCCGCATCTTCGGGCCGGACCGCGTGAAGATCCAGGGCAAGCTCGTCGGCCTCATCCGCCGCTACAACTGATTGCCGGATTCGGCTTCGAACCGGCCGCTCCGCCAGTCGTAGGTGCGGTGCCGCGACCAGGGCCGGTCGAGCGTCTCGACGGCGGTCGTGATCCGGGCCGCGGCCAGGGGCGAAGCCGTCGCGGCGCCCGTGGGCGTGATTTCCAGAGCCCCTGTCCGCCGCAGGTGCCGCGCCGTCACCATCCGGGCGCCGGAGCGGCAGGCGTCGAGCCGCAGGGCAAAGGATACGACGACGAGGTCTGCGGCATCGCAGGCCGTGCCGAGGAAGGCGACGTCCTCCAGCGCGACAATCCGCCAGCCGCTCGGCGAGACGGCGGCGCAGAACGCCTTTGCTTCGCAGACGAAGCCGTTACGCTTTCCCGCCGCCTCGAAGGCCGCGGACATGGCCGCTTTCGCCTTCTCCCGATCCGCCCTGCGGCGCGGCCTCTTCTCGCTGGAAGCTGCCGCGCCCTCCTCTGCCTCTTCCACCGTCAAACCTGCCGTCTTGCGCGTCTCCGGCTTGACGAGCGCGCCGAGCCGAAGCGCGCGGCGCCATTGGTCGTAGATGAAGTCGGGCGGTCGTGTCCGGTTCGTCGAAACCCCGCCGTCGCGCAGGACGGCGACGAGTCGGCCGTCTTCCGAGACAAGCACTTCGGGCATGCTGCGGCTGCCCGGCCAGCAGGCGGCGCCGATTCCGAGGACGATGAGCAGCGTGCCCAGGTGGCGCAGCCGCGTGCGCAGGATGCAGACCAGCCCGCCGCCGACGCCGACCAGGAGGAAGGCAAGCGGCGGTATGCGGCCGGTAACGATCTCCCCATTCCAGCCGGAGACCCAGTTCGACAGCGCGATCATCCATTCGATGCCCTTGCCCATGATCGCGAAGGGCACCGCATCGAGGCCGAACGGCATCAGCAGCACGGCGATGAGGCCGAACGGCATGACCACGGCGCTGATCACCGGCATGGCGAGCAGGTTGCCGGCGAGCCCGTAGGCCGGAATGCGGTGGAAATGGCCGATGGAATAGATCAGCGTCGCAAAGCCGCCGATCAGGGAGGAAAGGAGAAGCCCGCCGAAGAAGCGGCCGAGCGCGCCGCCGAAGAGCCGGAAAGGCCCTCCCCCGCTCTCCTGCCGGACCGGCCTCTCCCGCCAGGCCGCATAGCCGGCGACGAGGCCGAGGGTCGCGGCATAGGACATCTGGAAGCCGGGATTGGTGACGGCGGACGGCGTCGCCAAGAGGATGAGGATCGCCGAGATCGCGACGTTGCGCAGGCTGATGGCCGACCGTCCGAAAAGCACCGCCACGAGCATGACGCAGATCATGATCCACGAGCGCACCGCCGAGATCGCCCCGCCCGAGACGAGGATGTAGAGCGTCACCATGAGGAGCGCGCCGGCGGCGGCGATCTTCTTTGCCGGATAGCGCTCGGCAAAACCCGGGACCAGCGCCATCAGCATGCGCGCGCCGACGAGGAAGGTGCCGGCGGCAAGCACCATGTTGAGCCCCGAAATGGCAAGCACATGGGCAAGCCCCGCCTGCCGCAGCGCCTCGACCGTCTCCTCGCTGATCGCGCGCTGCTCGGCCGTCACGAGCGCCGCGGCGATCGCGCCGGCATCGCCGCCGATGCGGCCGCGGATATGCTCGGTCAGGTTGTTTCGCCAGGTCGCGATCTCCTGCCGGATCCGCTCTTTCCACCCGGCTTCGGCCCCCGCAAGGGCCGCCGGCGCTCTGTAGAAATAGCCGACGGCGCCATTGCCGGCGAAATAGGCGTCGAAGGCGAAGTCGTTGAGGCCTGAAAGCGCCGGGCCGGAGGGCGGGCCGAGACGCGCGCGTCCCGTGATGCCGCCGCCGATGGGGATCGCCTCGTGCCGGCTCCTGGCAAGCACCGTCACCACGCCGGGCGGGCGCTTCAATTCGGGATCGCGCGTCGTCTCGAGCGCGATGCGGTAGCGGATCGCGCCCCGTCCGTCGCTTTCGCGCGACAGGACCTGGCCGCCGATCTCGGTCGTCACCGGCGCATCCAGGAGGACCGTGCCGAGCCGCGCGCTTTCGAGCGCCGCCAGCAGCATGCCGACGGGAACGAGCAGGGCGGCGCCAGCGGCGAGCGCAGCCCAGTCCTCGCGATGGCGCAGGCGCCAGGCGGGCCAGAGCGCCGCGCAAGCGCAAAGGACCAGCGCATGGAGCGGCGGCTCGGACCCAGCGGCGAACCACAGCGCCGCCCCGACGCCGAGAAAGACGGGAACGAAAAGGAAGAAATGGCCGTGCGCGCGCTCTTCCGCAAGGGCCGCGGCGAGCGTCTGCCGGCCCTTTGCCCGCTCCCCGAGCCGCCCGGCCGTGCGCAGGATGGCGGCAAGGGGCCGGCGGCGCGGCGTTCCGGGAAGGGAAAGCGGCAAGGCGCCCTCTTCGGCCGCCGCCCGCCAGGCATGGGCCTCAGGAACTTCCCGCCGCTCCGCGACTTCCACCTTCGCCATGATCCCATCCGTCCCATGCCCACTATGCAATCGAACGGAGAAATCTTCAATCGCCAGTAGGCGCGCAAAATGCTAAGCCAGACAGAAAGGATGCCCCCTCCATATTTCGCCGGGCACTCTCAATGGTTGCTTGCAACTTCGCGGAAACGGTAGATATTGCGTTGCCGGAAAGCTCGTTTCCGCAATGCACAATTTGCCTTTCGTATCGCTTGGCAGGACACCGCAAATGGGCTAGCAAAACGAGCATGTTCATGGCCTTGGCACACCCTCGTGCCACCATTCGCAACAACGGAGGATCGTTATGACAGGAACAAGCGCGGACGTATCGATCGGTGGCAAGACAGTCGAGCTGCCGACGCGATCCGGAACGATCGGCCCCGATGTGATCGACATCGGCACGCTCTACAAGAACACCGGCGCCTTCACCTACGATCCCGGCTTCACCTCCACCGCCTCGTGCGAGTCGAAGATCACCTATATCGACGGCGACGAGGGCATCCTGCTTCACCGCGGCTATCCGATCGAGCAGTTGGCCGAGCACGGCGACTTCCTGGAAGTCTGCTACCTCCTGCTCTACGGCGAACTGCCGACGAAGTCCCAGAAGGACGACTTCGACTACCGCGTCACGCACCATACGATGGTGCACGAGCAGATGAGCCGCTTCTTCACCGGCTTCCGCCGCGACGCCCACCCGATGGCCGTCATGTGCGGCTGTGTCGGCGCCCTCTCGGCCTTCTACCACGATTCCACCGACATCACCGATCCGCACCAGCGCATGGTCGCCTCGCTGCGCATGATCGCCAAGATGCCGACGATCGCCGCCATGGCCTACAAGTACCATATCGGCCAGCCCTTCGTTTACCCGAAGAACGATCTCGACTATGCGTCGAACTTCCTGCGCATGTGTTTCGCCGTTCCGTGCGAGGAATATGTGGTGAACCCGGTGCTGGCCCGCGCCATGGACCGCATCTTCATCCTGCATGCCGACCACGAGCAGAACGCGTCCACCTCGACCGTGCGCCTTGCCGGCTCCTCGGGTGCCAACCCGTTCGCCTGCATTGCGGCTGGCATCGCCTGCCTCTGGGGCCCGGCCCATGGCGGCGCGAACGAGGCGGCGCTCAACATGCTGGCCGAGATCGGCACGGTCGACCGCATCCCGGAATACATCGCCCGCGCCAAGGACAAGAACGACCCGTTCCGTCTCATGGGCTTCGGCCACCGCGTCTACAAGAACTACGATCCGCGCGCCCGCATCATGCAGAGGACGACGCACGAGGTCCTGGGCGAGCTCGGCATCAAGGACGATCCGATGCTGGAAGTGGCGATGGAACTCGAGCGCATCGCTCTTACGGACGAGTACTTCATCGAGAAGAAGCTCTATCCGAACATCGACTTCTATTCCGGCATCACGCTGAAGGCGCTGGGCTTCCCCACCACCATGTTCACCGTGCTCTTCGCGCTCGCCCGCACGGTCGGCTGGATCGCCCAGTGGAACGAGATGATCGAGGATCCCGAGCAGCGCATCGGCCGCCCGCGCCAGCTCTATGTCGGCGCTCCGAAACGCGATTACATCCCGGTCTCCAAGCGCTGATTCCAGCGAGGCGACGTGAAAGGAGCCCGGCCAGAACTGGCCGGGCCAGGTTTTGACGACCACCATCGCCCGCCCATTGCCGTCATCCTCGGGCTTGACCCGAGGATCCGCCGCTACTCCGTGCATAGGAATGGATGGTCGGGTCAAGCCCGACCATGACGGAGGGGAGGTTTCAGGGCTTCGTCAGCCGTCTGAACCCGTTCAGTCCCGGCCGGGCTTTTTCGCGGCAAGGAGGTCGAGGATCACCGCCGCGCCGGTCTCGCCGGGCGGGCGCTCGGTCTGCATGCGCTCGAAGACGAGGTCGTAGCCTTCCAGCATGGCGCGGCGCTCGGCGGTGTCTGCCGAAAGCCGCTCGAACCAGCGCGTCAGGCTGCCGGGGCGCACCTGCTCGTTGAGATATTCCGGCACGACGGCATAATCCGCGATGATGTTGGGAATGGCCGCCGTCCAGATCTTCACCTTGCCGAGGAAGAGATTGGCGAGCCAGTCGAAACGGTAGGTGGAAACGACCGGCACGCGGGCGAGCGCCAGTTCGAGAATGACCGTGCCCGAGGCGGCGATCGCCGCGTCGGCTTCGGAAAACGCGCGCCATTTCTCCTCGGAGGAGACGGTGACCTGCGGCTTCACCGGCCAGCCGGCCGTCAGCCGCCTCACCAGCGCCTCCTGGCGCGGTACGGTGGGCAGGAGGAAACGCATGCCCGGATGGCGCTCGGAAAGCTCCCGCGCCGTTTCGCCGAAGACCGGCAGAAGGCGGTTGATCTCGGTGCTGCGCGAGCCGGGAAGCAGCAGGCAGAGGCGCTCGCCGGCATCGCGGTCCGTGCGGGCCAGCCGCGCGGCGCGGACGCGCCGCAGATCGGGATCGGCGGTCAGCCGATGGCCGACATAGGTCGTCTTCGGGCCGCCGAGACGCTCCATCGCCGCCGGCTCGAAGGGCAGCAGCGCGAGAACGTGGTCGACATAGGCGCGCATGCGCGGCGCGCGCTCTTCCTTCCAGGCCCAGACGCTGGGGCAGACATAATCGACCACGGGCAGGTCCGGCAGCGCCTTGCGCACGCGCCTTGCCACGCGATGGGTGAAATCCGGGCTGTCGATGATGACGAGCACGTCCGGCCGCGCGGCGATGATGGCGTCCGCCGTCTGGCGGATGCGGCGGAGAAGTGACGGCAGGCGCTTCAGCACCTGCGAAACGCCCATGATGGAGAGCTCGGAGAAGTCGAACAGGGAGGTCAGCCCCTGGCGTTCGAGCGCCTCGCCGCCGACGCCGACGAGTTCGATCCGCCCGCTATAGGCTGCGCGCAGGGCGGCGATGAGGTCGCCGCCGAGCAGGTCCCCGGAGACTTCGCCGGCGATGACGCCGATCCTGATCGTCCCTGCCTTCATCCCGCGTTCTCCGTTCTTTCCGGCAGGATCCCCGTCACGAAGAGGCCGTGCGCATCCGCCTCGGCAACGATCGCGTCGCGCTCGAGCACCAGCGAGCGGCCCGCTTCCACGGCGATGCCGGCAAGCCCGGCCGCCTTCGCACGCCGCAAGGTCTCGACGCCGATCGACGGCAGGTCGGCACGCAGGTCCTGCCCGGGCTTGCAGAGCTTCACCAGCACGCCCCTGCGGCGCCCGGAGATGCGGCCCGCGGCGCGCAGCTGCGCCACGCGCTCCAGCATCGCATCCGTGCCCTCGGCCCCTTCCAGCGCCACCACGCGGCCGCCGACGGCGACGGCGCCCTGCCCCACGTCCAGCCGCCCCAGCGCCAGGGCCGCCGCAGCCGCAGCCGCGATGTCGGCTTCGGCGGCCGCATCCGGCGCGTTCCTGCCGAGCGGCCCCTCGCTGCCGAGAAGGTCCGGCACGATCTCGTGCGCGCCCACGACGCGAACGCCTTCCGCCTCGATGAGGCGGATGACCATCTTCAGCACGGCATCGTCCCCGCCCTTGAGCAGCGTGCGGACCACAGAAGGAACGGCGAGCAGCGCCTTGAAGGGCGCGCGGATGTCGCGCCATTCCGGCCGGCGGCGCACCCAGCCGGTGAGCACGGCACGGCCTATGCCATGCCGGCGGAAGGCGGCGCCGATGGCGGCATGGTTTCCGATGGAGATCGTCTCATGGTCGTAGCCCGACCAGTCCTCGCCGGACTCGTTGCTGAGCGCGAGGACGTAGGGGTTTTCGCCGCGGGCGCGGGCGGCATCGGCGACGTAACGCGGCAGCATGCCGCCGCCGGCGATGATGGCCAGCCGGTCGCGTGGCTCGGGCCGGCCCTCCGCCATGCCCCTCAGCCCTTGCCCCGGTTCGGAGACGAAAGGGCGCGCTCGCTCTCTGCGGCGATGAAATCGAGGATCTGCATGACCGGAACGCTCCGCGCATATTCCGCGCGGATCGCCGCGGCATTGGCGCGGATCGACCCCTTGCCCTCGAAGATCTGCTTGAAGGCGCGGCGGACCTCGTGGATCGTCGGCTTGTCCATGCCCGCGCGGGTCATGCCGACGACGTTGAGCCCGCCGAGGACGCCGGGATTGCCGTTCAGCATGCCATAGGGGATGACGTCGTAGGACACCGCCGAAAGGCCGCCGATGAAGGCCTGGCGGCCGATGCGGGTGAACTGGTGGACCGCCGAGCCGCCGCCGAGGATGACGCGGTCCTCGACGACCACATGACCGGCCAGCATGACGTTGTTGGACATGACGATGTGGCTGCCGAGGATGCAGTCGTGCGCGACATGGGAATTGGCGAGGAACAGGTTGTCGTTGCCGATAACCGTCTTGCCGCCGCCTTCGGTGGTGCCGGTGTTGACCGTCACGCCTTCGCGGAACGTGCACTTCTCGCCGACCGTCAGGGTCGTCTCGGCGCCGTCGTGGTGCAGGCTCTGCGGGTCGCCGCCGATGACGGCATTGGAGAAGATGCGGCAGCCGCGGCCGATCGCCGTGCGGCCCGTCACGATCGCATGCGGCAGAAGCTCGACCTCATCGTGGAGAACGACCTTGGGCCCGACATAGCAGAAGGGACCGATGACGGCGTTCTCCCCGATGACCGCCCCGTCCTCGACGACGGCAAGCGGGTGGATCTTCGCGCTGGCGGCAATCATTGTCAGGCATCTTCCTTTTTCACGATCATCGCGCCGATATCAGCTTCGGCGGCAAGTTGCCCATCAACTTTTGCGTCGCAGTGAAACTTCCAGATATTGCCGCGCTGCTTCTGTTTCGTGACGTGGAATTCCACGCGGTCGCCGGGCACGACCGGCCTGCGGAAACGGGCGTTGTCGATCGTCATGAAGTAGACGAGGTTCGAGCCGGTCCCGGCCTTGCGCGCGCAGATCGCCCCTGCCGTCTGCGCCATGCCTTCGACAAGCAGCACGCCCGGCATGATCGGATGGTCGGGGAAATGCCCCATGAAGTGCGGCTCGTTCACCGTCACGTTCTTGATGCCGATCGCCGAATCGTCGCCGTCGATCTCGATGATCTTGTCGACGAGCAGGAAGGGATAGCGGTGGGGAAGAAGGGTCAGGATCTCGCGCAGATCGGCCACGCCGAGCGTCGCCTTGGTTTCTTCACTCATCTTTGCCCCCCTTCTTCTGGACACGAGTGCTGGACCGCATGACGAGCTCCGCCATGTCGCGCAGGAAATCGCGCATCGGGCGCGCCGGGATGCCGCCGTATTTCTCACCCGCCGGAATATCGGCCACGACGCCGCTCATGGCGGCGATCTGCACGCCGTCGCCGATCGTGATGTGGCCGTTGATGCCGGAGGCGCCGCCGATCATCACGCCGTCGCCGATCCGCGCGCTGCCGGCGATGCCGACCTTGCTGACGATGCCGCAATGGCGGCCGATGCGCACATTGTGGCCGACCTGGACCTGGTTGTCGATCTTGGTCCCCTCGCCGATCACGGTATCGTCCATCGTGCCGCGGTCGATCGTGGTGTTCGCGCCGATCTCCACATTGTCCTGGATGATGACGCGGCCGATCTGCACGATCTTGATCATGCCCGGCTTCAGGCCCGGCGCATAGCCGAAGCCGTCCTGGCCGATGCGTGCGCCGGGATGGATGATGACATTGTTGCCGATGAGCGCGTACTGGACCGTGGCGCCGGCCGCGATCGTGCAGTTGCGACCGATGCGGACGCCTGCGCCGACGATCGCGCCGGGGCCGATGCGCGTGCCCTCGCCGATTTCCGCGCCCTTGCCGATCACGGCCGCAGGCTCGACGACGACGCCGGCCTCCAGGCGCGCCTCCGGATCGACATAAGCGCCCGGCGCAATATCGGTCGGGACGGACGTCATCCCCTCGGGCCGCATCGCGGACGGGTGCAGCAGTTCGCCGGCCATGGCGAAGGCGGTGTGCGGGCGGGTGGAAAGCAGGACGGCGATGCGCTCGGGCACCAGCGGCGCGAGCGTCCTGTCGCACAGGATCGCCGTCGCCTCGCTCGTTTCGAGCTCGGCACTCATCTTGCGGGACAGGATGTAACAGAGATCGCCGTCCTTCGCCCGGTTCACGGGCGACACGCTGCGCACGACACGGTCGGCATGCGCAGCATCGGCAAGTTCCGCCCCGAGCGATACCGCAAGGTCGCCCAGACGGATCCCGTCATGGGGCGGAAAAAACCAGTTATGCTCCATCGGCGCGACTCCAGAACGTCCATGTTCTCGCAGTTCTGGACGAATTGCCTCAGAACTGGGTTGCGATGCCGAACTTGAAGCGCTGGGTCTCGTCGAACGATTCCTTCTTGAAGGGAACCGCATAGTCGAACCGCAACGGACCGAACGGGGACGCCCAGATGATGGAGGCACCGACCGATGCACGCAGGCTCATGTCCGTGCCGACAACCGTATCGGACCCCGCGTTTACGTCGTTGCCGTACAGCGTACCGGCATCGACGAAGAGGGCGCCGCGGAAGCCCGAGTCACGCGGCAGGAGCGGAAGCGGGAACGATGCTTCGGCAGAAACCGTGAAATAGGTCGTGCCGCCAAGCGAGTCGTATCCCGACATGCCGGTTTTTCTCGCCCGCGGGCCGATACCGCCGGATTCGAAGCCCCGGATATCGGAAGACGACAGCGTGAACTGGTCGAAGACCTTCGTATCGCTGCCCGTACCCCACATGTGGCCGCCGCCGACGGAAAGCGAGCCGATGACATCGGCATCCTCCAGCAGCGTGTGGAAATAACGCGCCTTACCGGAGATCTTGTAATAGTCCGAGTCCCCGCCGAGACCGGCGAACTCCTGCGTGACCTGCGCGAAGATGCCCTCACGCGGCAGCGTGCGGTCATCGATCGTATCGAAGGTCAGGCTATGCGAGATCGAGGAACGAACCCACGGGCTGCCTTGAACAACATTCACGTAGGGCGTCGAAAGCTCGGCCAGATTGCTGGAGCTATAGTCCAGCTTCGTGTAGTTGTAGCGGAAGGTCGTCGACAGGTCTTCCGTGATCGGTGCCGTCACCCGCAGGGTGAAGCCCTGACTGTCGACACTGTAGTAATCTTCGCTGTCGTCTTCGTTCTTGAAGATGTCGAAGCCCGCGGCGAGGCGGTAGCCGAGGAAATACGGCTCCGTGAAGGACAGGCTGTAGTCGCGCGAATCCTTGCCGCCGCCGGCCGCCAGGCGAATGTACTGGCCGCGGCCGAGGAAGTTCTTTTCCTCGATGGAGGCTTCCAGCTTGAAGCCGCCGTCGCTGCCCGTCTCGTAACCGGCGCCGATACCGAACGAACCCGTCGACTGGTCCTGGACATCGACGATCACGACGACGCGGTCCGCCTCGCTGCCGGGTGCCGTCGTGATGTTGACGGAGGAGAAGTATCCGAGCGCCTCGAGGCGGCGCTTCGCGCGCGCGATGACTTCCTGGTTGAAGGCGTCGCCCTCACCGATGTCGAACTCGCGGCGGATGACGTAGTCGCGCGTGCGGGTGTTGCCGCGGATCTCGATGCGCTCGACATAGGCACGCTCGCCCTGGTCGACCAGGTAGTCGACGGCGATCGTGCCGTTGCCGAGGTCGCGGTTGCCGCGCGGCGTCACGCGGGCGAACGGATAGCCCTTCGCCGCGACACGCTGCGAGATCTCGGACATCGTGTCCTGGACGTCCTTGGCGCGGTAGACCTTGCCCGGACGGGATTCGATCAGGCCCGTTAGCTCTTCGGAGTCGAGGCCTTCGACCGTCGATTCGACGTTCACGTCGCCGAAATTGTAGCGCTGGCCTTCCTCGACCGTGAAGGTGACGACATATTCGTTCGAGGCTTCGTCGAGAACGGCCTCCGAGGAGATCACGCGGAAGTCGGCATAGCCGTTGTTGAAGTAGAACTGGCGCAGCGCCTCTTCGTCGGCGCGCAGCTTCTCTTCGCTGTAGACGTCCTTGCGGGTCAGGAACGAGAGGAAGTTCGACTTCTTGGTAAGGATGACGGAACGCAAGCGGCTGTTGCTGTAGGCCTCGTTCCCGACGAAATTGATCTGCGAGATCTTCGTGCGGTCGCCCTCGTCCACGACGAAAGCGAGGTTCACGCGGCCGTTGCCGATCGGATGGGTCTGGGTGGTGACGGTGGCGTCGCTGCGGCCGATCGCGGCATAGGCGTCGCGGATCGCCTGCTTGTCGGCCTCGATCGTCGTCTCGCTGTACGGGCCGAGCGGGCGCGAACGCAGGACAGCCTCCAGCTTGTCGTCCTTGATCTTGCGGTTGCCGTTGATGACGACCGCGTTGATCAGCTGGTTCTCGTTGACGACGACGACGAGCGCGCCGCCGGAGACCGAGATCCTGACGTCGGAGAAATAGCCGGTCGCATAGAGGCGGCGCACGGACTCGTCGATATCGGCATTCGAGAAATTCTGGCCGGGCTTGATCGAGATATTGGCCCTGACCGTGTCGGCGCTGACGCGATCGGCGCCGCGCACCTGGATGCTGCGGACGACGGCCGCTTCAGCGCTGGAGGCGGAGACAAGCGTGGCAACAGAGCCGCCCGTGACAACCATACTCGCCGACAATGCAACGGCAGACACGGCGTTCAAAAAGTTTGAACCAGCTTTCATCTTCACAACTTACCTTCGTTTCATCGCCCGGCAGGCATGCCCGATTCCGGTCACGTTTGCCGTTTTAACCGCTTTTGCCATACAAGCAAGGTCACGCGTTAATTTCTGTTTACTTCAATTCAAACCGTGGCCCGAAGGCCACTACCTGCCTTCGATCACGGTAAACAGACCGTTAGCGCGACCTCCCGGGACTGCGGCTTTCCCTCATCGATTCTCCGCCGGCGGCGCCGGCCCGTTTCAGCCGAGCAGCATGGATATGTCGTTCCAGGTCGCAAAGACCATCAGCATGAGCACCAGCGCCATGCCGATGCGGAATGCGATCTCCTGCGCCCCCGGCCCGACAGGCCTGCCCCGGACAGCCTCCACCGCATAGAACATCAGGTGGCCGCCATCAAGTACCGGAACCGGCATCAGGTTCAAAAGTCCAATGGAAACAGACAGAACGGCGGCAAGTTGCAGCAATGCGGCAACACCGAGCGTCGCCATCTGGCCGGAAGCCTGCGCCACGCGGATCGGACCGCCGAGCTGGTCGGCCTTCATGCGGCCGGTCACGAGGTTCGACAGATAGTCGAAAGTGCCCGTCACGATATGCCAGCTTTGCAGCACGCCCTGCCCCACGGCCTCCAGCGGCCCGTACTCGATCACGCGGAAGTTGCCGGTCTCCTGGTTGGTGACGATGCCGATGAGGCCGAGCTCGACCTTGTTGCCGAACTGGTCGGTGATCTCCGTGCGCTGCGGCACCATGGGAAGGTCGAGGTCGGCGCCGTCGCGGCGCACGGTGACGACGATCTTGAACTCCGGGCGGACGCTGACATAGCGGCGCACGTCGTCGAAGGTCGCGACGGGATTGCCGTCGAGCGCGACAAGCAGGTCGCCAGGGCGCACGCCCGCCGCCTCCGCCGCGCTGCCGGGGCGCACCTCGGCGACGATCGGATCGGCGACCTGGCGGCCGTAGATGGAGAACATCACGGCGAAGATGGCGATGGCGAGAATGAAATTGGCGATGGGGCCGGCGGCGACGGTCACCGCCCTTTTCCACAGGGCTGCGCCCAGGAAGGTGCGCTTGCGCACCGCCTCCGGCAGCGCGGCGACGGAATTGTAGTCCGGGATGGAGGCCGGATCGTCGTCGCCGAGGAATTTCACATAGCCGCCGAGCGGTATCGCGGAGAGCTTCCAGCGCGTGCCGTGCCGGTCGGTGAAGCCGAAGAGCTCCGGGCCGAAGCCGACCGAGAAGGCCGTCACGCCGATCCCGGACCAGCGGCCGGCGAGATAGTGGCCCATCTCGTGCACGAAGACGATCAGCGTCAGCACGATCAGGAAGGGAATGATATAGCCCGTCACGAAACCGACGGAGCCTGCCAGCATTTCCATGATTCCAGTCCCCAATGTTTCGTGGTCACGGGCCGAAAAGGAACACGCCCGCCGGCGCGTTCGCGGTGCCCGACACGATCGCATCGCCTAACGCAATGAGGAACGCGGCGAAGCAGGCAAAAACAAGGCCGTCGACGCGGTCCATCACGCCGCCGTGCCCCGGAATGAGGCGGCTGGAATCCTTCACGCCGAAACGGCGCTTGATGAAGGACTCGAAGAGGTCGCCGATCTGGCTGAACACCGAGAGCACCAGCGCGATGACGGGCACCCACAGACCGTTCAGCGGGAAGAAGGCCATGTGCACCAGCGTGCCGGCGGCGACGGCGGAAACCGCGCCGCCGATCGCCCCCGACCAGGTCTTGCCCGGCGAGATGGGCGGCGCGAGCTTCGGCCCGCCGATGGCGCGTCCGATGAAGTAGGCAAGGATATCCGTCGCCCAGACGACGGCGAAGATGAAGACCATGGCCGCAAAGCCGTGGGCTGTGTCGCCGCGGATCGCCGCGAACGAGATCACCGTGAGGCCCGAATAGACGATGCCGCCGGCAAGCCAGCCGCTTCCCTTCATCGCCAGCGCATAGACGATGCCGATCGCCACAGCGCCGATGAGCGCGGGAAGCGCGAACGCGTCGAAACCGAGCAGGACGAGCACCGAGACGAGCGCGACCGACAGCCAGCCGAAGGCATTGCCGCGGAAATCCGTTTCGGGAAGCCGCGTGATGGTCGACCATTCATAGTAGACGAGCATCGCGATCAGAGCGGCGAGCACCCGGAAGGCGAGGCCGCCGAACCATGTCGCCGCAAGCACCACGGCGGCCAGCACGATGCCGGAGAGGATACGCAGGCGCAGCTCACTCTGCATCACGAACCAACCGCAAGCGTGGTGGCAGGCTGCAATCCGCCGAAACGGCGTTCCCGCATGGCATAGCGGGAGAGCGCGGAAACGAAGGTCTCGCGCGAAAAATCCGGCCAGAAATCGGGAATGAACATCAGTTCGGCGTAGGCCGCCTGCCAGAGCAGGAAATTCGACAGCCGTTCCTCGCCGCTGGTGCGGATGATGAGGTCGGGATCGGGAATGCCGGCGGTATCGAGCGCGGCGCCGATGCGCTCCGCCGTGATCTGGTCGGGGCCGAGCCGCCCGGCGGCGACATCGGCGGCAAGCGCGCGCATGGCGCGGGCGATCTCGTCGCGCGAACCGTAGTTGAACGCGATCACCAGCGTGATGCCGGTGTTTTCGCGCGTCGTGTCCTCGGCTTCCAGCAGCAGCGGCAGGATGTCGCTCGAAAGGTTCGCCCTGTCGCCTATGATGCGGATGCGCACATTCTGCTTGTGCAGCACGGCAAGGTCGCGGCGGATGAAGGTCTTCAGCAGCCCCATGAGGTCGGAGACCTCGCTTTGCGGCCGGCTCCAGTTCTCCGAGGAGAAGGCGAAGAGCGTAAGGTAGGAGACGCCGCATTCGGCGGCGGTCCGCACCGCTTCGCGCACGGCCTCGACGCCCTTGCGGTGCCCCATGGCGCGCGGCAGGCCGCGCGCATTCGCCCAGCGCCCGTTGCCATCCATGATGATGGCGACGTGTGCCGGTACGGTGCTGGGCGAGAGCTGGTTCATGGGCGATCCGGAAAGGAGGAACGAAAGCAGGCGGCCGGGCCTCAGACCTGCATGATTTCCTTTTCCTTCTCGGCAAGCAAGCGATCGACGTCAGAAATCGTCTCGTCCGTCATCTTCTGCACCTTTTCGGACTGGCTGCGGGAGAGATCCTGGCCGATATCCCCGTCCTTTTCGGCTTTCTTGAGGTCGTCCATGCCGTCGCGGCGCACATGGCGGATCGCCACCTTGGCCTTCTCGGCATAATCGTGGGCCACCTTGACCAGCGACTTGCGGCGCTCCTCGTTGAGCTCGGGCAGCGGGATGCGCAGGTTCTGGCCGTCGACGATCGGGTTGAGGCCGAGGTTCGATTCGCGGATGGCGCGCTCGACGGCGCCGACCATGCTCTTGTCCCAGACGGAGACGGACAGCATGCGCGGCTCGGGGACGGAGATGTTGGCGACCTGGTTCAGCGGCACGCGCGAACCGTAGGCTTCGACCTGCACCGGATCGAGCACGTTGGCGGAGGCCCGGCCGGTGCGCAGCGATGCGATGTCGTTCTTGAACGCGTTGATCGCGCCGTCCATGCGGCGCTTCAGTTCCTTCAGGTCAATACCTTCACTCATCGGAATGCTCCCGTTTTCATAGAGCGGCTGCACGCGGCGGGCGTGCGCGCCTCAAGAATCAGTTGTCGGTTACGATGGTACCGCGTCCGCCACCGGTCAATATTTCGGCAAAACCGCCCTTTTCGTGGATGGAGAAGACGATGATCGGAATGGCGTTCTCGCGCGCCAGGGCGACGGCGGCGACGTCCATGACGGCAAGGCCCTTTTCGAGCACCTCGCTGTGCGTCAGGCGGTCGAAGCGGGTTGCGGTGGGGTCCTTCTTCGGGTCGGCGGAGTAGATGCCGTCGACCTGCGTGCCCTTGAAGATCGCCTGCGCGCCCATTTCGGCGGCGCGCAGCGCGGCGGCCGAGTCGGTCGTGAAGAACGGGTTGCCCGTGCCGCCGGCGAAGATCACCACGCGGCCGAGCGACAGGTGATGGAGCGTCGCGCGCTGCGAGAAGCTTTCGCAGATCTCCGGCATGGCGATGGCCGAGAGCACGACGGTGTCGACATCGAGCTTGCGCAGCGAGGTCGCGAGCGCCAGCGCGTTGATGACGGTCGCCAGCATGCCCATGTGGTCGCCGGTGACGCGGTCGCCGCCCTTGGAGGCCACCGCCACGCCGCGGAAGATGTTGCCGCCGCCGACGACGACGCCCACCTCGACGCCGAGCGCGCGCGCCTGCGCGATGTCGGAAGCGATGCGGTCGGCGACCGCGACATCGATGCCGAAGCCCTGCGATCCCATCAGCGCCTCGCCGGAGGCTTTCAGCAGAACACGTTTGTAGATTGGCTTGGCAGTCATCGTCGCTCCTGAACTCGTGGGCCTGCTCGCCGATCCGGCAGCCGGGCGGAACCAGGGGCGGTCCTGCGAAGGGCAGCCCTCGCCGCAGAAGAAATTTCGGGGCAGGCATTTCGGCAAGCCGGATACACGAAGGGCGCCGCGTTGTCACGCGGCGCCCTCGCCTTTTCCCAATCGGGCGGTTCTTTTCCCAAGCGGGATCGAGAAAATCAGCCCTTTGCGGCCGCGGCGACTTCGGCGGCGAAGTCCGTCTCTTCCTTCTCGACGCCTTCGCCGAGCAGCAGGCGGGCCATACCGACGACCTCGATCGGCGCGCCGACGGTCTTTTCGGCTTCCTTGACGGCAGCGCCGACGGTGAGGTCGGGGTTCATCACGAAGGCCTGCGACAACAGGGCGACTTCCTCGAAGAACTTGCGCATGCGGCCCTCGACCATCTTCTCGATGATGTTGTCCGGCTTGCCGGAAGCGCGCGACTGCTCGATGAAGACGTTGCGCTCGCGCTCGGCGACGGCGGCGTCCACTTCCTCGGCGCGGATGGCGAGCGGCGCGGTCGCGGCGATGTGCATGGCGACCTGGCGGCCGATGGTGCCCAGCGCTTCCTTGTTGCCGGTCGACTTCAGCGCGACGAGAACGCCGAGCTTGCCGAGGCCGTCGGCAACCGCGTTGTGGACATAGGTGGCGACGACGCCGTCCTCGACCGAGAGGGCGGCCGCGCGGCGCAGGTTCATGTTCTCGCCGATCGTCGCGATCGCGTCGGTGATGGTGTCCTGGACGGACTTGCCGGTCGCCGGGTAGGTGGCGGCCGAGATGGCCTCGACGGAGCCGTCCGTGCCGAGCGCCACGTTGGCGACGCCGCGCACCAGCTCCTGGAAGGCGTCGTTGCGGGCGACGAAGTCGGTTTCGGAGTTGATCTCGACGACGACGGCCTTGGTGCCGGCGCTGGCGATGCCGATCAGGCCCTCGGCCGCGGTGCGGCCGGACTTCTTGTCGGCCTTGGCGATGCCCTTGGCGCGCAGCCAGTCGATGGCTGCTTCCATGTCGCCGTTGGTCTCGGCAAGCGCCTTCTTGCAATCCATCATGCCTGCGCCGGTCTTTTCGCGCAGTTCCTTCACCATTGCTGCAGTAACAGTCATCCTATCGCCTCTTACGGGTTCTGGGGAAACGAACGGGCGCGCGCGCACCGCTGTTCCCGGTTTTCGGCAGGGGGAATGGCCCCCGAATGTAACAATGTGATGAACGGGTCATCAACGGCGTCTCCCGGCGGCCGATGCCTCAGCGCGCAAGCGCTGTCCGGAAAACGAACAAGGCCGTTCGACCTTTGGGTGGAGAACGGCCTTGTCCTGATTTTTCAACGGGAGGCGGCGAGGTGTCGCGCCTCCCTGCCCTATCAGGCTTCGGCTTCTGCTTCGAGCGCCGGCTCGACCGGTACTTCGGCGGAAGCGCCGAGGTCACGGCCCGAAGCGCCCTGCTGGCGGGCGATGCCGTCGATGGCGGCGCGGGCGACGAGGTCGCAGTAAAGGGCGATGGCGCGCGAGGCGTCGTCGTTGCCGGGGATCGGGAAGTCGATCGGGTCCGGGTCGCAGTTGGAGTCGATGACGGCGACGACCGGGATGCCGAGACGCTTGGCTTCCTCGATCGCGATCGATTCCTTGTTGGTGTCGATGATGAACATCAGGTCCGGCGTGCCGCCCATGTCGCGGATACCGCCGAGGGCCTTTTCAAGCTTCTCGCGCTCCCGCTCGAGGTTCAGGCGCTCCTTCTTGGAGTAGCCGGAGGATTCCGAGGACAGGATCTCGTCGAGCTTGCGCAGGCGCTGGATCGAGTTGGAGATCGTCTTCCAGTTCGTCAGCATGCCGCCGAGCCAGCGGGAGTTGACGTAGTACTGGGCCGAGCGCTTGGCGGCATCGGCGATGATCTCGGAGGCCTGGCGCTTCGTGCCGACGAAGAGGACGCGGCCGCCGCCGGCGACCGTGTCGCTGACGACCTGAAGGGCGCGCGACAGCAGCGGGACGGTCTGGGCGAGATCGATGATGTGGACGTTGTTGCGGTCGCCGAAGATGTACGGCTTCATCTTCGGGTTCCAGCGGTGGGTCTGGTGGCCGAAGTGGACACCAGCTTCCAGAAGCTGGCGCATGCTGAAATCAGGCAATGCCATGCCTTTTTCTCCTTTTCCGGTTGAACCTCCGCAAGGCGAACAGCACTTCCTTCGGAAATGCCACCGGCGGAAACGCCCGGATTTCTCCCGGACACTCCCATGCCTCACGTGTGGAATGGGTGCCCCTTAACCGCAGTTTACCGGCAAATCAAGGGCAGCGGGGGGAAAAATGTGCCGACGACTGGATTTCGCCCCTCATCCGGCCTGCCGGCCACCTCCCCGCAAGCGGGGCGAAGGAGAGGGTTAGGGTGACGGGCAAGCCGCACCCGCCTACTTGCACTCCTGCTGCTTGAACATCTCCAGCTTGGCGAGCTTGCCGGTCAGCACGAACTCGCCGTAGTCCATGGTGAGGTCGCGGGTGATGCCGTTCTCGTAGAGCTTGAAGGACATGCGGTAGACCGGCAGCGCATCGCCTTCGGCCGTGTCGTTGTAATAGGCGATCGAGACCGGCCAGAACTCCTGCTTCGAGAAGCTGCCCGCCTTGTCGGCATCCGGGTCGCCGGGCTGCGGCGTCTCCTTCTTGCCGACCACGGCGGTCGTCATCAGCGTCTTGTCGCCCGAATCCGAGCCGTCGAAGATGCGCGATTCGAAGAACCGCTCTCCCTTCTTGGCGCGCGCGATGACCTCCAGCATGTGCTCGGTCGGAAAGCGGCTCGCCGCAAGCTCCACCTGCTTGGTGTCCGGCGAGGTCAGGTCGACGCTGACGCCCTCCTTCTCCTCGCGGGCGGAACCGCGCACCTCCTTGTCCAGCTTCTCGTCGGTGAAGGAGCGGGTGAGGAAACGGAAGCTGCCGTTCTTCAGGTCTTCGTAGGTCGTCGTCTGCTGGTCGGTGAGGCGCGTCTCCTCGCCGGTGTTGACCTGGGTGACGAAGCGGAAGCTCACCGTATAGCCGTCGCAGGGGCTGCCGTTGAATTCATAGACCATGCGGCCGTACATGCCGGCGATGCCGGACCGTTCGGTCGCATCCTTGAGCTTCAGGTCGTAGACCGCGCGATGCGGCGCAAGCCCGCTCGCCGGCGTGGCAAGGGCGGTGGTGACGCCGCTGCCGGCCAAGCATGCCCCGGCCAGAAGAACCGCGACGAAGGCTGAACGAAACATCCGTTTCCTCCTGTTGAATCCGGTGGCGATGTTATATGAACTCTTCCGGCAAAAGCGAGGCAATATCCACGCCTTGCCACATTCATTTCCAATATTGCTACGGTCCCCCGTTGCAATGCCCCTCACAGCCGCGCCGCGCCGGCCCCATATGAATGCCGGCGATCAACAACGGAGACCGCAATGTCCGCTGAAATCGAAAACCGCGTCAAGCAACTGGGCTACGATCTTCCCGTGGCGGCAGCGCCTGCGGCCAACTACGTGCCCTTCGTCATCAGCGGCAACGTGCTTCACATTTCCGGCCAGCTGCCGATGCTGAACGGCAAGCTCGCCTATACCGGCCATCTCGGCAAGGATGTCGACGTCGCGGGCGGCCAGAAGGCGGCGGAACTGTGCGCCCTCGGCCTCCTCGCCCAGGCCAAGGCCGCGCTCGGCGACCTCTCGCGCATCAAGCGCATCATCAAGATCAACGGCTTCGTCGCCTCCGCCCCCGATTTCGTCGAGCAGCACCTCGTCATCAACGGCGCATCCAACTTCCTCGTCGGCGCGCTCGGCGAGGCGGGCAAGCACGCCCGCGCCGCCGTCGGCATGGCTTCGCTTCCGCTCAACGCCGCCGTCGAGATCGACGCCATCGTGGAAATCGCCTGATGCACGATCTCAACTGGCTGACCGAGAGGCCGATCGCCCATCGCGGCTACCACGACCTCAACCGGGCCGTCTGGGAAAACACCCTCTCCGCCTTCGCCCGCGCGGCCGATGCGGGTTTCGCCATCGAATGCGACCTGCAATATGCGGCCGATGCGATCCCCGTCGTCTTCCATGACGACGGGCTGAAGCGCCTCTGCGGCATCGAGGGCGACGTGCGCCAGCGCACCGCCGCCGAGCTCGGCCTGCTGACGGTCGGCGGCACGGCGGATCGCGTGCCGACGCTGAGGCAGCTCCTCGACCTCGTGAAGGGCCGCGTGCCGCTCGTGCTGGAGCTGAAGGGCCGCAGGGGCGACGATGACGGCTTCGCCATGGCCGTTCTCGATGCCCTCGAGGACTACGACGGCCCCGTCGCGCTGATGAGCTTCGACCACTGGCTGCTGAAGGACCTGAAGGAGGTCGGCGCCAACCGTCCCGTCGGCCTGACGGCGGAGGGCGCGCGGCCGGAGAATTTCGCCGTGCACGAGGAGGCGATGCAGCTCGGGCTCGATTTCGTCTCCTATTACTACGGCCACCTGCCGAACGACTTCGTCAGCCGGCAGCGCAGTCTCGGCCGGCCGGTGATCACCTGGACCGTGCGCGACGAGGAGGCACGCACGATCACGGCGGACAACGCGGACCAGATGACCTTCGAGGGCTTCGATCCGCGCGAGCCGTTGACGGCTTAGAGATGACAGGGACGGTGCGCATCCGCGTCGAAACGAGCTTCGCCGATATTCCGGCGGCAGACTGGGCGCGCCTTGCCGGCGCCTCCCGGCAGGATGCGCAAACGCCATACAATCCCTTCGTCAGCCATGCCTTCCTCTCCTCGCTCGAAGAATCGGGCTGCGCGGTCGCCGAGACCGGCTGGCTCGGCCAGCACCTTCTTCTGGAGGGCGACGACGGCGGACTGTTCGGCGCCCTGCCGGTCTATCTGAAGAGCCACAGCCAGGGCGAATACGTCTTCGACCACGGCTGGGCCGACGCCTTCGAGCGCGCCGGCGGCCGCTATTACCCGAAGCTCCAGGCCTCGATCCCTTTCACGCCGGCGACCGGCCCGCGGCTGCTCGGTCGCGCGGACCGGCCCGCCATCGAGACGCAGGCGGCTCTGGCCGAAGGCCTCAAGGAGCTGGCGCGCCGGCACGGCGTCTCCTCCGCGCATGCGACCTTCGTGCCGGAAGGGGAAATGGCGGTCTTCGAGGCGGCGGGCTACCTGCACCGCACGGACCAGCAGTTCCACTTCATCAATGCCGGCTACGGCTCGTACGACGATTTCCTGGAAACGCTCGCCTCCCGCAAGCGCAAGGCGCTGAAGAAGGAGCGCCGGGCCGCGCTGGAGCACGGCATCGAAATCGACTGGCTGACCGGCAAGGACCTCACCGAGGCGATCTGGGACCAGTTCTTCGCCTTCTACATGGACACCGGCAGCCGCAAATGGGGCCGGCCCTACCTCAACCGCCGTTTCTACAGCCTGATCGGCGAGCGCATGGCGGAGGACATCCTGCTCGTCATGGCACGCCGGGCGGGGCGCTATATCGCCGGCGCGATCAACTTCATCGGCGGCGACACGCTCTACGGCCGGCACTGGGGCTGCATCGAGGACCACCCCTTCCTGCATTTCGAGGTCTGCTACCATCAGGCCATCGATTTCGCGATCGGCAACCGCCTCACGCGCGTGGAGGCCGGCGCGCAGGGCGAGCACAAGCTCGCCCGCGGCTACCTGCCGGTGACGACCCATTCGGCGCACTACATCACCCATCCGGGCCTTCGGCACGCCGTTGCCGACTACCTCGAACGCGAGCGCCGCGACGTCGAGATGATGAGCGGGTATCTTGCCGACCACGGCCCCTTCCGCCGCGGCGGCGGCCCCAACGACACGGACTGAACAAGACACCGGGAGACGAACATGACCGCCTACGACACCGACAACATCTTCGCGAAGATCCTGCGCGGCGAGATCCCCTCGCACCGCGTCTATGAGGACGAGCACGCCGTCGCCTTCATGGACGTGATGCCGCAGGCGAACGGGCACACGCTCGTCATCCCCAAGGCGCCCTCGCGCAACCTCCTGGATGCCGATCCGCAAACGCTCGCGCGCCTGATACCCGTCGTGCAGAAGGTGGCGGTCGCCGCGAAGGAGGCCTTCGAGGCCGACGGCGTCACGGTCATCCAGTTCAACGAGCCGGCCGCCGGCCAGACCGTCTACCACCTGCACTTCCACGTCATCCCGCGCATCGACGGCGTGCCGCTGAAGCCGCATTCCGGCACGATGGAGGACCAGGGCATCCTGGCGGCGAATGCCGAAAAGCTCAGGAAGGCGCTCGCGAGATGAAGATGCTCACCCGCCGCGCCGTCCTGCTCGGCCTTGCCGGCGCCGCCCTCGCCGCGACCCTGCCGGCCTTCCCCGTGCTTGCCGCCGAACGCCCGGAAGAGATCGTCGGGCGGATCTATGCCGCCTATGGCGGCAACGGCAACGGTCCGCAGGACGTGCCCTACCTTCCGGACGTCGCCGACCAGCTTTCCGGCGAAAACCATCCCGGCTTCGACTTCTTCATCGACGCCCAGGATTTCGACAAGGTTTCCGCCGCCGTCACGCTGGTCTCGGAAAGCGATACGAGCGCTCTGGTCCGGGCGGATGTGACGAACTTCGGGCAGAGGAAGACGGTCGAGATCGACTTCGTGAAGAACGGAGCGGACTGGAGGATCGGCAACGTGCGCTATCCCGTCGCGGGCGGCTTCGACCTCCGCCAGAGCCTCGGCCTCGCGCCGCTCTGATCAGGCGCCGGTTATCGCAAGACCCGCGGCCAGGAAGGCGATGGCCGCGGCGATCCCCAGGATCTGGCGGAAGCGGCCGCCGGCGAAGAAGCACAACGCACCGAAGAGGACCGCTCCGAGCCGCAGCCAGAGCGGCGAGGTTTCCAGCGTTCCCGTCGGGAAGAAGATCAGCTTGGCGATGACGGCGGCCACGAGCGCCGTCGCCACCGCCCTCACCCAGTTCAGCACCTCCGAATTCTCGTCGATGCGGTTGCCGACCAGCACGCCCGCCCAGCGCCAGAGGTCGGTCGCGAGCCAGCCGGCGATGGCGATATAGATATAGGGCCAGACCCCGTCGAAGCTCATCGGCCCGCCTCCCGCCGGCGCAGCAGGCGCTCGCCCCACCAGGCGAGCGTGCCGCCGATGACGCCGGCAAGCAGGATGTCGTATTCCGGCGCGATCACGGCGAAGAGCCAGCCGAGCGCAAGGCCGACGCCGAGCGCCCAGTAGATCACCCGGTGGCGGGCGGAAATCCAGATCGAGGTGAGGAAATAGACCGGCGTCAGGAAGAACAGGCACCCGGAGACGACCGGCGGGAACTCCGACACGGCGCCGTAGACGAGGCCGACGAGCACGATGTTGGCCAGCGTCAGCGTGACGCCGAAGCCGGCGAAGAAGGCGACGCGGCCGCCGCGCGGCACGCCCTGCACCCGCTCCATGGCGAAGACCCAGGCGGTGATGGCGACGAAATGCGAGACGACGAGCAGCAGCCAGGTCGGCGTGCGGCGGTCACGGATTTCCGGCACCAGCGCCGCGACCATCGGCATCATGCGCACGGACGAGAGCGTCACCGCGATGAAGGCGGTCGCGACATGCGCGCCGGAGAGCATCGAGCCGACGAGGATCACCTTGGCCGGCAGCGCCCAGACCATGCCGGTCATGAACATCACCTGGTCGACCGGCACCTTCGCCTCCGCCGTGAAGGCGGCGAAGCCGACGAAGGAGAGCATCAGGATGATCGCCGGCAGGCTGAAGATGCCGCGCATGCCGAGAAGGAACCAGTGCGTCTGGGATCGGGGTTCTGTCGCGGCGGTCATGAAAATCTCTTGCAGTCAGAAATAGATCGGGCGGGCGGTCCGGCCCTGTTCGTCGACAAGCCTTGCCCCACTCACCGGTCGTCTCCGGCCTTGAGCCGAGGATCCAATGGCGTGCACACAGGGTGGACGGTCGGCGCAAGGCCGACCATGACAGGAGAGAGGTCCGTGTCCTGTCAACATTATGGGCCGGGCAGTCTCCTGCCCGGCCCATCCGATTCGTGAAAGCCGTTATTTCTTGCGCGGCACCTTGGGGACCGTGCCGGACTTGCGCGGCGGCTCGCCCTTCGGCTCCTCGGCCTTGGCTTCGGCCGCCTTCCTGGAGGCCTTGGCCTTGGCGGGCGACGCCTCGGCGGCGACGGTTTCCTTCGCCTTGCGCGGCTTTGCCTGCTTGGCGGGACGCTCCGCGATCTCGGCCTTTGGCTTGATCGGCGCGGTCTCCGGCACGGCGTCGAGGATCAGGCCCTTGGAGCCGTCTTCCTTTTCGCCCACGGAGACGCGCACGACGCCGCCCTTCTTGAGCTTGCCGAAGAGGATCTCGTCGGCGAGCTTCTTCTTGATGTTCTCCTGGATGACGCGCGCCAGCGGACGGGCGCCCATCTTCTCGTCGTAGCCCTTCTCGGCCAGCCAGGCGATCGCCTCCGGCTTGAGGTCGAAGGTGACGTTGCGCTCGGCAAGCTGCGTTTCCAGCTGCATGACGAACTTCTGCACGACCTGATGGATGACCGGCGTCGGCAGCGAGCCGAACGGGATGATCGCATCGAGGCGGTTGCGGAATTCCGGCGTGAACAGGCGGTTGATCGCCTCCATGTCCTCGCCCTCGCGCTTGGACGAGCCGAAGCCGATGGCGGCCTTGGCCATGTCGGACGCGCCCGCATTGGTCGTCATGATCAGGATGACGTTGCGGAAGTCGATCTTCTTGCCGTTATGGTCGGTCAGCGAGCCGTGGTCCATGACCTGCAAGAGGATGTTGTAGAGGTCGGGATGGGCCTTCTCGATCTCGTCCAGCAGCAGCACGCAGTGCGGATGCTGGTCGACGCCGTCGGTCAGAAGCCCGCCCTGGTCGAAGCCGACATAGCCGGGAGGCGCGCCGAGCAGGCGCGAGACCGTGTGCCGCTCCATGTATTCCGACATGTCGAAGCGCAGGAGCTCCACGCCGAGCGAGCTTGCAAGCTGCTTGGCGACCTCGGTCTTGCCGACGCCTGTCGGGCCGGAGAACAGGTAGCAGCCGATCGGCTTGTTCGGTTCGCGAAGGCCCGCCCGGGAAAGCTTGATCGCCGAGGCCAGCGCGTCGATGGCGAGGTCCTGGCCGTAAACGACCGAGCGCAGTTCCTTGTCCAGGTTGGCGAGCACCTGCTCGTCGTCCTTGGAGACGGTCTTGGGCGGAATGCGGGCCATGGTGGCGATCGTCGCCTCGATCTCCTTCTCGGTGATCAGCTTGCGGCGTTTTCCCGCCGGCAGCAGCATCTGGGCCGCACCCGTCTCGTCGATCACGTCGATCGCCTTGTCCGGCAGCTTGCGGTCGTTGATGTAGCGCGCCGACAACTCGACGGCCGTCTTGATCGCCTCGTTGGAGTATTTCAGCTTGTGATACTCCTCGAAGTAGGGTTTCAGCCCCTTCATGATCTCGATCGTGTCGTCGATCGTCGGCTCGTTCACGTCGATCTTCTGGAAGCGGCGCACGAGCGCCCGATCCTTCTCGAAGAACTGGCGGTATTCCTTGTAGGTCGTCGAGCCGATGCAGCGGATCGCCCCGGAGGACAGCGCCGGCTTCAGGAGGTTGGAGGCGTCCATCGCCCCGCCGGAGGTGGCGCCGGCGCCGATGACCGTATGGATCTCGTCGATGAACAGCACGGCGCCCGGATAGTCCTCGAGCTCCTTGACGACCTGCTTCAGCCGCTCCTCGAAGTCGCCGCGATAGCGCGTGCCGGCGAGCAGCGTGCCCATGTCGAGCGAGAAGATCGTCGCGTCCTGCAACGCTTCCGGCACCTTGCCCTCGACGATGCGCTTGGCAAGCCCCTCGGCGATGGCGGTCTTGCCGACGCCGGGATCGCCCACATAGAGCGGGTTGTTCTTGGAGCGGCGGCAGAGGACCTGGATCGTCCGGTTCACCTCGGCCTGGCGGCCGATCAGCGGGTCGATTTTGCCGCCCCTCGCCTTCTCGTTGAGGTTGACGCAGTAGGCGGTGAGCGCGTCCTGCTTCTTGGCGGCCTCCTCCTGCTCGTTGCCGCCGCGCTGCTGCTTCTGCTCGTTCTCGCTGTCCTCCGCGCCGCGCACGGGCCGCGCCTCGGTGGAGCCGGGCCGCTTGCCGATGCCGTGCGAGATGAAGTTGACGGCATCGTAGCGCGTCATCTCCTGCTCCTGGAGGAAATAGGCGGCGTGGCTCTCGCGCTCGGCGAAGATCGCGACGAGCACGTTGGCGCCGGTGACCTCCTCGCGGCCGGACGACTGGACATGGATCACCGCGCGCTGGATGACGCGCTGGAAGCTGGATGTCGGCTTGGAATCCTCCTCGTAGCCGGTGACGAGGTTCGCCAGCTCCTCGTCGACATACTCGGTCAACGTCTTGCGCAGCACGTCGAGGTTCACGTTGCACGCGCCCATGACGGCGGCCGCGTCGGCGTCGTCGATCAGCGCGAGCAGGAGGTGTTCGAGCGTCGCGTATTCGTGATGGCGCTGGTTCGCATAGGTCAGTGCCTGATGGAGGGCCTTTTCAAGGCTTGCAGAAAATGTTGGCACGTTCGTTCCTCATTTCTTTTCCATGACACATTGCAGCGGGTGCTGGTGCTGGCGGGAGAAGTCCATCACCTGTGTCACTTTGGTTTCGGCAACCTCGTAGGTGAACACGCCACACTCGCCTACGCCATGATTGTGCACATGCAGCATGATCCGCGTGGCCGCTTCCCGGTCCTTCTGGAAGAAACGTTCCAGGATATGGATCACGAACTCCATGGGAGTATAGTCGTCGTTGAGAAGCAGGACGCGGTACAGGCTCGGCTTTCTCGTCTTAGGTTTCGTGCGGGTAATGACGGAGGTGCCGCGGCTGGGAGTGTCGCCGCCGCCTTCCCCATCCTGCATCCAAACCCGTCTTGCATCCATTCGTGTTCATTCCCTTGATTACGGTCGCTTCCTTGGGGCGAACCGTGCGGCTGAGGCTGCCTTCTGGACCTGTTATCTAATGTCTCGGCACACGATTGTAAGACCCCTGCTTCGCACTGCAATCATAATCGCGGCGCATCCGAAGGAAATAGTGAAATTTGCTGCCGCTACGTAAGCCTCGCGCAATCCCGGAACGCGCAAAGGCCGGCTGCGGTTGCCCGCAGCCGGCCGATGAACGCTATACGCGCAGGCGGAAACTGGAAGCTTATGCCGCGACGGCGGCCTTGGCGGCAGCGGTGGCCTTGGCAACCGGCGCCTCATAGGGCTTGTAGGCGCCCTTGGCGAGGTCCGCATACAATTCGCCGAGCTTGGTCGCTTCCGCGACGAAGCCTTCATAGGAGGACTTCACGAAGGCGGCCTGCAATTCGAGAGCAGCTTCGACGCTCTTCACGCCCGAGAGTTTTTCGAAGTGGGCCAGGCTCTCCTCGAAGGACTTCTTCGAGAAGTCCGCCGTTTCGGCGGCGATCGCCTGAAAACCCTTGGCGACGTTCGTGTAGCTCTTGACGAACGTGTCCACGGCTTCCTTGTTCTTCTTGTTTGCCTCATCGAAATTGAACATCGAAGTCTCCTTTGGATCCCGTTGATGGGTCAGAAATCTATATGCAATGCACAAAAAAGTCAATGAAATGCTGCAATGCAGTATTCCGCAGACAAAGCAAGACCTTGCGCGATAGGTATGATTATTGGCGCTGACAAAAGCCAGTTTGTCGCAAAATTATAATGAAAAAGCCCGGCGCCATGGGCCGCCGGGCTTTTTTAGGGATTTTTGGACGGATCAGAGATCGATGTCGAGGATCGCCATGGAGAAGTTGTAGGACAGCTCCCCGTCCTCGTCGTCGCGGAAGATGACGCCCAGGAACTCGTCGCCGAGATAGACTTCCGCGGATTCATCCTTGCGCGGACGCGCCTTCACCACAATCTCCTTGTTGAGATTGCGCTTGAAGTAGGCCTCGAGCTTCCTGATTTCTTCCGGCTTCACAATATGTCTCCGTCAACGGTTGATGTGGCGCGCTTCTCGCACCTGCTCCCGGGCGTGTAAACCCTCGATGTCCGCGCGAAAGCGACTTTTCCCGGTCAGAGATCGTAGTCGAACGCGGCGAGCAGCTGGTCCATGGCGCGCGACGGCTCGTTGCAGCCGGCCTCGCCCACGACCTTGGCCGGCACCCCGGCGACCGTCGATTTCGGCGGCACGGGCTTGAGCACCACCGAGCCGGCGGCGATGCGCGAGCAATGGCCGATATGGATGTTGCCGAGGATTTTCGCGCCCGCGCCGATCATCACGCCGTCGCCGATCTTGGGATGGCGGTCGCCGCCCTCCTTGCCGGTGCCGCCGAGCGTGACGTTGTGGAGGATGGAGACATTGTCGCCCACCACCGCCGTCTCGCCGACGACGAAGCCGGTCGCATGGTCGAGGAAGATGCCCTTGCCGATGCGCGCGGCCGGGTTGATGTCGGTCTGGAAGACGCTGGACGAGCGGCTCTGCAGGTAGAGCGCGAGGTCGCGCCGGCCCTTGTCGTAGAGCCAGTGCGCGACACGGTGGGTCTGGATGGCGTGGAACCCCTTGAAATAGAGCACGGCATCGAGGAACCGCAGGCATGCGGGGTCGCGGTCGTAGACGGCCTGGATGTCGACGCGCAGGACGCTGCCCCACTCCGGCCAGTCCTCCAGCATCTCGTCGAAGATCTGGTGCAGCAGGTTCGCCTGAAGGTCCGGATGGTCGAGGCGCTCGCAGACGCGATGGATCACGCTTTCCTCCAGCGAGCGGTGGTTCAGCACCGTCGAATAGAGGAAGGCCGCCAGCAGCGGCTCGGCCTGGGCGGCGACGCGGGCTTCCTCGCGCAGGCTGTCCCAGATCGGATCCATGGCCTTGAGCTTTTCGCCGGCCCGCAGTTCGTTCGTCGCGACCATCGCCGCACTCCTTAGTCTCGTTCCCGCCCATATATAGAGCAAAGGGCGGCGGAGCGAAATGGCCGAGCCGCCCTTGTCGTGAACGGCGCGTCAGCGGCCGCCGATTTCCGCATAGAACTCCAGCACGGCGCGCTTGAACACCTTGTCGCCGACGGCGAGCATATGGTCGCGGCCGGGAATGTCGAGCGCGCGCGCGTCGGGCATCAGCGCGGCCAGCGGCTGCGGCGCGCCGGCGATGTCGTCCTTCGTCCCGACGCCGATCAGCGCGGGAACGTCGATGCGGCCCATGTCCGCCTCGCTCAGCAGGTCGCGCGAGGTCATGATGCAGGCGGCGAGCGCCTTCCGGTCGGATTTCGTCTGCTCGGCGAAGGCGCGGAACATGCGGCCGCGCGGATGGGTCACGGCATCCAGCGACGGCGCGAGCAGCGCATCGGCGATCGGGTCCCAGTCGCCGACGCCCTCCACCATGCCGATGCCGAGCCCGCCGAAGACGACGGAGCGCACGCGGTGCGGATGGGCGAGCGCCATGAAGGCGGTGATGCGCGCGCCCATCGAATAGCCGAAGACATGCGCCTCGGGGATCGCGAGGTGATCGAGCAGCGCGGCGGCGTCCCCCGCCATCAGCGGCGGCGTATAGAACGCCGGATCGTGCGGCTTGGCGCTCGCTCCATGGCCGCGGTTGTCGAGCGCGACGACGCGGTAGCCGGCGTCCCCGAGCGTCTTCAGCCAGCCGGGAAACACCCAGTTGACATTGGCGCTGGAGGCGAAGCCGTGGATCAGCAGCACCGGGTATCCGGAGGGATCGCCCTCGTCGAAGAAGGCAAGCTCCAGGCCGTCATGGACGAAGCGGGAAAAGGGCGGTGGATCGAGGTTCATTGCGAGGCTGTCTTTCGTTTTCCTTCCCCGCTCATAATGCCGTTTGATCTTCGAGAAAACGGCCGGCGGCGGAATTCTCGCCGGGCGCGACGGTTTTGCATCTACACATTTCATCGCAAGCCGACTATGGTCCGCGCCAGAAAAACGGCATTCCACGGAGCATGACATGGCTGGTCACAGCATCCCCCATTTCCAGAACGACGGCGGCCATCGCGTCATCGAGATCGGCGTGAAGGAGTTCATGTGCGTCGGCGCCTCCGTGCCGTTCGACCATCCGCACGTCTTCCTCGACATGGGCGACGACAACGAGAAGGTCTGCCCCTACTGCTCGACGCTCTATCGCTACAACCCGACCTTCAAGGCCACCCAGACCGATCCGGTCGGCTGCACCTTCACCAACCAGGTGGCGGCGTGACGGCCAGAAGGCCGGCGCGCCCATGCCTTCCGTAAAATCCGCGACCATCGTCGGCGCCGGCATCGCCGGGCTGACGACGGCATTGGCGCTCGCCCGGAAAGGCATCGCCTCGCATATCCTCGAGCAGGCCCCCGCCCTCGACGAGGTCGGCGCCGGCCTGCAGCTTTCCCCGAACGCGTCGCGCATCCTTGCCGGTCTCGGCCTTCTCGATGCGCTCGCCGCCCGCTGGACCGAGCCGGACCATATTCTCCTTGCCTCCGGCACCACGCTCGCCTCCCTCGCCTCGGTCCCGGCCGGCGGGGCGGCCCGCAGCCGCTGGGGCGCGCCGTACGGCGTCCTGCACCGCGCCTCGCTGCAGGCCGTTCTGCTGGATGCCGTTCGCCGGGAGCCGCTGTGCGTGCTGACGACCGGCCGGAGGATCGAGACGGCCGAGGCTGCCCTCGCCGCCGCGCCGTCCGACGTCCTCATCGCCGCGGACGGCGTCTGGTCGCGTCTGCGCCAGGGGGTGCCGGGCGCCCTGCCCGCGCGCTATTCCGGCAATGTCGCCTGGCGCTTCCTCGTGCCCTACGGCGCCGCGCCGCCCTTCCTCGACCCGCGCGCCGTCACCGCCTTCCTCGGTCCGCGGGCCCATCTCGTCGCCTATCCGCTCGCGGAAGCCCAAACCTTCAACATCGTCGCGATCCATGCCCAGGCGGAAGCGCCGCCGGAGGGCTGGCTGCGCAAGGGCGACGCGGCGGCGCGCGAGCGCCTGCTGGGTGCGTTCGCCGGCTGGCATGCGGACATCCGCCGCCTCCTGCCGCAGGCGCAGGACCCGCTGGTCTGGCCGCTCTTCGGCTGCCCCGACGGGGCCTGGACGGACGGCAAGACCGTTCTGGTCGGCGATGCCGCGCATGCCATGACGCCCTTTGCGGCGCAGGGCGCGGCGATGGCGATCGAGGATGCGGCGCTGCTGGCCGGCCGGCTCGCGGCGGCGGCCGGCATCCCGCAAGCCTTGCGGCAATTCGAGACGGCCCGGCGCGCGCGCGTCGCGCGCGTCCGCAGCCGCGGCGCCTTCAACCGCTTCGCCTATCACGCCCGCGGGCCGGTCGCGCTCGCCCGCGACCTCGTGCTTTCGCTGCGCCGGCCGGAAAGCCTCGCGGCCGATCTCGACTGGCTCTACGGCTACCGCACGCCGGACTGACCGGGCCTATACCGCCCGCGCCGCGGCAAGTCCGCGCTCGATGTCCGCCTTGATGTCCTTCACATCCTCTAGGCCGATCTGGAGGCGCAGCACCGGTCCCTCCTCCGGCCCCTTGGCGACGCGGCGGTCGGAAAGGTTCACGTGCACCGCAAGGCACTCGAAGCCGCCCCAGGAATAGCCGAGGCCGAAGATGCCGAGCGCATCGAGGAAGGCATGCGCCTTCGCCTTGTGGCGCTCCGGCGCTCCGCCCTCAAGCACGATGGAGAAGATGCCGCTCGCACCCTTGAAGTCGCGTTTCCAGAGGTCGTGCCCCGGAAAGCTCGGCAGCGCCGGATGCAGCACGCGGGCGACGTCGTCGACGCCCTCCAGCCAGCGCGCCAGTTCAAGCGCGCTCTCCTGGTGCCGCTCCAGCCGCACGCCCATGGTGCGAAGGCCCCGCAGCACCTGGTAGGCGTCGTCCGGCGAGGCGCAGGTGCCGAGCGTGATCTGCGTCTCATGCAGCCGTTCCCAGTGGGCGGCATTGGCCGAGACCGTGCCGAACAGGATGTCCGAGTGGCCGGCCGGGTATTTCGTCGCCGCGTGGATGGAGACGTCGACGCCGAAATCGAGCGGGCGGAAGTAGAGCGGCGTCGCCCAGGTATTGTCCATGGTCACGACCGCGCCGTGCCTGTGGGCGGCCGCCGCGATGGCCGGGATGTCCTGCATCTCGAAGGTGTTGGAGCCCGGCGCCTCGGTGTGGACGAGCTTCGTGTTCGGCTTGATCAGGTCCTCGATGCCTGCCCCGACCATCGGATCGTAGTATTCGATGGTGACGCCGAGGCGCCTCAGCATCGTGTCGCAGAAATGGCGGGTCGGGTGGTAGACCGAATCCACGATGAGCGCATGGTCGCCGGCCGAAAGGAATGCCAGGAACGGCACGGTGACGGCGGCAAGGCCCGAGGGCACGAGGATCGTGCCGGCAGAGCCTTCGAGCTCGTCGATCGCCGCGCAGAGCGCGTCCGTCGTCGGCGTCCCGCGCGTGCCGTAGGTGTATTTCTGCGCGCGCCTTTCCATCGTCGCCGCATCGGGGAAGAGCACGGTCGAGGCGTGGACGACCGGCGGGTTGACGAAGCCGTGGAATTCGGCCGGATCGTTGCCGGCATGGGCAAGGCGGGTGTTCACGCCGGCGCCGGCGAGGATTTCGTCTCTGTTTTTCATGGGATCGGTCCGGAGAGATGCGAGGGGATTTCGGGAACGCCGACTTTTCGCCAGCCGGACCGGCAGGTCAACCCCATACGAGGAGCGGCCCGATGTTTCCAAAGCGCTTCAAGTGTTGATTGGGACGATTTTTTGAGCGGTTTCCTGCACGGGACTGCGATTTTCTGCCCAAAATCCGATCAAGTGCCAACAAATTTAGGTTACTGACTGGAAAATGGGTCGGGTCACTTGACCCTGCGAAAATTTGAGCATGAGATAAGCAACCTCGCGCCGGGAGGGTGGCGAGTTCTGTGGGCGCGCCGTCCGGCGCGGGACCTGCGGACAAAACAAAGACAACAGAAAAAGGTTGTGAAAAAATGGCAAAAAAAATCGTGACGGCGCTCGTCGGCGCTGCCGCATTGGGGCTTGGCGCAACGGCAGCTCAGGCGGACACGCTCTCTGACGTGAAGGCCAAGGGCTTCGTGCAGTGCGGCGTGAACGGCTCGAACCTCGCCGGCTTCGGCGCGCAGGATTCGGCGGGCAACTGGTCCGGTCTCGACGTCGACCTCTGCAAGGCCGTGGCCGCCGCGGTCTTCGGCGACGCCACCAAGGTGAAGTACACGCCGCTCTCGGCCAAGGACCGCTTCCCGGCCCTGCAGTCCGGCGAAATTGACATTCTCGCCCGCAACACCACCTGGAGCGTCAGCCGCGATTCGCAGCTCGGCTTCGATTTCCGCGCCGTGAACTATTATGACGGCCAGGGCTTCATGGTGAAGAAGGAGCTCGGCGTGAAGTCGGCGCTCGAGCTTTCCGGCGCCTCGGTCTGCGTCCAGTCCGGCACGACGACCGAACTCAACCTCGCCGACTATTTCCGCTCGAACAACATGGACTTCAAGCCGGTCGTCTTCGAAGCGCAGGACGAAGCGGACGCCGCCTACAACGCCGGCCGTTGCGACGCCTACACGACCGACGCCTCGGGCCTCTACTCGATCCGCCTGAAGATGGCGAACCCGGACGACCACGTGGTCCTGCCGGAAATCATCTCCAAGGAGCCGCTCGGCCCGGCCGTCCGCCAGAACGATTCCAAGTGGCTCGACATCGTGAGCTGGGCGCATTACGCGATGGTGGCCGCCGAGGAATTCGGCATCACGCAGGCCAACATCGAGGAGATGAAGACCTCCGCCAACCCGGACATCAAGCGCTTCCTCGGCGAAGAGGCCGATTCCACGATCGGCGCCGACCTCGGCCTGCCGAAGGACTGGGCCGTGCAGATCATCAAGGCCGTCGGCAACTACGGCGAATCCTTCGAGCGCAACGTCGGCCAGGGCTCGCCGCTCAAGATCGACCGCGGCCTGAACGCGCTGTGGACGAAGGGCGGCCTGCAATACGCCCCGCCGGTCCGCTGAGCGGCCGTCGAACCGATCCGGGAGGGCAAGCCATTGCCCTCCCTTTTTGAACGAACGTCCGGAAAACAGGGCGAAAACAACGTCAGGGGAAATGCATGGCACTTGCGGATGCCCGAACAGGGTCCGGCGAACCGCCGAAGGTATCTCTTCTCTACAATCCTCAGCTGAGAAGCTACGTCTATCAGGTCGTGACGCTCGTCGTGATCGTCTCGGCGGTCTGGTACGCGTGGAACAACGTCGTCCAGAACCTCGCGCGGGCCAACATGACGGCCGGCTTCGGCTTCCTGAACAGCCGCGCAGGCTTCGACATCGCGCAGACCTTGATCGCCTATACGAGCGATTCGACCTATTTCCGCGCGTTGCAGGTCGGCCTCCTCAATACGCTCGTCGTCGCTGCCGCCGGCATCGTCACCGCGACGGTCGTCGGCCTGCTGGTCGGCATCGGGCGGCTGTCGCACAACTGGCTGATCGCACGCCTGTGCACGGTCTATGTGGAAATCTTCCGCAACATTCCGCCGCTCCTGGTCATCTTCTTCTGGTATCTCGGCGTTCTCGCCCTGCTGCCTTCGATCCGCAGCATCTTCCAGCACCTTCAGGAAAATCCGGATGCGGTCTTCTTCATCTCGAACCGCGGCATCTACATGCCGGCGCCGGTCTTCGGCGAAGGGTTCGGGACCGTCCTTGCCGCTTTCGCTATCGGCATCGTCGCGGCGATCGCCTTCACGGTCTGGGCCAACGCCCGCCAGCGCGCCACGGGCCAGCGCCCGCCGGTGCTCTGGGTCAATCTCGGCCTGATCGTGCTCTTTCCGTTCGTCGTCTTCCTGGTGCTGGGCAGCCCGCTCAGCTTCGACTATCCCGTGCCGGGGTCGTTCAACATGCGGGGCGGCATGGTCGTCGGGCCGGAATTCCTGGCGCTCTACCTCGCCCTGTCCCTCTACACGGCCTCGTTCATCGCCGAGATCGTGCGCGCCGGCATCCGCGGCGTCTCCAAGGGGCAGACGGAAGCCTCCTACGCGCTCGGCCTTCGGCCCGGCCAGGCCACCCGCCTCGTCGTGCTGCCGCAGGCGCTGCGCATCATCATTCCGCCGCTCACCTCGCAATATCTCAACCTCATCAAGAACTCCTCGCTCGCGGTGGCCGTCGGTTACGCCGACCTCGTCGCGGTCGGCGGCACCATCCTCAACCAGTCCGGCAAGTCGATCGAGATCATCGCGATCTGGATGCTGATCTACGTGTCGATCAGCCTCATCACCTCGCTGTTCATGAACTGGTTCAACGCCAAGATGGCCCTGGTGGAGCGCTGAGATGGCAGAAAGCATTACCTACGTCCGCGACCGGTTCATCGAGGCGGAAAAGCCGCCGGCGTCCGAATCCTCGGCCTTCGCATGGATCCGCCACAACCTGTTCGCCTCCTGGACGGACGGCGTGATGACGGTCATCGCCGCCGCCGCGCTTCTCTATTACCTGCCGGCGGCCCTCAACTGGCTGTTCGTGTCGGCGGTCTGGACCGGGGCCGACCGCACGGCCTGCCTCACGGTCGATCAGGGCGGCCAGCTGCCGTCCGGCTGGAGCGGTGCCTGCTGGGCCTATGTGAACGACCGCTTCGTGCAGTTCATGTTCGGCTCCTATCCGCGCAGCGAGCTGTGGCGGCCGCTGCTCGTCGTCGCCCTGTTCGTGGCGCTGCTCATCCCCTTCCTGATGCCGAAGGTGCCGCGCAAGGGGCTGAACGCACTCCTGCTCCTGGTCGCCCTGCCGATCGTCTCCTTCTTCCTGCTGCTCGGCGGCTCGTTCGGCCTCAGGCACGTGGAGACCTCGCTCTGGGGCGGGCTGATGGTGACGCTCATCATCTCCTTCGTCGGCATCGTCGTCTCGCTGCCCGCCGGCATCCTGCTGGCGCTCGGGCGCCGCTCGCAGATGCCGATCCTCAAGACGGCCTGCATCGTCTTCATCGAGCTGATCCGCGGCGTGCCGCTGATCACGGTCCTCTTCATGGCGAGCGTGCTGCTGCCGCTCTTCCTGGAGCCGGGCAACAATATCGACAAGTTCCTGCGCGCGCTCATCGGCGTGTCGATCTTCGCGTCCGCCTACATGGCGGAGGTTATTCGCGGCGGTCTTCAAGCCATTCCGAAAGGGCAATATGAAGCGGCCGATGCCCTTGGTCTAAACTACTTCCACAAAATGACCTTCATCGTGCTTCCGCAGGCCATCAAGCTCGTGATCCCCGGCATCGTGAACACCTTCATCGGCATGTTCAAGGACACCTCGCTCGTCACGATCATCTCGATGTACGACCTGCTCGGCATCGTGAAGGCGAGCTTCGGGGATTCCGGCTGGATCACGCCGGTCACGCCGCTGACGGGCCTGATCTTCGCCGGCTTCGTGTTCTGGATTTTCTGCTTCGGCATGTCGCGCTACTCGGCCTTCGTGGAACGCCGGCTCGACACGAGCCACAAAAGATAACTGAGAGGAAACAAGAATGGCCAACCAAGCCCAGGCGCAAAAGATGACGGTCTCCGCGACGGACGTCGCCGTCGAGATCGTCAACATGAACAAGTGGTACGGCGACTTCCACGTGCTGCGCGACATCAACCTGAAGGTCATGAAGGGCGAGCGCATCGTCATCGCCGGCCCGTCCGGCTCCGGCAAGTCGACGATGATCCGCTGCATCAACCGCCTGGAAGAGCACCAGAAGGGCCGGATCGTCGTCGACGGCATCGAGCTGACCAACGACCTCAAGAAAATCGACGAGGTGCGCCGCGAAGTCGGCATGGTGTTCCAGCACTTCAACCTCTTCCCGCACCTGACCATCCTCGAGAACTGCACGCTCGCCCCCATCTGGGTGCGCAAGATGCCGAAGAAGGACGCCGAGGAGGTGGCGATGCACTACCTGAAGCGCGTCAAGATCCCCGAGCAGGCGCACAAATATCCCGGCCAGCTTTCCGGCGGCCAGCAGCAGCGCGTGGCCATCGCCCGCTCGCTCTGCATGAAGCCGAAGATCATGCTCTTCGACGAGCCGACCTCGGCCCTCGACCCGGAAATGGTCAAGGAAGTGCTCGACACCATGGTCTCGCTCGCCGAGGAAGGCATGACCATGCTGTGCGTCACGCACGAAATGGGCTTCGCCCGCCAGGTCGCCAACCGCGTCATCTTCATGGACCAGGGCCAGATCGTCGAGCAGAACTCGCCCGCCGAATTCTTCGACAACCCGCAGCACGAGCGCACCAAGCTCTTCCTCAGCCAGATCCTGCACTGAACGCAGCGGCAGGAAGATGCGGAAGGCGGGCTTGCAGGCCCGCCTTTTTCGTGTTTACCGGGGGCTCGGGCTTGACCGAAGGATCCACACGCCCCGCCCCATCGCGTCTCACTTGCCCCGCAACTCCGCCCGCAGCTTCAGCGGGCTCGCGCCGAAATGGTTGCGGAAGGCGCGGGAGAAGGCCGACAGGCTGTCGAAACCGCTGCGCAGCGCCACCTCCTGTATCGGCAGCGGCGTGTCGCGCACCATCCTTTGCGCCGCCGTCAGCCGGAGGCGCAGGTAATATTTTCCCGGCCCGATGCCGAGGCCGCCGGCAAAGAGCGTCTCCAGCTTGCGCGTCGAAAAGCCGAGCCGCCGCGCAAGGGCGGCGACCGTCAGCGGCCGGTCGATCGTGCGTTCCATCAGGCGGATGGCGGCGGCAAGGTCCGGCTGATGCCGGCCGAGCCGTCCGAGCGAGACGAGCGGCTGCGCATCCGTCGCCGCATGGGTCTCGTCGTAGACGAAGACGCTCGCCACATCGAGCGCCACGGCGGAACCAAAATGCTCGCGCACCAGGTGCAGCATCATGTCGAAGGTCGGCGAGGCGCCGCCCGAGGTCCAGAGCGGCCCGTCGGTGACGAACCGGTCGGCGCGCACGTTGAGCGCCGGGAAGGCGGCGGCGAAGTCCTCCAGTTCCTCCCAGTGCGCCGTCGCGTCGCGGCCGTCCAGCAGGCCGGAGCGCGCCAGCAGCCAGCACCCCGATTCGATGCCGGCGACGACGCCGAAGCGGCGCGCCACCTTCTTGAGCCGGGCAACGAGATTGCGGTCGGCATGGCGGTCCTGGTTGAAGCCGGCGATGAGGAGGAGCGCATCCCCGCTCGTCACGTCGGCGAAGGACCCGTCGACGCGGATTTCCACCCCGCAGGTCAGCATGACGGGCTTGCCCTGCGGCGACAGGATCGTCCAGCGGAAGACCGGTTCCGGCACGACGCGGTTGGCCGCGCGCATGGGGTCGAGCACGGAGGCGAGCGACATGATCGACGACTCGGGAAGAAGGACGATCGTGATGTCGAGCGGCCCCTGCCGCGCTGCTTTCCGCGCCATGTGGAAATTGTCAAAAAAGATGCGCTTTATGTCAATCGGGAAAAACCTGTTCGGGCATGATCGGCCTCACAGGAAATCTGGAGATGCAGCCGGATTGTGGTGAGAGCCCCTGTACCCCGAACACCCTGATCCGCATTTTACCGGAACGGGTTGGCGAGCCGACGAGGCGGACCAACCCGTTTTTTTTGACATTTTCCCAATGGAATCACGGGTGCCGCGCTACCGATCCGGAACCCGGCTCCCCTTTTCCGCGTTGTGGGCGCGAACAAGCACGAAAGGTTTTCCCATGTTGAAGCTCAGGACCGGCCTTGCCGCAGGCGCCCTCTCCGTCGCCCTCGCCCTCACCTCCGCCATTCCGGCCCAGGCCGTCACCTTCGCCCGCGTCCCCGTGCCCGAAGCATCGGCCGTCGAGAAGGTCCAGTACCGCTACGAGCGCCGGGAGCGCCGCGCCGAACGCCGCTGGCACGGCCACCGCGGCTACCGCTCCTATCGTCTCGGCTACCGCCGCCATTCGGACGGCTGGTGGTATCCGCTCGCAGCCTTCGGCCTCGGCGCTGCCATCGGCGGGGCGATCGCCAACGAGCGACAGGCGGGTGGATCGCATGTGAGCTGGTGCGCCAACCGCTACCGCTCCTACCGGGCATACGACAACACGTTCCAGCCGAACTACGGCCCGCGCAAGCAGTGCGTCTCGCCCTATTCGAGGTAAGATCCGGCGAAATGCGGCGGGGCCGGAAACGGCCCCGTCATTTTTTCACCCGCAAGCCTTCCAATAACCTCCGGAAACCCTCGACGGCACGGCGGGACGTTTCCTCGGGCCGTTCCGAATTGGCGATCCACAGCGCCGCATGGCTGCTCGCGCCGTTGATCAGGCGTGCGGCCGCTTCCGTATCGATATCCGCCATCACGCCGTCTGCCTTGAGCTGCTCGATGCTGCGGCTGAGCGCCGCGATGCAGCCGCTGTTCGTCGGCCATTGCGAGACGTCGCCGAGGACGGCCGGTCCGTCGCGGAACATGATTCGCTGGATTTCCGGCTCCAGCGCCATCTCGATATAGGCGACGCATTCGTCGACGAACCCCTGCCAGCGGTTCGGCGCTTCGGCCGAAATCCGGTTGAGCCGCATCGTCATCTCGCCGTCGATTTCTTGGATGACCGCCTGGAGAAGGCCCTTCTTGTCGCCGAAATGGTGGTAGAGCGCACCGCGCGTCAGCCCTGCCCCGGCGGTGAAATCGTCCATCGACGCATGCGCATAGCCCAGCGTGCCGAAGGCGTGGCGCCCGGCGGCGATCAGCTTCGCGCGGGTTTCGGCGATCATTTCCTCGCGCGGCTTGCGCATGGCATCTCCTTTTCACATACGCCGCGTATTTTATTTGACATACGTCGCGTATGCAACTATCTCTTCGACATACGCCACGTATGTAAGTGGTGGAACCGCCCGTTTAAAGGAGCAGGCCATGTCCAATCCGTACAAAGAGATCTTCAGCGTGCCGGGAACCAAGGGATTTTCCGCCGCCGGCTTTCTCGCACGCCTTCCCATCGCCATGGCGCCGATCGGCATCGTCGCCATGCTGTCGCAGACGCACGGCGAATACTGGCTCGCCGGCGCCGTCTCCGCCACCTTCGCGCTCACCAACGCGCTCATCGCGCCGCAGGTCTCCCGTCTCGTCGACCGCTTCGGCCAGTCCGCCGTGCTGACGCCCGCGACGATCGTCTCCGTCCTCGCCTTCCTCGCGCTGATCGCCGGCACCAACCGGGGCTGGCCGGTGTGGACGCTCTTCGCCTCCGCCTTCCTGGCGGCCGCCATGCCGAGCATGCCCGCCATGCTGCGCGCCCGCTGGACGGAGATTTTCCGCGACCGGCCGGAGCTGAACACCGCCTTCGCCTTCGAATCGGCCGCGGACGAGCTGGTCTACATCGCCGGCGCCTCGCTCTCGGTCGGCCTTGCCGTCGCGCTCTTCCCGGAGGCCGGCATGCTCGTCAGCACCGCCTTCCTCGCCGTCGGCACGCTCGCCTTCGTGCTGCAACGGGCGAGCGAACCGGCCGTACGCCATGTCGCCGGCAGCACGCCGCAGACCTCGGCGATCCGCCTGCGCCCGGTGCAGATCATCACGCTCGCGCTCATCTTCGTCGGCTCCACCTTCGCGACGGCGGAAGTCAGCGCCGTGGCGATCACCAAGGAGCTCGGCCAGCCCAATGCCGCCAGCCTCGTCATCGGCGTCTATGCCGTCGGCTCCTTCGTCGTCGGCCTCGTCCTCGGCGCGCTGAACCCGAAGATGGCGTTGCAGAAGCAGCTCATGATCGCCGTCGCCGTGCTCGCCGTCACGACCCTGCCGCTGCCCTTCGCCGGCACGGTGCCGCTGCTGGCCGTCGCCGTCTTCCTCAGCGGGATCGCCATCTCGCCGACCTTCATCACCGCCTTCGGCCTCGTCGAGCGCCGCGTGCCGGCGGCCATGCTGACGGAAGGCGTCACCTGGGTCACGACCGGCATCGGCATCGGCATGGCGCTCGGCGCCTTCGTCGCCGGCTGGGCGGTCGACACGTTCGGCGCGCAGAACGGCTTCTGGGTCTCCGTCGTCGCCGGCATCGCAACCGTCCTCACCATCGGCATCGGCCAGCGCACGCTCGCCGGGGAGGATTGCAGCGACGGCGCCTGCCCTCTGCCGCAGGCCGCGGAGTAGGAGCAGGCCGACTTCTCCATCGTCATGGTCGGGCTCGACCCGACCGTCCATGCCGCGGGTGTCGCTGGATGCTCGGGTCAAGCCCGAGGATGACGGAGGCGAGGTTTTGTTTTCAACGGCATGAAAAGGCCCGGCATTCCTGCCGGGTTCAGCGTGTTGACAAGCCCTGCTCCAAGCACGCCGTCATCCTCGGGCTTGACCCGAGGATGCATTCTTTTCAAAAGCTTATGGATGGTCTGGCTCGCCCCGACCATGACGATGGAGGGGTTTGAGGCCCGGCGGGAATGCCGGGCTCTTGCCAGCGAGACGGGTTTCAGACCAGCCGGCTCTGCTCCAGCGCCGCCTCGATGAAACTCGCGAAGAGCGGGTGGGGATCGAGCGGCCGGCTCTTCAGCTCCGGGTGGTACTGCACGCCGATGAACCACGGATGGTCCGGATATTCCACCGTCTCCGGCAGGAGGCCGTCCGGCGACATGCCGGAGAAGACGAGGCCGCAGCCCTCCAGCTTCTCCTTGTAGTCGACGTTCACCTCGTAGCGGTGGCGGTGGCGTTCGGAAATGTCCGTCGAGCCGTAGATGTCGGCGATCTTCGTGCCGCTCTTCAGCGCCGCGCGGTAGGCGCCGAGGCGCATCGTGCCGCCGAGGTCGCCGGAGGCCGAGCGCTTCTCCAGTTCGTTCCCCTTCACCCATTCGGTCATCAGGCCGACGACCGGCTCGGGCGTCTTGCCGAATTCCGTGGAGGAGGCCTTCTCGATGCCGGCGAGGTTGCGGGCCGCTTCCACCACCGCCATCTGCATGCCGAAGCAGATGCCGAAATAGGGCACCTTGCGCTCGCGGGCGAAGCGCGCCGCATTGATCTTGCCTTCCGAGCCGCGCTCGCCGAAGCCGCCGGGAACGAGGATGCCGTGCACCTTTTCGAGATACGGCGCCGGGTCCTCCTTCTCGAAGACCTCCGACTCGATCCACTCCAGCTTGACCTTGACGTGGTTGGCAATGCCGCCGTGGTAGAGCGCCTCGATCAGCGACTTGTAGGCGTCCTTGAGGCCGGTGTACTTGCCGACGATGGCGATCGTCACCTCGCCTTCCGGCGTCTTGATGCGGTCGGAAACGGTCTGCCAGGCTTCCAGGCGCGGCTTGGGCGCCGGCTCGATGCCGAAGGCGGCCAGCACCTCGTCGTCGAGGCCTTCCTTGTGGTAGGCGAGCGGCACGTCGTAGATCGAGGCGACGTCGAGCGCCTGGATGACGGCGGACGGACGTACGTTGCAGAAGAGCGAGAGCTTGCGGCGCTCGGCTTCCGGGATTTCCCGGTCCGCGCGCACCAGCAGGATGTCCGGGTGGATGCCGAGGGCCTGCAACTCCTTGACGGAATGCTGCGTCGGCTTGGTCTTCAGTTCCCCTGCCGCCGGGATGTAGGGCATCAGCGTCAGGTGGACGTAGACCGCGGTGCCGCGCGGCAGGTCGTTGCCGAGCTGGCGGATCGCCTCCATGAAGGGCATGGCCTCGATGTCGCCCACCGTGCCGCCGATCTCGCAGATGACGAAGTCGTAGTCCTCGTTGCCCTCGGTGACGAAGTTCTTGATCTCGTTGGTGACGTGCGGGATGACCTGCACGGTCGCGCCGAGATAGTCGCCGCGCCGTTCCTTGTCGATGATGTTCTTGTAGATGCGGCCGGTGGTGATGTTGTCGGTCCTGGTGGCCGAGCGGCCGGTGAAGCGCTCGTAGTGGCCGAGGTCGAGGTCGGTCTCCGCGCCGTCGTCGGTGACGAACACCTCGCCGTGCTGCGTCGGGCTCATCGTGCCCGGATCGACGTTGAGATAGGGATCGAGCTTGCGAAGGCGGACGCGGTAGCCGCGGGCCTGAAGGAGAGCTCCGAGTGCTGCGGCCGCGATGCCTTTTCCGAGGGAAGAAACCACGCCGCCTGTGATGAATACATATCGCGCCATGGGAGTCACCGGATACCTTTTCAAAATCGATTCCGCCACCGAAAAATCACCTCGCGGTTGATTTCGGAAGTCGCAATCGGCGTTTTACACAGAAGAAGGCCGGTTGGTTTGCGCCAACCGGCCGGTTCGTTTTGGTTCTTGCGGCTTACTGGCCGCTCGGTACGCCGGCGTTTCCGCCCTCGCCCGTTGCGCCGCCCGTGCCGGTGCCCGTCGTCGCGGGCGTGTCGCCCGTCGTACCGGTGCCGGTGGAGCCGCCCTCGGTCGGAACGGCGTCGGTGCCGGTCGTCGCGGGCGTCTGGTTGGTCGTGTTGTTGTTCTGGGTGCCCTGGTTCTGCTGGCCGCCGTTGTCCTGCTGGCTTTCGCCGCCGCCGAGCGCGTCGAGGACGCCGCCCGTGCCGGTGGTGCCCGGAATGCGGTCGAGAATGTCGGTCGGACGCGTCTCGTAGCGGGCGAGGATACCCATGCCGAGCGCCAGGACGAAGAACAGCGTGGCGAGGATCGCCGTCGTGCGCGTCAGGGCGTTGGCCGTGCCGCGGGCCGACATGAAGCCGGAGCCGCCGCCGATGCCGAGGCCGCCGCCTTCGGACCGCTGGATCAGCACGACGCCGATCAGCGCGACGACGACCATGAGATAGATGACGAGCAAGATGGTCTGCATGTTTTCCAAGATCCCGGCCAGGCGGCCAAATTTCAGGTTTGCGGCTCAATATACCAAGCCGCGCGCCATTCCAAGCCCTTCCGGCCAATCCGCCGGCCTTTTAAGGCTATGGCGGAGAGCCGCCGTCCTCAGGCCGTCAGCGCCTCGTATGCGCGGTAGATGGCAAGGAAGTCGTCGGATTTCAAGCTCGCCCCGCCGATCAGCGCGCCGTCGACATTCGCGACGCCCATCAGTTCCTTCGCATTGCCGGGCTTGACCGAGCCGCCATAGAGGATGCGCATCCTCGCGCCCTCGCCGGCAAAGCGCGCGGTGAGTTCGGCGCGCATGAAGGCATGGGCCTCCTCGACGTCCGCCGCCGTCGGCGTCAGGCCGGTGCCGATCGCCCAGACGGGCTCGTAGGCGATGACCGTGTTTTCCGCCGTCGCGCCATCCGGCACGGAGGCGGCAAGCTGGGTCTTCAGCACGTCGAGCGTCTTGCCGGCCTTGCGTTCCTCGCCCGTCTCGCCGATGCAGACGATGGCGACGAGGCCGTTCCGGTGGGCGGCCTCGGCCTTGGCGCGGACCAGCGCGTCGCTCTCGCCGTGGTCCGTGCGGCGCTCGGAATGGCCGACGATGACATGGGTGCCGAAGCAGTCGGCGATCATCTCGGCGGAGATGTCGCCGGTATGCGCGCCGGAGGCCTTTTCATGGCAGTCCTGGGCGCCGATCCTGAGCGGGCTGTCGTCGCAGAGCGCGGTCGCCACGTAGAGGAGGGTCGCCGGCGGGCAGATCAGCGTTTCGACCTTTCCGGAAAGCGGTCCCTTCACGCCTTCGGCCATCGCCTTGATCTGGTCCAGCGATGCGCGCGTGCCGTTCATCTTCCAGTTTCCGGCGACGAGCGGTGTAACGTCCGGTGTCATGAGACCTCCCTCTCTGTAAATGTCGGTCGGCATGCGGCGTAGCAAATCGACGTCCCCAAGAAAAGATGCGTTTTACCGTACCTGGCGTTGAATATTCCTCTTGCCTGAAACGTAATCGAACGATGCCGAAAACCTGATCGGGGGCGAAGGGATGGGGGGCATGCGTCCCATACGATGCTGTATGGCTGCCGCCGCGGCCGCGCTTCTGCTCGCCGGCATCGCCGCCGCGCAGGAAAACCGGCCGTCGGGCGGGAACGAGGAGCAGACGCGCGGCCTGATGCCCATCAAGACCGCGGTCGGCCGCGTGACCGCCGAGGAGACGATGGCATCGCCGGAAGTCGGCGCCAAGCGGGTGGCGCTCGTGGTCGGCATGGCGGCCTATGCGTCCATATCGCCGCTGCGCAATACCGAGGCGGATGCGCGCGCCGTCGGGGCCATGCTTGAGCGGCTCGGCTTTGCGGTCGATCTCGCCATCGACGTTCCGCTGGCCCAGATGGAGGACACGATCGCCGCCTTCTCGCGCAAGGCGGAGACGGCGGACATCGCGATGGTCTACTACGCCGGCCATGGGGTGGAGGCGGCCGGCGAAAACTACCTCATCCCGGTCGACATCGCCGTCGACGACCCGGCGAAGATCCCCGATCGGGCGGTCAGCCTCACCGCGGTGCTCGAAAGCGTCGCCCGTGCCCGCAAGCTCCGCATCGTCATCCTCGATTCCTGCCGCAACAACCCCTTCCCCGCATCGAGGGGCCTTGCGGCCGCGGCCGGCGGCGTCAGTGCCGCGCAGGGTGCCGCGGTCATGGCCGCGGGCGGCCTGTCCGCGCCCGACCCGTCGCAGGGCATGCTCGTCGTCTATGCCGCGGAGGGCGGCAAGGTGGCGCTCGACGGGGATGGCGAGCACAGCCCCTTCGCGAGCGCCCTGCTGGAGAGCCTGCCGCGTCCCGATGTCGAGATCGGCCTCGTCTTCCGGCAGGTCCGCGACCGGGTGATGTCCCTGACGGGCAACCGCCAGCAGCCCCATTTCTACGGCTCGCTTTCCGGCGCCCCCTTCTTCCTGGCGGGCGAAGACGGCGCGCTCGCCGAGGTCGCCGACAAGGCCGGCCAGTGGCAGGCGCTCAGGCCCGAGCAGGCGGTCCAGCTGGCAAGCCTGGCGGAGGAGGGCAACACCCGCGCCATGATCGGCCTCGGCTACATGGCGCTGTCTCCCGATTCGCAGAAGTTCCAGCCGGAAAAGGCCTTCGAGCTCTTCAGGAAGGCGGCCGATGCGGGTGACGCGGAGGCCATGTTCGAGCTCGGCAAGCTCTACGAAAAGGGGATCGGCACGGCGCAGAACGTCGCCGAGGCGCTGAACCTCTACCGCAGGTCCGCCGATCTCGGCTTCGCCGATGCCGTCAACGATCTCGGCTTTCTCTACTACCAGGGCGCGGAGGGCCTGCCGCGCGATCCCAGGAAGGCGATCGAGCTCTTCATCAAGGCCGCCGACCTTCGCCATCCGCAGGCGATGTTCAACGTCGCGGCGCTGATCGACGACGGGCTCGTCGCCGGCAAGACGCCCGAGGATGCCGCAGCCTACCTCTATCAGGCGCTGCGCTCCGGCGTCGACGACGTGCTGCAGCAGCTCACCAGCCGCCCGACGATGTTCAAGCCGGAGACGCGGCGCGCGCTTCAGGCGGAACTGCGGCGCAACAGGTTCTATACGGGTGCGATCGACGGGGATATCGGCGCCGGCACGCAGCGCAGCATGCGCATCGCCTTCGGCCAGACGCCGTAACAGAGGGGAAGGACAAATGAACACGTCAATACGCGTACGCTCGTTCGGCGCCGCAATCCTTGCCGCGGCACTTGCCGTGGCGGGCGTGCAGGAAGCCTTCAGCCAGTCGACGCCCGGCGGGGGCACCAGCAGCGGCCCGACGGCCTCGGGAACGGCCGGCACCAGCACGAGCACGGCGACGCCGACCAGCTACCTCACCAACTCGATCACCCGGAATATCGACGCGGTCCGCGCGGAATGCGCCTCCTACGATCCGGTGTATCGCATCGATTGCCTGCGGCAGCGCCTGCTCGACATCGCCCGGCGCATCCCGCGCGGGCCGGCCTATGATGAGGCCCGGCGGATCATAAGCCAGGCGGCCGGCAAGCTCGGCCGCATCCAGGCGGGCAACATCGACCGGAGAGCCCCGCGCCAGCGCTCCCGCGGCAATGCGCGGCTGAAGGAGAGCAAGACCTACGTCGCCATCAAGCGAGAGAACCTGAACAAGGCGATGGAGCAGGCGCGGCAGGTCATCCAGGAAGCAGAAACCCAGCTGCTGCGCGCCGCCGAAAATTCGGAAAAGCGGGCGAACCACTACCAGCAGATCGCCGCCGCCGTGGGCTCGACCAAGGTCCTCCTGCGCTCGGCCTGAGCGCTATTGCGCAAACAGCCAGTTCAGCGTTTCCCGCCAGTCGGTCATGCGCACCGGCGTTCCGTGGCCGCCGGTCTGGAACAGCACGAAACGCGCCGGTATGCCGGCCTTGCGCAGCTTGCGGAAGACGGCGATCTGGTCGTTCGCCGCATAGACGCTGTCGCTGTCGCCGTGGGTGAAGTAGACGGGCAGCTTCGCCTTGAAGGCGGGCGTTGCGGCATAGTCGCCGTCCGCCGCCCCGCCCATCAGCACCATGCCGGAAAGGCTTTTGACGGCCGCCGCGTCGCGCACCACGCGCGCGCAGACGAAGCTTCCCATCGAGGCGCAGGCGAGGATGACCGGCGCATCCGGCGAAAGCGCCTTGGCCCTCAGGATGAGGCCGGAAACGCGCGCCGCCCCCGCATCGTCGAAGGACGGCACGCTCGGCGCGTAGTAGACGCCGCCGTTGCGCACGGCGAGGTTCTTGAGGCGGTTGAAGTTGCCGCCGAAGCTCCAGTCGTTGTTGCCGAGCCGCCGGTCGCCGCCGCGGCCGTGGATGAAGATGACGGTGAAGGCGGCGCCCTCGCCCCTGCCGGTCATCGCCACGTCGAGCGGCCCTGCGGGCGTGTCCAGCGTGACGTTCCGCTGCGCCTTCTTCACGGCCGTCGAGACATAGGCGGATTTCACCCGGCGCTCGGGCACCTTGTCGCGGGCGTTGATGTCGCGCAGCTCCTGGTAATCGACGACGCGCAGGGCGCCGCCGTCGCTCGTCTCGACCACCGCGCCGTAGCCGAACAGCTCGTCCTTCCAGGGCTGAAGCGTCAGCGCGGCGGCGTCCTGCGCCGCAAGGCCGGCGAAGAACACGGCAAAAACCAGCCGGCGAAGGCAATGAACTGTGGACTGAGGCATGAACAGGAGCTCCCTTGCGGTGGCGATACTTGCCATCCGCCCGCGCGCAAAGCAATCCTCGCCCGCAAGTCGGCGCCACGCGGCATCGCGAAAACCCACGGAATCTGGCAGAGTCGCCAGTGATTCGCCGACGCCCCATCCGCGCCATGCCCCGATCTGAACGGATCGGCGGGAAGAAGCGGCAAACGGAACAAACTCTGAACGGCCCATGCAAGACGATAACAACGACCTCTTCGCCAACCTGCCTTTCGAGCCCGCCCGGCAGCCTCCCGCGCCGGCGGAACGGGCCGTGGCCGCGCCTGCCCGCGAGAGTCGGCCGGAGCCCCGGCAAGCGCCGGGCGAAGGGTCCGGCGGCTACGACGCCTCGGCCATCCGCGTGCTCGAAGGCCTCGAGCCCGTGCGCATGCGTCCCGGCATGTATATCGGCGGCACGGACGAGAAGGCGCTGCACCACCTCTTCGCCGAGGTCATCGACAACTCGATGGACGAGGCCGTCGCCGGCCATGCCAACTTCATCGAGGTCCATCTCGACGCCGAGGGCTTCCTGACCGTCACCGACAACGGCCGCGGCATCCCGGTCGAGAACCACCCGCAGATGCCGGGCAAGTCGACGCTCGAGGTCATCCTCACCGTGCTGCATGCCGGCGGCAAGTTCGACGGCAAGGCCTACGAGACCTCGGGCGGCCTGCACGGCGTCGGCGTCTCGGTCGTCAACGCGCTCTCCGACCATCTGGAGGTCGAGGTCGCGCGCAACAAGAAGCTCTACCGCCAGCGTTTCTCGCGCGGCAAGCCGCTCGGCCCCCTCGAGGAGCTCGGCGACGTGCACAACCGCCGCGGCACCAAGGTCCGTTTCCATCCGGACCCGGACATCTTCGGTGCGCATGCGCATTTCGATCCGGGCCGCGTCTTCCGCATGGCCCGCTCGAAAGCCTATCTCTTCGGCGGCGTGGAAATCCGCTGGAGCTGCGACCCGTCCCTGCTGCCGGAAGGGTCCGAGACGCCGGAAAAGGCGGTCTTCCACTTCCCCGGCGGCCTCAAGGACTATCTCCAGGCCACGCTCGGCAAGGAACACACCGTCACCCGCGAGATCTTCGCCGGCAAGAGCGAGAAGCCGGGCGGCCACGGCTCGCTGGAATGGGCCGTCACCTGGTACGGCGGCGATTCGCTCATCCACTCCTATTGCAACACCATCCCGACGGCGGACGGTGGCACGCACGAGGCGGGGCTTCGCATCGCCCTTACCAAGGGGCTGAAGAACTACGCCGAGCTGACGCAGAACAAGCGCGCGGCGATGATCACCACCGACGACGTGATGATCTCCGCCGTCGGCATGCTGTCCGTCTTCATCCGCGAGCCGGAATTCGTCGGCCAGACGAAGGACAAGCTCGCCAGCGTCGAGGCCCAGCGCATCGTCGAGAACGCGCTGCGCGATCCCTTCGACCACTATCTCGCCGACAACCCCGCGGAAGCGGCCAAGCTGCTCGACTGGGTGATCGAGCGCGCGGAAGAGCGCATGCGCCGCCGCAAGGAGAAGGAAGTCTCCCGCAAGACGGCGGTGCGCAAGCTGCGCCTGCCCGGCAAGCTCGCCGACTGCGCGCAGAATTCCGCCGAGGGCGCCGAACTCTTCATCGTCGAGGGCGATTCGGCCGGCGGCTCGGCCAAGCAGGCGCGCAACCGCGCCAACCAGGCCATCCTGCCCCTGCGCGGAAAGATCCTCAACGTCGCCAGCGCCGGCCGCGAGAAGCTCGGCGCCAACCAGCAGATCGCCGACCTCATCCAGGCGCTCGGCTGCGGCACGCGCACGAAATACCGCGAGGAGGACCTACGCTACGAGCGCGTCATCGTCATGACCGACGCGGACGTCGACGGCGCGCACATCGCCTCGCTCCTCATCACCTTCTTCTACCAGGAGATGCCCGACCTCATCCGCGGCGGCCACCTCTACCTCGCCGTGCCGCCGCTCTACCGCATCAGCCAGGGCGGCAAGACGCTCTATGCGCGCGACGACCAGCACCGCGAGGAACTGATGCGCACCGAGTTCAACGGCCGCGGCAAGGTCGAGATCGGCCGCTTCAAGGGCCTCGGCGAGATGCTGCCCGCGCAGCTCAAGGAAACGACGATGGACCCGGCCAAGCGCACGCTGCTCAAGGTGGAGATCGACGACGTCGACTTCGAGGGAACGCGCACGGCCGTCGACGACCTGATGGGCACGAAGCCGGAGGCCCGCTTCCGCTTCATCCAGGAGCGCGCCGTCTTCGCGGACAACCTCGACATCTGAGGCGGCGGCGCCTTATTTTCGCGGCAATGCCGGCCTCTAACCGGCGACACCGGATGCGGAAAGGACGGCCATGAAAGCTGCGCTCATCGTCATGACGATCATGGGCTGCGACGACAGCGCGACCCAATGCCATTACATCGATACGGTCGACCGGAGCTGGCAGACCGTGGCGCTCTGCGACGCGCAGGCCGAGACCTACATCAACCGCCACCAGAACAGGAACTACCCGGTCATCGTCGCCGTCTGCGAAAGCTCCGGCGACCGGATGACGGCCGAGGTGGCCGAGCCCGATCCCGGCCCGACGCCCGCCGAGACCTCGGCGCAAAGCGAAGTCCCTGTCCCGGCCGAGACCGCCGAGGCGCGGCAGGGCCTTGCCGCGCGCACGCTGAACTTCGTGAAGAAGGCGATCCCCGACGCGGCCTCGCTGAAAGCGGCCGTCACCACGCCGGTGCGCTATGCCGAGGACGGCTATTCCTGGGTGGTGAAGCGCTTCGCCGAATAGCTCCTATGCCGCCTCGCGCGCGGCAATGAGCGCGTAGCTGCGCGCCGTCTGGCGCTGCTCGGCGATGGCAAGGCGCTCGACCATCTCCAGCATCGACCGGCTGGACGCGTTTCCCGCCTCGCGGGCGCGGGACAGCAGCCTCTCGGAAACGGAAAGCATGCCGTCTCCCCCCTTCGCCTCGCGCCGCCACAGCATCGTCGCCTCGGCGAAGAGCGCGCTGATGTCGCGGCCGAGGCCGGCGGTTTCGTAGAGCGCGCGCACGGCCGCCTCGCGGCCGTCGCAGAGGATGGACCGCACCCGCCGCTCCGCCTGCCCGGAAAGGTTGGCGATGGCCGCCGCGAAGAACTCGACGCGGCCGGAGCACAGCGCATGCATGAGGAAGACGGGCGTCAGCCGGCCGACAAGGCGCAGGTGCTCCACCAGCGCCGGCATTTCCTGGGGCGCCACCTCCCCCACCATGCCGATCGTCGCGACATCGCAGGCCTCCCGCGTGATGCGCTCGACGCGGCCGGTGCCCACCGCCGCCTGGATGAGCCCGAAGCCGGCGAGTGCCGAGCCGATCTTCTCGACCAGCGCATGGCGCGCATCGCTCGGCAGGTCGTCGCGATCGAGCAGCCGCGCGCGGATCTGCGCATCGTCGCCGAGACGGTCTGCGATGCGCGCCAGGCTGCGGCGCGAGATCGCGGCCCCGCCGTTGTCGAGCAGCGCCAGCGCCTCCGGCACGGCGCCGATCTCCGCAAGCGCGGCCGAGACCGGCCGGGAAACGAAGGCGCGATGCGCGATCAGCATGCGCGTCGTGTCGCTGCCCCTCGCAGCAAGATCCACGAGGTCGGCATCCATCAGCAGCGGCGAGCGCAGGATGACATGGGCGGCGATTTCCGGCTGGTCCTCCGCAAGCGGCAGGATGACGGCGCGCGGCGCCTCCTCGCAGTCGGCAAGCGCTTCTGCAAGGGCGAGCCGCACCTTCGGCGCCGGGTCGTCGAGCAGGAAGATCATCGCCATTTCCGCCGCATGCCGGTCGTCGGGCGCGATCCGCGCCCGCGCGTAAGCCCGCGCCAGCACACTGGCCGCCTTCGCCCTGTCGGCTGCTTGTGCGGTCTCGACCCAACGGAGAAATGCATGAACGATCAATGGACGCCCCAAACGCCTGAAAACGCTACTTGCGCCACGCTAGCGCCAAAGTGTTTAAGATTGGTTCACCATATCCGTTAACCGCGCGGTCATTGCCACGGATGCGCGCAAAGCCCTATGAAGAGGCATGAGAACGCTCCCTCACGCCCTGCTTGCGACGCCCGATGGCCTCGCCCTGCCCGCCGGGGCGGAAACCGACGGCCGCTTTGCCATCGTCGAAGCGGCGGCAAGCGTCGAATCGCTCCGGCATTCCCTTGCCGGCGGGGCGGCGGGCATCGCCCTTGCCGGGTGCCGAGACGGTGCGGCCGTCCAGCGTCTCGCGGTCCTTCTCTCCGTCGCCGAGGCGGAAGAAGGCCGTCCCGAAGGCAGCACGCCGATCCTTGCCGTCACGGACGGCATCCTGCCGGCGCCGTCCTCCCCTCGAAACCTTTCCGGCAAGTCGGGGCGGCTGGCGGGCCTGGTCTGGGACGAAAGGGCCCTGGCAGGTGCCCTGAACGCAAGGCGTTCCCGCGCCGGAAACGGCGAATGGACCGGCGCCTTCGCGGCCGCCCGCGCTGCCGTGCTGCTCACCGCCGCAGCCGCCGGCATCCCGGCCTACGATTCGGTCTCGGAGCTTGACGGAGAGGCCTTCGCGGCAGATTGCCGGCGCTCGCGCGACGACGGATTCTTCGGCCGCGTGGCAGGCGACGAAGCGCAGCTTGCCGCAATCGAGGCGGCCTATGGCCAAGCCCGAGGATGAAGGCGTTCGTGGGCGTGTCGGAAAACAAACCGACGGTGCCTCACCCCGCCTTCGGCCGCATCATGGCGAAGACATCCGCCCCGCCGTCGCAATAGTCCATATAGCCCATCCGCCCGAGCGGGCGGGCGACCGCCATGTCGAGCATGCCGTCACGGATGATCTCCTGGCTGATATGGATGCCGAGGACCTGGCCGAACACCACCCAGTTGTCCGATTCGCGCCCGTCCGCGTCGACCGGCCGAAGGATCTGCGTCGCGCGGCACTCGAGCGCCGCATAGGCCTCGCCGACATAGGGCGCATCGACGAGACGGCCCGTGACCGGCGTGAGCGCGGCGATGGCGAACTCGTCGACCCCGCGCGGCACGGCGACCGAGCTCGCATTCATCTGCTCGGCCAGATGCCGGCTTGCCAGCGAGCAGGTGAAGACGCCGGTCTCCTCGATGTTCGTCACGCTGTCCTTGCGGCCGCTCGACGAGAACATCACCAGCTTGGGCCTGTCGGCGACCGCGTTGAAGAACGAATAGGGCGAAAGGTTCAGCCGCCCGTCCGCCGCCTTCGTGCCGATCCAGCCGATCGGGCGCGGCGCGACGATCGCCTTTAAGGGATCGTGCTTGAGGCCGTGGGCGTTCGCCCCCGTCTCGTAGAACAGCGCGTCAGGCCTCATCGCCCACCCATGTGACGATCTCGGAAAGCTCCGGGCGCGGCCGTTCGGTCGGCGGCACGGTGGGCGTGCCGATATGGATGAAGCCCGCGACCTTCTCGCCTTCCCTCACCCCGAGGATCGGGTAGGCGCGCGGGTCGAAGGCGTACCATTCCGTCAGCCAGTTCGAGGCGAAGCCATGCGCATTGGCCGCCATCACCAGGTTGAGGCAGACGGCGCCGGCCGACATCACCTGCTCCCATTCCGGGATCTTGACATGCGGCGCCGCGCGGCTGACGACGGCGATGACCACGGGCGCGCGGGTGAGCCGCGTGTTCTCCACCTTCACCATCTCCTCGGAAAGGTCCGGCTTGTCGGCGAGCGCGATCTTCGCCAGTTCCTCGCTGATGCGCCGGCGCTCCTTCCCGCGATAGACGATGAAGCGCCAGGGCGCGAGCTTGCCGTGGTCCGGCACGCGCGAGGCCAGTTTCAGCATCTCCTCCACCTCGCCCCGCGACGGGCCGGGCTCGCTCATCTGGAAGGCGGGGATCGACCGGCGGGTCGAAAGATAATCGATCAGCTTGATTTCGGTTTTCATCGGGAGGGAGTTCCAATACCTTGGCCCGCGGACGCGGCCTTGAAAATGCCATTAGCCGGGTCTTCAAGTGGAGCCTTACAGTCAGGAAGTCAACCGTTCCCATGCGCATGCGTATCCCCCCCGTCGCTGCCGTGAGCCTCGCCGTGGCGAGCCTCGCCTCGTCGTTCGTTCCGGTCCGCGCGCAGGACGCCCTGGATAGCTTCTCGCAGATCACCACGCCGCTGAAGGGCAGCAAGATCACCTCGTTCAACCCGATCGTCACCGGCGAAGCAACTCCGCAGAACCTGCGCGACGTCACCTGCGAGGCGTTGCTGACCAAGGACGGCCAGCCGATGCAGCATGGCCTCACCTGGCGCGTCTTCTCGCCGATTCCCGGGGCCGACGGCAAGCTGCCGCTGCTCGCCACGTCCGAGGGCGGCTCGGCCGCCTTCCAGCTCGTGCCCGGCGAATATTTCGTCAACGTCGCCTTCGGCCGCGCCGGCGCAACGAAGAAGCTCGTGGTTCCCGAGGACGGCAAGGTCGAAAAGCAGGTCATGGTGCTCGATGCCGGCGGCATCATGCTGAACGCCGTTTCCGGCTCCGACGTGCGCATCCCGCCGAAGGAGCTGAGCTTTGCGGTCTACTCCGCCGAAGTGCGCGAGGACGGCGAGCGCAACCTCGTCATGGACAATGTGAAGCCGAATTCCGTCGTGCGCCTCAATGCCGGCACCTACCACGTCGTCTCCGACTACGGCACGGTCAACGCCGTCATCCGCGCCGACATCCAGGTCGAGGCCGGCAAGCTGACGCGCGCGACGATCCAGCACCGCGCCGCCAAGCTGACGCTGAAGCTCGTCTCCGAGCCCGGCGGCGAGGCGATCGCCGACACGGCCTGGTCGATCCTCACCTCCTCCGGCGACACCGTCAGCGAAAGCGTCGGCGCCTTCCCGACCCTCGTGCTCGCGGAAGGCAGCTACATCGCCGTCGCCCGCAACAAGAACAGGATCTACCAGCGCGATTTCCAGGTGAAGGCCGGCGTCAACAGGGATGTCGAGGTACTGCTCGACGAGAAGGCGGCAGAGCAGAAGGCAGCCGCCGAGGACGTGGTGGACTAACCCGCCCGGCGCGGAAAGGGTCTCGGGCGCGGCGCCATCGCGAACACCGCCTCGTGGAGCCGCGCCGTGACGGCCTTCCGGTCGCCCGAGGCGAGCGACGCCCAGGGAATGACGCCGCCGATGCGCGCGGCGATCGTCGAGCCGGAAAGCCGGCGGAACTCGCGGATCAGCAGCGAGAGCCTCAGCGTCAGCGATACCTTGCTGGCGAGGTGGAAGAGCCGCCCGTTCTGCCCCTCGAAATAGACGGGGATGACGCTCGCCTGCGCCGCCTGGATGAGCTTTGCCGGAAACATCTTCCACGGCAGGTCCTCCGCCCGGCCGAAGACCTTGCGCGCCGTCGCCACGCCCCCCGCCGGAAACACGATCACCGTCGTGCCCTCCTTCAGGAGCCGCACCGCCTCCGTCCGCGTCTTCATGTTGAGCGCGAGCGCCTCCTTCGTCTCCTCGAAGGAGACCGGCAGCGCATAGGGCTGCATTTCCGGCACTTTCAGGAGGTCGTTGTGGATCATCACCCGGAACGGCCGGCCGAGCTGCTCGGCGAGCGCCAGCACGGCGATGCCGTCGCCGATGCCGAAGGGATGGTTGGCGACGATGACGACCGGCCCCTCCGGCAGGTCCGGCGGCGGCCAGGCGCCCTGCACCCTGAGGCGCACGTCGATGAGGTCGAGCATGTCGCCGAAGACGCGCGCGCTCGTTCCCACGACGGAATTGCGCCAGATGTCGTAGAGCCGGGCGTAGCGGTCACGCCCGGCAAGGCCTTCCATGGAGCGGATGAACCATCGTTTGAGGCGCGGATCGTTCTCGTTGGCGTAGGAGAGTTCCTTGAACCGCACGGCGTTCCTCTCAATAACATGCAACGTGGACGCCTGAACCACACCGTTTCCGTATCCGTGACGAAAGAGAGGCGAGTGCCGGCGGCGGCCGATCCCGCACCAGCTAGCACGGGATCGTAACAGTTTTCCGACAGGGCCGGCGGAGGCCTACGCCTTGCCGAGCTTGCGCTTGAGGTCCGGCGGCATGGCCTCCAGCGACAGCGCCTCGACCGCCGCGTCGAGCGGCATGGCCGTCTGGTTCTGCGAGCCGAGCCGGCGGATGTTGACGGAGCGCTCCTCCGCCTCCCGCCGGCCGCAGACGATGATGACCGGCACCTTGGTCACCGAATGCTCGCGGACCTTGTAGTTGATCTTCTCGTTGCGAAGATCGGTCTCGACGGTCATGCCCGCCTCACGCAGCTTCTCCGCCACCTCGCGCGCATAGTCGTCCGCCTCGGAGGTGATGGTCGCGACGACCACCTGCAGCGGCGCGATCCACAGCGGCATGTGGCCGGCGAAGTTCTCGATGAGGATGCCGAGGAAGCGCTCCATCGAGCCGCAGATGGCGCGGTGGATCATCACCGGCTGGCGCTTCTCCGAGTTCTGGTCGATGTAGAAGGCGCCGAAGCGTTCCGGCAGGTTGAAGTCGACCTGCGTGGTGCCGCACTGCCATTCGCGGCCGATGGCGTCCTTCAGCGTGTATTCGAACTTCGGCCCGTAGAACGCGCCCTCGCCCGGCAGGATGCCGGTCTTGATGTTGTTCGACTGGCGCTGGATCGTCTCCAGCACCTCCGTCATGACGCCCTCGGCGCGGTCCCACAATTCGTCCGAGCCGACGCGCTTGTCCGGCCGGGTGGAGAGCTTGATGGTGATCTCGTCGAAGCCGAAGTCCTTGTAGACAGAGAGGATCAGGTCGTTGATGCGCAGGCATTCGGCCGCCATCTGCTCGTCGGTGCAGAAGACGTGGGCGTCGTCCTGCGTGAAGCCGCGCACGCGCATCAGGCCGTGCAGCGCGCCGGAAGGCTCATAGCGGTGCACGTTGCCGAATTCCGCAAGCCGCACAGGCAGTTCTCGATAGGACTTCAAGCCGTGCTTGAAGATCTGCACATGGCCCGGGCAGTTCATCGGCTTCAGCGCGAAGACGCGTTCGTCGTCGGTCTCGTCGCCGGCGACGGTCACCTTGAACATGTTGTCGCGATACCAGCCCCAGTGGCCGGAGGTCTCCCACAGCGACTTGTCGAGCACCTGCGGCGCGTTCACCTCCTCGTAGGTGCCGGCGAGCCGCCGGCGCATGTAGGCGACGAGCGTCTGGAACATGCGCCAGCCCTTGCCGTGCCAGAAGACGACGCCCGGCCCTTCCTCCTGGAAATGGAAGAGGTCCATCTCGCGGCCGAGCCGGCGATGGTCGCGCTTTTCCGCCTCGGCGAGGATGTTGAGGTAGGTGTCGAGCTCTTCCTGCGTGCGCCAGGCGGTGCCGTAGATGCGCGTCAGCATCGGGTTGTTCGAATCGCCGCGCCAGTAGGCGCCAGCCACCTTCATCAGCTTGAAGGCCGTGCCGATCTGGCCGGTCGAGGCCATGTGCGGCCCGCGGCACAGGTCGAACCAGTCGCCCTGGTAGTAGATCTTGAGGTCCTGCCCCTCGGAGATCGCATCGACCAGCTCGACCTTGTAGCTCTCGCCCTTCGACGCGAAGACCTCCCTCGCCTTCTCGCGCGGCCAGACCTCCTTGGTGAAGGGCCTGTTGCGCTGGATGATCTCCTTCATGCGCTTCTCGATCTTCGGCAGGTCGTCCGGCGTGAAGGGCTCGTTCCTGGCGAAGTCGTAGTAGAAGCCGTTGTCGATGACCGGCCCGATCGTCACCTGCGTGCCCGGCCAGAGCTCCTGCACCGCCTCCGCCATCACATGCGCGGCGTCGTGCCGGATCAACTCCAGCGCGCGGTCGTCGTCGCGCGTGACGATCTCGATCCGCCCGTCGGAAACGGGATCGGAGAGATCGCGCAAGGTCCCGTCGAGCGAGACGGCGACCGCCTTCTTGGCCAGCGACTTGGAAATCGCCTCGGCCACGTCACGCCCGGTCGAGCCCGCGGGATATTCGCGGACGGAACCATCGGGAAAAGTCAGGGAAACGGGTGCAGACATGAAAGATCTCCTATCCAGTCCCGCCAACGAATGCGGGTGGTATGCGAGGGAATGGCCGGAAGCCGGCGCGTTGCGTCGCGCGGTATACGGGGAAAACGGGGGGATTGGAAGGGGCCAACCGCGCCAGCTATTCAGCCGGACGGGCGCCGCCTTCATCCGGTGTCCGGATTTGAGAAACCAGTTCCAGAACGCGCTTCACGTCGGCCCGGGACGGTTCGATATCCAATTGTCCATGGGCGAGCTTGATGCGAAGACTGGCCAGTTCCAGAAGTTCCGACACCTCGTCGCTGCGGATATAGCCTTCCGACGCAAGAACGCCGACCATCCGATTCGCTTCGACCGGCTTGTCGTCGATAAGGCCGGCCTCCCTTGCACTCGCCTCCAGAACCGACCAGGCCAGCATGAACGACGCTTGATTATGCGCGCCCGACAGGCTTTCGATTCTTTTGACGATCTGGTCCAGCTCACCCGCGGGCAAGGCCGCGACAAGGGGGGCGAGCGAGTTGAAGTAATAGACTTGGAACTCCCAGTCGTCTCTGCCGTTGAACAGCTCGCGTATTCTCGCGAGGCTGCCCTCGACCTGCGGACTGCCACGCCCCTTGATCTCCAGGGCGATATTGGGCTTTCTTCCGACCGCGATGGCATCGGGGACGTATCCCTCAATAAAGGACGGCAACTCCGCTCTAGAGGGATTGCGTATCAATTTGTAGCCGCGGCGCACGAATTGAGGCTCGAGTTGATCCAGCGCCAAGCGTTCCATCTCGGAATGACTGGTTCTCATGTCTGTTCCTCATCAAAGGCCTCAAGCCGAATATAAACGATCGGCTCGAGCGAAGCGACAGCCGCATTGAAATGAAAACTGTCATCCGTAAGCGGAATGGGACGTCCGGGCTCGAAACGCTGAATGACAAGGCGCTCGATTTGCCTGTCATCCATATAGATGCATTCGCAAAGCCCGTCGAGGATAGGCTTGGCGGCGTTGTCGAGGTCCGGTTCAAGCGTGGTCTGGGGGAAAAAGTAGACCGTTGCAGTCAATAACCCCTGCAGCGCGAAATGCCCTTCGTCCATTTGACTGCGCGCTTGGTCGTGAACATCCCTTTTCCAATCTTCCAACGCGCTCTTGCGTTTGGTTTGATGGCTGATCGGATATCCTCGAATAAGCAATTCAAGCGGAAGTTCAGGTTCCATCAAATCCTTTTCCTGCCTGTGCAAAATCTCAGCGATTTCACAGTGGGAATCAACCTTGACTTGCTCCGCCTGTCGTTTTGTAACGAAGTTTTTTCACCCACATTTCCCCGTCCCCAGAACCTCCCTTATCCTGAACCTCCTTCCTTCGCCGGACGGATCGCGTAAAGTGTCGATGCGGCGGGAAGAAGCGAGGAGCACTGCGGGAGCGAAGGCTTCCGTCGTGACAGGCTTCCCCCTTCCCCGGGTCTCGCGGGGTCGGTTTGGGTCCGCCATGCAAGCAGGATGCGGGAGCGGTTTTCGGACAAGGTACAAGCGCCGGCAGACTGTGCAGCGACGCAGATTCCCGCCTGAAGGAGGCCGAGGCGCGCGCCGTCAGCCGAGCATCTTCCAAAGGCCGTTGACGGTGTTGGCGTTGCGCAGCGTGCCGATGCCGAGCTTCTTCGTCGTCAGGTGCGAGAGCAACCTCGTCTCGCTCGGCTTGCGGGAAAAGTCGATCCAGAGGTCGCCGCCCACGAGGGCGAGGCGGATCCCGGGCGCGGCGATGCCTTCGAGCCTCGCAAGCGCTTCCGGCCCGAGCGGCCGGCGCATGACGCGCACGCAGACGTCCGGTCCGTTGCCGTCCGGGAAGGGATTGCCGGCGGCAAGGCGCCCAAAGGCCTCCGCCGTGCGCAGGATGATATCGACATGCTTGCCGAAGCGCTCGCGGAAAGCCGCCTCCAGCCGGGCTTCGATGGCCGGAAGAGGCGCCTCGGCGGCATCGAAGATCAGGTTGCCGGTGGCGACCAGGGTGCGGGTGCCGTGGTAACCGAGGCCTTCCGCCATGGCCTTGAGGTCCGCCATCGCCACGCGCTTTCCGGGGCCGAGCACGATCGAGTGCAGGAGGGCGACATAGGTCGTCATGCGCGCCAATATCCGCGCGCCCCGGCCGGCAGGCGTTCCAGCGCGCGCTCGAAGGCGGGCCGGTCTACATGGCGGCGAAGCGCCGCCGCCACGTCCGCGATGGCGGAGGCAGGCGAAACGTTGTGGTCGCCGCGGAAGGCCAGCACCTCGCGGGTAAGGCTCTCCCGGTCCGCGAAAGCCTTTCGGGGCTCGGCCGTATCCCAGCCGGAAACGAAGATCGCGCGCAGGACGGGCGGCAGCACAGCCGCGAAAGCCAGCGCTTCATCGATGGAAAGGCGGCGGCGGAAGACCGTCAGCACCGCCTCCACCATCGTGTAGGCCTGATTGGTGGTCGCCAGCATGGCCGTGTCGCGCGCGTCGATGAGGAAGGCGTCGAAATCGCGGGAGGCGTTGCGGTATTCCATGGGCACGGTCACGGCGTCACCCCTGAAGCCGCCACAGCCGCCAGGGCGCCCACCAGCGCAGGCGGGCCTCCAGCGCCTCCGGCACGGGATCGAGCCCGTGCGTGCCGCCAGGGCCGCAGCGGGCGACGCGGAAGAGCGTCATGAAGCCGCCGTGCCACAGGCCATGGCGGGCGATCGCCTCGTAGCCGTATTCCGAGCAGGTCGGAAGATGCCGGCAGGAATTGCCGACGAAGCCGGAGAGCGTCAGCTGGTAGAGGCGGACGAGACCCATGCCGAGCAGGCGGCCCGGCGTCTTGCGGAACGGGCCGTTCCAGTTGCGGCCCCTGTAGGAAAGGCGCCCGGCGGCGTGCTTGCAGTCGGGAGCGTCACACATGGGCGCGTCCATCCAGAGGCAAGCCGCCCTGCACCGCCCTCACCCCGCCTTTTCCAGCCGCTTCGCCTCGATCTGGCCGATGGCGTCCACCACCGCGTCGAAGGTCAGCATGGTGGAGGCGTGGCGGGCCTTGTAGTCCTTGACGGGCCTCAGGAAGCGCATGTCCTCGAAGCGGCCGGTCGGGCCCTCGCCGTCGGCCTTCAGCATGGCGAGCATGTCCTCGCGCGCCTTGCGGATTTCGGCGGTGGTGGCGCCGACCACGTGGCGCGCCATCACGGAGGAGGACGCCTGGCCGAGCGCACAGGCCTTCACCTCGTGCGCGAAATCGCTGACGCGGTCGCCGTCGAGCTTCAGGTACACCTTCACCCGCGAGCCGCAGAGCTTGGAATGGGCGCCGGCCTCGGCGTCCGCGTCGGGCAGCGTGCCGATGCGCGGGATGTTGCCGGCGAACTCCAGGATACGGCTGTTGTAAATATCGTCCATCATGGTCCCGTTTTCCGCATTTTTTGCGGAATCTTCAATGATCCGAGGAGATTATTCCGGCCTCGTCGGTAAAAAAGCATGCCGTGTCGCCTCGGGCCCCTTTCGCATGCGTCGCCCGATACTATATGATAACTCGTATTGGGGTGAGGGTTTTGCAAGATGCGGAACACTCACCTGTTGTTTGGGAAACCGTGCCGGACGGTCAGCGCACTGTTAAGCGAAGACCCGAAAGCCCCGGAGCCCGCCAACGGAACCCAAGCCTGCAGGGTTAGGCGAATGGCCAGTGGCGAGTCCGATAAACACGTCAGGTAACCTGCAGAAAGGTCAATGGGTCCATGGACGCCATAGTCACCAATTTTCCGCGCATCGAGGATGAGTCCGGCCGCCCCACGCAGAAGGAGGCGGAGGATGCCGTGCGCGTTCTGCTTCGCTGGGCGGGCGACGATCCGGAGCGCGAAGGGCTGCTCGACACCCCCGCCCGGGTCGCCAAGGCCTACCGCGAGCTTTTCTCCGGCTACGACCTCGCCGCCGAGGACGTGCTCGGCCGGACCTTCGAGGAGGTCGCCGGCTACGACGACATGGTGCTGGTGAAGGACATCCCGTTCTTCTCGCATTGCGAGCACCATATGGTGCCGATCATCGGCAAGGCGCACGTCGCCTACCTGCCGAACGGCCGGGTGCTGGGCCTTTCCAAGATCGCCCGCGTCGTCGAGATCTACGGCCGCCGCCTGCAGACGCAGGAGACGATGACGGCGCAGATCGCCAAATCGATCGACGAGACGCTGAACCCGCGCGGCGTCGCCGTGATGATCGAGGCCGAGCATATGTGCATGGCGATGCGCGGCATCCAGAAACAGGGCTCGACAACGCTCACCACCACCTTTACCGGTGCCTTCAAGACCGAACCGGCCGAACAGGTCCGGTTCATGACGATGATCCGGAGCTAGGCGGAAAGCCGGCTCCGCGAAAGAGAGCCGACCGCCATGCCGATCACCTTCAAGACCCCGTCCAAGGACAAGGCCGAGCTCGAAACGGGCCCGGCCTTCACGCCGCGCTTCGACGAAAACGGCCTGGTGACCGCCGTGGTGACCGACGCGAGGGACGGCGAACTGCTCATGGTCGCCCACATGAATGCCGACTCGCTGGCGCTGACCATCGAGACCGGCATCGCCCACTACTGGAGCCGCTCGCGCAAGGCGCTGTGGAAGAAGGGCGAGACCTCGGGCAACCTCCAGACCGTCGTGGAGATGAGGACGGACTGCGACCAGGACGCCGTCTGGCTGAAGGTCGAGGTTGCCGGCCACGACGCCACCTGCCACACCGGCCGCCGGTCGTGCTTCTACCGCACGGTCTCGAACGGGCCGGACGGCGCGGTGCTGACGATCACCGGCGGCGAACCGCAGTTCGACCCGTCGGCGGTCTACAACAAAAATTAAGCATCCCGGCGCTTTCCGTTCCGTTTCGGCACGGATTTACGAATTGGCAACGGATATGCACGCCTAATATCGGGCATGGCGGCCCCTATCCCCGCCATGCGGATCAGGACATGGAACCCCATCGCTCGCACGCGTCACGAAAGGTTTCCAACGCCACCTCCAGCGAGGCGACGATCCCCACGGCAAGCACTTTCCTTCCGCCTTCCGGGATATTTTTCGCCCCGGAAGTTCCCCGCGTCACAGACTGCAACTATCCTGTCATCTATCGTGTTGCTCAGCGCGCCGAGGCTGCGGAACCGTTTGCCTCATGGCGAATTCCTCTCGGGTACGGAGGTCCGGAATGCTGAACTGGAGTTTTAATCGTAGTCTTGTAACGGCGGATGCATCTGATCCCGGCGGACCTTCAATGAACGACATGTCCCATATTCCCGCGCCGGCCCGGCCGCGCAAATCCAGGATCGCGCTGGCGCTCGGCGGCGGGGCCGCCCGCGGCTGGGCCCATATCGGCGTCCTCAGGGCGCTGGAGGAGGAAGGCGTCGAGATCGGCATGATCGCCGGCACGTCCATCGGCGCCCTTGTTGGGGGCTGCTACCTTGCGGGCAAGCTGGACGAGCTGGAGACCTTCGCCCGCTCGCTCACCATGCGGCGGATCGCGGGCCTGCTCGACTTCACCATTCGCGGCTCCGGCCTCTTCGGCGGCATGCGGCTGACGAAGCGCATGCAGGAGCATCTGGAAAACCTTTCCATCGAGGACCTCGACCGTCCCTTCGTCGCCGTGGCGACGGAGGTCAACAGCGGCCATGAGGTGTGGATCAACAGCGGCGCGCTGATCACGGCGCTGCGCGCCTCCTATGCCCTGCCCGGCATCTTCGAGCCGATCAAGTGCAACAACCGCACGCTGGTCGACGGCGCGCTCGTCAACCCGGTGCCCGTTTCGGTCTGCCGGGCGCACGAGGAGCCGCTGGTCGTCGCCGTCAACCTCAACTACGACCTCTATGGCCGTTCGGCCGTGATCAAGCACAGCGCGAGCCCGCAGAAGATCGACGAGACCCGGCAGGAGGACGGCGCCGCCCGCCTCGGCCTGACGAGCGTCATGGTGCAGTCGTTCAACATCATCCAGGACCGCATCTCCCGCGCGCGCCTTGCCGGCGATCCGCCGGACCTGGCGCTGCATCCCAAGCTTTCGGATATCGGCCTTTCGGAATTCCACCGCGCAGGTGAATCGATCGAGCGCGGCTACCTCGAGGCCAAGGCGCGCATTTCGGAGATCAAGCGCATGCAGGAAGTGGTCATGGCCCGCTGAACGGCGGGCCGGATAGGATAAACGGCGGGCGGAGCGAGGGATCGTTCCGCCCGAAACCGTTCCGATGGCGAAGGTCAGCTGGAAATATAGGCCTTGATGGCTTCGGCTTCGTGCTGGATGGCGCGGATGTGGGATTTGACGACGTCGCCGATCGAAACGATGCCGACGAGGCGCCCTTCCTTCTCCACCGGCATGTGGCGAGCGCGCAGCTTGCTCATCATTTCCATCAGTTCGTTGACGCTCTGGTTCTCGCCGCAACGATAGACATTGCCCCACATGATGGAGGAAATGGGCTTGTCCAGGCACTCGGCCCCGTTGCGCGCAATGGCGGCCACGATGTCGCGTTCCGTCGCAATGCCGGCGATGCGGTCGTTGCGGTCGACGATGACGATGGCGCCGATGTGGTTTTCATGCAGGTAGACGGCAGCCTGCCTGACGGTGAGCTGCGGGCCGCCGGTCACGACGTTGCGGCCTTTCTCGTCCAGTATCGTCTTTACATACATGCGTACCTCCCGTGTGCATCATGACGCTGAGAGGCGGGACACCCGCGCAGGAATGCCCTGCCAGTACGTGGGCGGCATCCGCTTCCTCCTCGAGGATGCTGCCCCGTCCCGGTGTGCATGTGCGAACCGGGACGAGTTCATGGTGCGCCACGAAAGAGGCGATTGCAAGACGGCTAATGGACTATCGTTAATCCCGGCGGCTCTCGTCCGCCGCCACGTCGAAGAGCGGGAAGAAGAGGAAGCCGAAGAGGAAGCCGCCGATATGCGCCTCCCAGGCGACCGCGCCGCCCGCGACCGGGCCGAAGATCTGGCCGAAGCCGATCAGGAAGTTCGTGAGGAACCAGATGCCGGAGAAGACCAGCACGGAGCGGTTGGAGAGCGCTTCGGGAATGGTGAGCCGCCGGTTGTGATGGGCGAACTGGCGGCTGATGCGCCCGCTCGGCGAAAAGACGAAGCGCGCCGCCGCTCCCATGAGGCCGGAAACGACCCCGGAGGCCCCGACGACGAGGATCATCGCGCCCCAATGCAGGGCGGTGTGGAACGCGACGGCCGCGACCGCGCAAAGGCACCAGAAGAGGAAGAAGCGGAACAGGCCGATGCGGCGCACGACGGGCGCCCCGAAGGCGACCATCCAGAAGGCGTTGAAGACCAGGTGCTCCCAGCTACCGTGCAGCAGCGAATAGGTGACCGGGCTCCACAGCCATCCGAGATCCTGCTCGGTGAGCGGAATGGTGTAGCGCCCCGGAATGAAGGCAAAGCGCAGGAGCACGAACTCGTCCGCCGAGGCGGACAGGAGATAGGTGCGCACGATATGGATCGAAGTGAGCAAGCCGAGCACGAAGACGAGGCTTCCGGGCAGGTTGAATGCCGGTTCCCGCTTGCGGACCTCCGGTCCCTCCCCCTGCACCCCGACGCCGTCGTTACTCATGAGCGATCCACCAAACTCTCTGAAACCCGACTCGGGCTTATACAGAGAAAAGAAAGGCCGTGCAGCTTTCGCTGAACGGCCGGCGCCCCGATCCCCGGGGCAGAAGTCGATGTGCAGTAAACCATTCCCTCCGTGGAGGGATGGACGGATGTTCCCCCAAGCCGGCCGCCCGCGCAACGCAAACCAATCGTTAACCTTAATATCGGGCTGGCACGAAACTCGCACAGTTTCCTCAAAATGCCCCGAACGCCACGTTCCGCGTGTCGTAACGGAACAGAATCGATTGGAAGGCGAGCATGCAGACGAAGGCCGCGACGGCACTCTACGATTATTGGACACGACAGCGCGGCGAGCGCGCCGTGCCGTTGCGCAGCGCCATAGAGCCCGCCGACGTCGCCGCGATCCTGCCGGACATCTTCCTTCTGGAGCACGGCCGGCTGCACGCGCCGCGGTTCCGCCTTGCCGGCACGCGCATCTGCGCGCAGTTCGGGCGGGAGCTGAAAGGCATGGACTTCGCTTCGCTGTTTGCGCCCGACCAGCGCAGCCGCATGGCGCGGATCGCGGAAAATGTCATGGCCGAGGCTGCCCCGGCCGTCCTCGAAATCCAGCTCGTCGACGGCGCGCTGGATACGACCCAGGCGGAAATCGTGCTGCTGCCGCTCGCCACCAAGGGCAAGACGGCCGACCGCATCATCGGCACCCTCGCCCCCCTGCCCGGCCAGCGCCAGCCGCTTTCGGCCTTCCGCTATGCCACGCCGTGCGCGCTGTCGGTCATCGATTCGAAGCGTGCGGGCGAGCCCGCCGGCAACAGGCCGCCGATCCCCATGCCCGCATCCGTCATGGCCATGCGGCCGGCCGGCCTCGGCCAGGCGGTGAGCCGCGTGATGCACCTGCGCATCTTCGAGGGAGGCCGCCAGCCCGGCAAGACGCAGGAGCGCTAGCTTCGGCGAACACAACCCGCAACGCCTAGAAGTTGTCGAATTGCCTGCCTGCAGCAACATTTTCCCGTTGCGGGGAACCTTCTGTTAACCCCGAAAGGTTAAGGGTTGGAAAGAGATAAGATCATCAGGCACGCGCGTTCATGTACTCCTTCCAGCAAGCATCGCCCGACGCCCGGAAACCGCAGCCCGAACAGCGCAGCTTCCAGCGCGTGTCGGTGAACCTGTCCGGCCGGCTGATGCTCGCCAGCCATGACGAATACGACTGCACCGCGATCGACATGTCGCCGGGCGACGCCAGCTTCGCCTGCGCGGCACGCCCGCGCATCGGCGAGCGCATCATCGCCTATATCGATCATGTGGGCCGCATCGAGGGCACCGTCGCGCTCGTCAACGAGGGCGGCTTCGTGATCGTGCTGAACGCCACGGACCGCAAGCGGGAGAAACTTGCCGCGCAACTGACCTGGATCGCCAACAAGCACGAGCTCGGCCTGCCGGAAGATCGCCGCCACGACCGCCTCACGCCCCGCAACACCCGCACCGACCTGACGCTGGACGACGGGCGCCGATACCCCTGCCGCATCATCGACCTTTCGCTTTCCGGCGCCGCCATCGATATAGACGTCCGCCCGGCGCTCGGCACGTCCGTCCAGCTCGGCAGCATGAAGGGCCGCGTCGTCCGCCACTTCCAGGAGGGCGTCGCCATCGAATTCTCCTCCGTGCAGTCGAAGGAAGCCCTCACCGCGTTCCTGTAGCATTTCGGGACGACCCAAAAGTCGCTCCTTTCCTGGAAGGGCCCCGCGGGGCCCTTTGCTGTTTCATGCCGGCTCAATGCCGGCGGCAAAAAAATCAAAAAAATTCCGCCAGCTCCCCGAGTGTCCCGGCACGGCACAGGTCCTCCGCCCGGCCCGGAAAGCATCCAGGCGGGCGCATTCGCGCGGCGGAAACCTGCTCCGGCGGCAGCAGGCGCAACCTTCCGCATGATCCGATTTGCAACGAAACAGTTTAAGATCAAAGACTTGAGCGCCAGGACCGGCATCCGGAGCCCGCCGGATTTCATTAAAATTCTAATCAAATACACTTCAAATAACGATCGAAATTTATTCTCATTCTATTCTTATGCTATCTTGATTTGAGCTAAGTTATACTTCCGGTTTTCGCGTAAACTCAAAACATACGTGTCATTGTGACCCCATCAAACGGGGACGACACAATGGCAAAAAAGATCAAGACAGGGACGTTTGCATTCCTCTTCTCTCTGGTCGCGGCGCAGGCGGCCGTGGCGCTGCCGGCCAACATTCCGCTGGCGGGCGCGACGAACCAGCCCATCGGCCACTACGAATTCTGCAAGCAGTACCGCGATGAATGCGGCCCGACGGGCAAGGACGAAGGCCCGCTGAAGCTGACGCAGGAAAACTGGAAGACGATCCTCAACGTCAACTACTCGGCCAATACCGAATACGTGCCGATGACCGACATGGAGATCTACGGCGTCGAGGAGCAGTGGACCTATCCGGAGGCGGCGGCGGACTGCGAAGACTACGTCCTGATCAAGCGCAAGCGCCTGATCGAAGCCGGCATTTCGCCCTCCAACCTGCTGATCACCGTCGTGCTCCAGCCGAACGGCGAAGGCCATGCGGTCCTGACCGTGCGCACCGACCGCGGCGATTTCGTGCTCGACAACATGCGCAACAAGGTCCTGCTCTGGTCCGAAACCGAATACCGCTTCCTGAAGCGCCAGTCGTCGGTCAACGCCGGCAAGTGGGTGAAGCTGCAGGACGGCCGCGCCGAAGCTGTCGGTAGCGTCAAGTAATCCCGCCGCCGGCACGGCTGCACGACGACAATGCCCGGCGGCCCGCCGGGCGCAAGAAAGGGCCCGGTCAGTCCCCGATCCCCGTCCCGACCATGGCCCTGCGGCCGGTTCTCCTGTCCCGGAACCGGCCGCTTCCTTTTGGACCGCCGCCAAACCCGGCGATCTCAACCGAAAATTAACCCTGTTCGCAGACCCTTCCGGCACATATCCAGAAATGGACGCCAGGAAAGCATGAGGGGAAGATGGCTGCGGCAACCACCGGCAACGACGAGCACGCCCCGCTCATCTCGAACCGCTTCCTGACGCGCCTGACGATCGGCGTCGCCGTCCTTGCGGGCCTGACGGTCGCAATCAGCGCCACCGGCCGCATGCTCGGCGAACGCATCGCGCTTGCCGGCCACACCGAGAGCACGGAGCTGATCGACATCGTCATCGGGCAGGACCAGCTCCGGCTGCCGGCCAACACGATCCGCTTCGAGGAGCAGCGCCGGACGGGGCGGGCCGAACGCGTCGACCTCTACCTCACATGGCCGGAAATGCACGGCTACTCGAACGCCGAGCGCGCCCGCTTCAACGATGCGACAAGGCCGGAGAGCCTGATTTTCCTCAATCTTTCGCAAAGCACCATGTCGAAGGACATGTCCGGGCGGCTGGGGCCTATCTACAGCCATCTCTTCGACGACCGCCCCGAGCCCGGCCCCGCGGGCCTCACCCTCCAGCGCCTCAAGGAGAATTCGGGCTACGGCGACGAGGTCTTCCTTACCGGCATCCTGCCGGACGGCTCCGACTATGCGGTGCGCTGCATGATGCCCGCGGACGAATCGCAATCGACGAGCGCGGACTGCCAGCGCGATATCCACATCGGCCGTGATCTTTCCGTGCTTTACCGTTTTTCGAGCAGACTTTTGCCGCAGTGGCAGGCCATGGAGGCGCGCGTGCGCGACTATCTCGGCCATTCCTTCGTGGAAAACGGCCGCTCTTCGTCCGCCGTCCGCAGCCGATAAAACACCGCCAACCTCAGAAACCAATGATTCATCATAAACCGATTGGTAACGCTGTGCCGCTACTGTGCCTGAAACGGTCGCTCCGGCAGGCTGCGCCAGAACGACATGTGCAATCCGAGAATGAAGAGTAACGTAGTGTCCCGTTCCGTATTCCTCGATTTTCTCCCCCGTTCCTGCCAGGCAGTTGCCAATGCGGCGAAAGGTCTCGTGGTGATCGGAATGGTCGCCACCGCTGCTTTCGCGACCCCGGCCGCGGCCAATCCGAAATATGCCGGCATCGTCGTCGACGCGAAGACGGGCAAGGTGCTCTACAGCGAGGATGCGGATGCGCTGCGCTATCCGGCATCCCTCACCAAGATGATGACGCTGTACCTGACCTTCGAGGCGCTGGAGGCCGGAAAGATCCGGCTCAACTCGCGCGTCCCCTTCTCGAAGAACGCCGCGAGCGAGCCGCCGACGAAACTCGGCGTCGGCACCGGCAGGTCCATCACGGTCGAGCAGGCGATCCTCGGCCTCATCACGCGCTCGGCGAACGACGCCTCCACGGCGCTCGCCGAATTCCTCGGCGGCTCGGAAGAGCGTTTCGCCCGCATCATGACGCAGAAGGCGCGCGCGCTCGGCATGACGCGCACCGTCTACCGCAACGCCAACGGCCTACCCAACTCCGCGCAGGTGACGACCGCGCGCGACCAGGCCCGCCTCGGCATCGCGCTCCGCCAGCATTTTCCGCAATACTATTCCTATTTCTCGGTGCGCAGCTTCCGTTTCGGCAAGCAGAACATCGGCAACCACAACCGGCTGCTCGGCAATGTCCGCGGCGTGGACGGCATCAAGACGGGCTATACCCGCGCATCCGGCTACAACCTCGTGACCTCGGCCGTCGCCGATGGCCGCAGCATCGTCGGCGTCGTGATGGGCGGCCGCTCGGGCGCGGCCCGCGACCAGCAGATGCGCAAGCTGATCGCCGCCTACATGCCGAAGGCCTCGCGCCGCGGCAGCGGCGACCTCATCGCCGAGACGAAGGATGCGCCGACGCTGACCGCCGAGGTCGCCAGCAAGGCCGCGACCGCTTCGGTCGGCGGATTCGACCTGCCGGAGAACGGGCCGGTCCCCTCCTACCGCTATAACGAGAGCCGCATCGAGACGGCCTATGCCGCGACGGCGAACGAGAACTCGGAAGTGGTCGGCAAGCGCGCGCTCGCCGCAACGCTCAAGGTCCAGCGCGAGGCCGCCGTCCCGCCGGAGGACCTGACGGAGGAACAGGGCGACACCAGCGGCGTCGACAGCCTGACCACGTCGGCCGTCGCCGAGGCCGTCCCCTCCGGCTGGGTGATCCAGATCGGCGCGACGCCCGACCGCGACCAGGCGCAGAAGCTGCTCGCAAAGGCCAGGGACCAGGGCGGCAAGGCGCTCTCCAGCGCGACGCCCTTCACCGTGGCGGTCAACAGCGGCAGCGAGCAGCTCTTCCGTGCCCGCTTCGGCGGCTTCGACAACCAGGACCGCGCCGCGGCCGCCTGCAAGGCGCTGAAGCGCAAGGGCTTCGCCTGCTGGGCCAGCCAGCAGTGACGAGATCGGAGCGCGCCCCAGTGTAACGGCGCCCTCCCCGAACTACCGCCTTGCGCCCGCAACGGCACCGGTGAGGTATTGCGTACCGGTGGCTGCGGGGGAAGGCCGGCAAGGCCGCAAAACGGCTCTGCCATCCTCGATTGGGTAATGCGTACGAGGCAGATCATGGCGATGAACGAGAACCTGTTCGATGTCCAACCCGCAGCGCGCGCGGAAAAGCGAAAGCCGCTGAAGGGCACGCTCCATCCGCTCCACGAGGCGGCGATGCGGATCGCGGATATCGGTCTTGGCCGTTCGCGCAACAAGACGAAGGATCTCGTCGGCATGCTGCTCGCCCACGGCGCCCGCGCCTGGCGTTCCGGCCAGCCGGCTGCCGGGATCCATCTTCACGTCGGCGTCAGCGAACGCCGCCATCCGGTGCGGCTTCGCCTGCGCTGAGCGCGGCAAGGCTTTTCAGAGAAGACCGAGTTCGGCGAGCTCGCGGCGCAGCTCCAGCGGCAGGTCCGCAGCGCCCTCGCCCATGTTCCTGAGGTCCCGCGGCGCATCGTCTTCCGTGAGGTAGCGCCAGCCCTGGAAGGCGCGGCGGGGCTGGAGCTCGGTTTCGACGACCTCCGGTCCCAGCACCAGCTCGCAACGCGAAATGCCGTCCGCATCCGTGAAAGTCTTGATGTTCAGCAATTGCTGGCGGGCCTGCACCTGCCCCTTGATCACCCAGTAGAGCGAGCCGCCGTCGAGCAGTTCCCGATCGCGTTTCGGGATCATGCGGGTGATGTGGCTGGAATGCGGCTCCATGCCCGCGGCGATCGCGATCAGCGAGCGTTCGGACACCCATTCGCGCAGGTCCTCGATCGAGTCCGCGCCGACACACAGTTTGATGAGATGAAGGGCCATGCCCCTTTGAACGCCCTTGCGCAGGCCGGGTCAAGGGGCCTCCGCGTCGCACTCCACAGGCAAGGGCTTCCGATCAGCACTCCACCACGTTGACGGCAAGGCCGCCGGTGGAGGTTTCCTTGTATTTCTCGTTCATGTCGACGCCGGTCTGGCGCATCGTCTCGATGCAGGCGTCGAGCGGCACGAAATGCTTGCCGTCGCCCTTGATGGCGAGGGAAGCCGCCGTCACCGCCTTGACCGCGCCGAGCGCGTTGCGCTCGATGCAGGGCACCTGCACGAGGCCGGCGATCGGATCGCATGTCATGCCGAGATGGTGCTCGAGCGCGATTTCCGCGGCATTCTCCACCTGTTCCGGCGTGCCGCCCATCACCGCCGCAAGGCCGGCGGCGGCCATCGCGGAGGCGGAGCCCACCTCGCCCTGGCAGCCGACCTCGGCGCCGGAGATCGAGGCGTTGTGCTTGATGATGCCGCCGACCGCGGCGGCCGTCAGCAGGTAGTCGCGGATGCCGTCCTGGTCGGCATCCTCGTGGAAGTGCAGGTAATAGCGGATCGTGGCGGGAACGACGCCCGCCGCGCCGTTGGTCGGCGAGGTGACGACGCGCCCGCCGGCGGCATTCTCCTCGTTGACCGCCATGGCATAGACGGAGAGCCAGTCGTTCGCGAGCAGCGGGTTCGCCTTGTTGGAACGCCATTCCTCCTGCAGCTTGTCGTGGATGGAACGGGCGCGGCGGCGCACCTTCAGGCCGCCCGGCATGATGCCCTCGTTCTTGAGGCCGCGGTCAATGCAGCTCTTCATCGCCTCCCAGATGCGGTCGAGGCCGGCGTTCAGCTCCTCGCGCGACATCGTGGCTTCCTCGTTCGCGCGCTTCATCTGCGCGATCGTCATGCCGGAGCGCTCCGCCATTTCGAGCATCTCCCTGGCGGAAGCGAAGGGGAACGGCACTTTCTTGTCGCTGGAGCGCGCCTTGCTGGTGCGCATCTGTTCGAGCTCCGTGTCGGTGACGACGAAACCGCCGCCGACGGAATAGTAGATGCGCTTCAGGAGCAGGCGGTCGTCACGGTCATAGGCGGAGAAGGTCATGCCGTTGGCATGGCCGGGCAGCGGGTTCTTCTTGTCGAAGACAAGGTCGGTCTTCGGCTGGAAAGCGTAACCCGGATGGCCGGGCGGCGAAATGCGGCCGGTGCGCTCGACCTCGGCGATGATCGCATCCATCCGGTCGGGATCGACCGAATCGGGCCGCTCGCCCATCAGGCCGAGGATGACGGCGCGGTCGGAGCCGTGGCCGACGCCGGTATAGGCGAGCGAGCCGTGCAGGCTCATGCGGATCGCGGCGACCTGCGCGCCCGCGGGGCGCGGCCAGTCGGCGGAGAGGATCAGGTCGAGAAAGCGGTTCGCCGCCGACATCGGCCCCATCGTATGGGAGCTCGACGGCCCGATACCGATCTTGAAAACATCGAAAACCGAAAGAAACATTTCCCGGACTTCTCCCTTGCCTTGGCAGGCGCTTCGAAGCTTGAAGCTACGTTATCATGCCGCACGCCCATGGCGATCTCCCGACATCGGGTTTTACGAACGCGACATGCCTCCTCCCCGCAAGCCGCTAAAACAAAAACAGCGCGCCTGGGAGGGACACGCTGCTTAAGTAAGGACGATTGCCTGGTATTTTCAAATGCCGCCGAAGAGATAGGCGATGACCAGGACTGCTCCAAAACCAAGGACTGCACGGACGGTGACGCCCCAGCAGGATTTCTCAACGGTGCTTTCCATGATTTCCCCGATGGAAGATGTCGTCGCAGCAGCCGTCTTCGGCGCTGCATGGCGCTCTGTTTAATGAAGAATTCATGAAACCGCAATCGCGAAAAATGGCAAAACCAAGGCGGCCACGTCATAGGAGCCCCGCGCCCAACGCATGACATGTCGCAAAATCAGGCGGTTGCGGCGGGCCGGCGAAAAATCCGGCAGGGTGCAGGCCGTCAACTTTCCGCCCAAGGTCTGAACGCGGCGGGCAAACGCATGCCGGCCCGCTTGCAAAATGCCGAATCCGTGGCAAAACGCTGTGGCATGAGCATCCCGGACCTTGCCGCCCTCGTCATCTTCGTCGCCCTGTGGATCGGGTATTCCTGGATCACGGACCGGGCAAGATTCTTCGACCGCGTCAGCCTCACGCGGGCGATGAGCTCGCAGCGCGCCCTGTGGATCCGCAATGCCATGCACCGCGACCTGCGCATGATCGACACGCAGATCATGGCGGGCCTGCAGAACGGCACGGCCTTCTTCGCCTCGACGTCCCTTCTGGCGCTCGGGGCGTGCTTCGCGCTGCTCGGCGCCACGGAGCAGGTCTTCGCCATCTTCAACGACCTGCCCTATGTCTTTCGCGGCAGCCGCGCCGGCTTCGAGCTGAAGGTCGGCGGCCTCGCCATCATTTTCGGCTATGCCTTCTTCAAGTTCGGCTGGTCCTACCGGCTCTTCAACTACTGCACGATCCTGCTCGGCGCGATCCCGATGAGCGGCGACGTCCACAAGGACCCGGCCGGCGCCGACCTTGCCGCCGACAGGGTCATCCGCATGAACATCCTGGCGGCCAAGCATTTCAACATGGGCCTTCGCGCCATCTTCCTGTCGATCGGCTATCTGGGCTGGTTCGTCAGCCCCTACCTCTTCATCCTGACGACCATCGGCATCATCATCGTGCTCATCCGGCGGCAGTTCTATTCGGAAGCGCGCCTGGCCGTGCTCGAACGCCTCGACTGACAAACCCTGTCCTGCGGCCACCTTTCGGCCATCCGCCCGGCGCAAGCTTGGCGTGACATTCTCCCATGGATCCAAGCGATGCGGCGACCCCGAACCATGACGACGACGCTGATTGACGGCAATGTGGCAGACGGCGGCGCGCAGACGCGCCGCCTGCCCCGCATTCCGCTGATCGACCAGGCCCGCGGCGTCGCCCTGGTCGCCATGGCGATCTACCACTTCACCTGGGACCTCGGCTTCTTCGGCTACATCGAGCCCGAGACGGCGACGACCGGCGGCTGGCGGCTCTTCGCCCGCCTGATCGCCGGCAGCTTCCTGTTCCTCGCCGGCTTCAGCCTCGTGCTCGGCCACGCGAGCGGCTTTCGCCCCCGGCCTTTCCTCATCCGCTTCGGGAAAATCGCGCTGGCGGCGGCCCTCATCACCATAGCCACCTGGTTCGCTTTCCCGCAGACCTTCATCTTCTTCGGCATCCTGCACGCCATTGCGGCCGCGAGCCTCGTCGGCCTTCTCTTCCTGCGCCTGCCGGTCGCCGTCACGCTGCTTGCGGCCGCAGCCGCCGTCGCCGCGCCGCTCTATCTGCGCTCGCCGGCCTTCGACCATCCGGCGCTGTGGTGGATCGGGCTTTCCGCGAACGTGCCGCGCTCGAACGACTACGTGCCGCTGCTGCCCTGGCTGGCGCCGGTCCTGCTCGGCATCGCGCTCGCACGCCTGTTCGTCGCAAGCACCCTTCCGGAGCGGCTGGCCGGCTACGGCAATGCGACCAGGGTCTGGTGGAAAAGCCTTCTCGAAAAGGCCGGCCGCCACAGTCTCGCCATCTACCTTGTTCATCAGCCCCTGCTGATCGCGCTGGTCTACGGCTTCTCGCTGGTTGTTCCGGCGCCGGCGGCAGACCCCGTCACCGGTTACACGAAGAGCTGCATGCGCGCCTGCGGGAACGAGCGTAGCGCTGGCTTCTGCCAGAGCTTCTGTGGCTGCACGCTCGACAGGCTGAGGGAACAGGACCTCTTCGCCGACCTGAACCGCGGCGCGATCGACGTGGCGTCGGACGAGCGGATCGGCGCGATCTCGTCGCAGTGCACGGCGGATGCCGAAAAGGAAACCGACTTCGAGGAGTAGGGTCATGAACGCCTATCGCATGAAGCCACTCGCCTTTCCCTGGCCCCCGTTCATCTACGGAGCGGCCATCGCGGCGGCCTTCGTGCTTCAGGCGTTTTTTCCGCTTGCCGTGGCGGACACGAACATCTGGTTTGCCCGGACGGCCGGCGGCGCGCTGATCCTTTGCGCGGTGGTGCTGGACGTGTGGGCGATGCGCACGCTGCTCGACTGCCACACGACGATCCTGCCGAATCGCTGTTCCACCCATCTGGTGACGTCCGGCCCCTACCGCTTCACGCGCAACCCCATCTATCTCGGATACACGCTGGCGACCGCCGGCATCGGCCTTGCGGTGCTCAACCCGTGGTGCATCGTGACGGCCATGGTTGCCGCCGGCGTCACCAGCATCGTCGCGATCAAGCGCGAGGAACTGCATCTTCTCTCGCGCTTCGGCATCGATTTCGAGCGCTACTGCAATGGAACCGCGCGCTGGATCTGACGGACGGGCAGCCGGATATCAGGTGCCGACGCCGATTTCGGCGAGACGCGTGAGACAGGCCTCCTCGACATTGTCGAGTTCGGCCAGCGTCTCCTCGATGTCGCGCCGCTTCTGGCGCAGCTCGTCCCGCTTCTCGCTGACCTTGGCCATGAGCAGTTCGAGTTGGCCCACCTCGCCCGGCGGGTCCTTGTAGACGCGGATGATTTCGCGGATTTCCGCGATGGTGAAGCCGATGCGGCGGCCGCGCAGGATCTCCTGGATCAGGCGGCGGTCGGCAGGGCGGAAAAGACGCGTGCGGCCGCGCCGCTCGGGGTTGATGAGCCCCTCGTCCTCGTAGAAGCGCAGGGTCCGGGTGGAAACTCCGAATTCGCGCGTCAGCTCGGTTATGGTATAAAACTTGTCCACGCCTGCTCCGATCGTATCTGGGCAGGCATTTTATTGACTTTTACGTATAAGTCAATTTTCCCTCTTCCCCCGGCGCACGCCCGCTGCACCATGGAGGCTGGAACTGCTTCAGCGGATGGCGAACCACCAGGTCGCGATGCCGAGGAAGGCGAAGAAGCCGACGATGTCCGTGACCGCCGTCACGAAAACCGCCGAGGAGACGGCCGGATCCGCGCCCGCCCTGTCGAGGAAGAGCGGGATCGCGATACCGGCGAGCGCAGCCGCCGTCATGTTGATGAGCATTGCCGCGGCGATGACGCCGCCGATATTCGCGTCGTGGAACCAGATGCCGGCGACAAGCCCGATCATGAGGCCGAAGGCCACGCCGTGCATCAGGCCGACGCCCGCCTCGCGCCGCACGACGCGCCAGGCGTTGTGAATGTCGAGGTTGCGGGTGGCGAGCGCCCGCACGGTGACCGTCATGGTCTGCGAGCCGGCATTGCCGCCCATGCCGGCGACGATCGGCATCAGCACGGCGAGCGCCACGATCTCCTCGATGGTCGCCTCGAACAGCGAGATGACGGACGCGGCGACGAACGCGGTCAAGAGGTTGACGAGCAGCCAGGGCGCGCGCGAGCGCACGGTCTCGATGGTGGTGTCGGAAAGCTCCTCGTCGCCGACGCCGCCGAGGCGCATCAGGTCCTCCTCGGCCTCTTCCTGGATGACGTCGACCACGTCGTCGATGGTGAGCACGCCGACGAGCCGCCCGTTCTCGTCGACGACGGCGGCGGAAAGAAGGTCGTACTGCTCGAAGAGCTGCGCGGCCTCCTCCTGGTCCATCTCGGCCGGGATCGGATGGTTCGTCTCGCGCATGATCGCCTCGATCTTCGTGCCCCGCGCGGTGCGCAGGATACGGTCGAGATCGATGGCGCCGAGCAGGCGGAAGGTCGGGTCGATGACGAAGATCTGCGAAAAGCTTTCCGGCAGGTCGGCGTCCTCCCGCAGGTAGTCGATCGTCTGGCCGACCGTCCAGAACGGCGGCACGGCGACGAACTCGGTCTGCATGCGGCGGCCGGCCGTGCTTTCCGGATAGTCCAGCGAGCGGCGCAGGCGGATCCGTTCGGTGAACGGCAGCTTGGAAAGGATTTCCTCCTGGTCCTCCTGGTCGAGGTCTTCCAGGATGTAGACGGCGTCGTCCGAATCCATCTCGCCGAGGGCGGCGGCGATCTGGTCGTTCGGCAGGTGCTCGACGATGTCGAGACGGATCGCCTCGTCGACCTCGGTCAGCGCCGCGAGGTCGAAATCGGCGCCGAGCAGCGAGACGAGCTGGCGGCGCTGCTCCGGCTGGATCGCCTCCAGGAGGTCGCCCATCTCCGATTCGTGCAGCCGCGCCACGTGGCGGCGCAGGAACAGGAGGTCGCGGTCGGCGATAGCCGCACCGACATGCATGAGGAAATCCGAGCGGACGGAGCCGTCCTCGGCATAGATGTCCTCGCCGTCGAAGGTACTGTGCTGTGCCTGTCCCTGATGGATGCGGTCGTCGTCGCCGGTGTTTTCCATCGGGCCGCTCCTTGCTTCGGGTTCGTCCGGCCCGGCACGTCGGCGGAGCGGGGACGACGGGGATTAAGTGCAGGGTTGAGGCGAAGCACCGCGCGCAGAAAGCTTCGCTTTCCATCGTGCTAAAGCAAAGCGCCCAGCCGGTCCATCGCCGAAAGCGGCAAAAGCCGGCCAGACGCAAAAATTTCGCAAGCTGTTGCAATTTCATGAAAATCACACGATTTGCGGCATGACGGATGCCCGCCGGCATTTTCCCCCTGCCGCAAACAGGCTAGGAGTGGCGGAGCCAACAGAGGCCCGGAGCAACCATGGCGGTCCTTCCCATCCTGCGCTATCCCGATCCGCGCCTGCGCCTGCCCTCCAGGAAGGTCGCAACCTTCGACGCACGGCTGGCGGCGCTCGCCGACGATCTCGCCGCCACCATGCGTGCCGCGCCGGGCATCGGCATCACGGCCGCCCATGTCGGCGTTTTGGAACGGCTGACGGTGATCGAGCTCGGCGGACCGGGCACGCTGCGGGTCTATGTGAACCCGCAAATCGAATGGTTCTCGCCGGAGCTGCAACGCCATGCGGAGGGCAGCGTCTCCATGCCGGGCGTGACCGAAGAGGTGGAGCGCCCTGCCCGCATCCGCCTCGCCTATCAGGACCTCGGCGGCGCGGCGCGCACCGAGGAGGCCGACGGCCTGCTCGCCGTCTGCCTGCAGCATGAAATCGACCAGCTCGACGGCATTTTCTGGATCGACCGCCTCTCGCGGCTGAAACGCGAGCGCGTCGTCAAGAGATACGGCAAGGCAAAGGCCTGATTCGTCCAACCCCTTCTTTGCAAAGCAGAATCTCTGCCCGAAAAAATCTTTTCGAGGCAGCGGAACAATGGGAGTCGATCCGCATTCCTGAGCGAAAAGCAAGGGACGAGAACAATGGCATCCATCAATTGGGACAAGAAGCTGGGCATCCTGCTTCCGGGCGCACTGCGGCCGCGCTTCGTGCAGGACGTCGCGAGCGCGATGTACCTGCTCGCCGAACTCTGGCCGGTGACCTACGGCAAGGCCTATCAGCGGGCGCTTGCCCATTGCGCCCGCGCTCTGGAAGGACGGTGCAGCGCCGCCCGCGCCCGGCTCGCCTTCATCGCAGCCGCGCGCGAGGCGCGGGTGCAGGTGGTGACCTGAGCCAGCCGGCAAGCCCGAAACAAAAAGACCCGCCGAAAGGCGGGTCTTTTTTGGTGCGGTCGAGAAGACTCGAACTTCCACGGGTTGCCCCACAGCGACCTCAACGCTGCGCGTCTACCAATTCCGCCACGACCGCATCGTGGTAGGCGTCGTCTTGCGGCGACGGGGGTGCATGTAGCAAAAGCATTTGGGGTGCACAAGGCCGTCCCCCAAGAAAAATGACGGAAAAGGGAACAATTTCAACAAGCCCTTCGCAACAGCCCGGAAGCCCCTGAAATCCTTGCATGATCGCCCCCATATCTGGCAGAACGGAACGAAAAGGACGGCCATCATGCAGCGTCAGGACATCACCACATCCCTTCTTGCGGTTCCCGGCTCGCCGCCGGTGCGCTGGCGCGTCGCGCACGGTCTCGTTCCCTATGAAACGGCCGTCGAAACCATGGAGAGCGAGGCCGCCGCCATCGCCCGCGGCGAGGCCGACGAACTCGTCTGGCTCGTCGAGCATCCGCCGCTCTATACCGCCGGCACGAGCGCGGACGCCGCCGACCTCGTGGCGCCGGATCGCTTCCCGGTCTTTTCCACGGGCCGCGGCGGCGAATACACCTATCACGGCCCCGGCCAGCGCGTCGTCTACGTCATGCTCGACCTGAAGCGGCGCCGGCAGGACGTGCGCGCCTTCGTGGCGGCGCTCGAAGCGGTGGTGATCGATGCGCTCGGCTCCATGAACGTCCGCGGCGAACGGCGCGAGGACCGCGTCGGCGTCTGGGTCCGCCGCCCGGACCGCCCGCCGCTGCCGGACGGCTCGCCCGCCGAGGACAAGATCGCCGCGATCGGCATCCGCCTGCGCCGCTGGGTGAGCTTCCACGGCTTCTCGCTCAACGTCGATCCGGACCTTGAGCATTTTTCCGGCATCGTGCCCTGCGGCATCCGCGGCTACGGCGTGACGAGCCTCGTCGACCTCGGCCTTCCCGTCATGATGAGCGACGTCGACATCCGCATCCGCCAGTCGTTCGAGCGGGTCTTCGGCCCGACCGTACCCGACGCGGACTGTCAGCCGAAGAGCCTGTCGCAGGCATAGATGATCGCATAGCCGTGCAGCGCGATGGCGGCGTAAAGGCCGAAGCCGGCCAGGAGCCGCTGCGGCGCCGTCATCGGCTCGAGCGCCCGCCGCGGCTTCACGCCGCCCGCGCCGATGAGGCTCAGCACCGTGAAGACGGCAAGACCGGCGATCAGAAGCAGCACCGGCAGGCCGATCCGCCAGCCGACCCACAGGATGGCGAGCGTCACCAGAAAGCTCGCCGCAAGCAGCCCGCGCCGTGCGGAAAAGACCTGCCGGAGCACCTGCCCGCCGTCGAATCGATGCATGGGCAACAGGTTCAGGAGGTTGAAGGCGCCGAGGACCAGCAGGAAGACGAGCAACGCGGCGCCGCCTGCCCCGCCCCACGCATCATGCAGCGCGATCAGCGGCGTCACGAGAAAGGCCGACATGCCGGCGCCCATCAGGGCGCAGACGGCGACCTCGAAGCGCGCGTCGTAGGGCCGCCCGCCGATGGCGATGCCGCCGAGCAACGGCACGAAGACCATGCGCACCCGCCGATGGCCGAAGGCGCGATAGGCCGCCATGTGGCCGAGCTCATGCAGGACGATCACCACGGTCAGCATCGCGGACAGGAGGAGGCCCTGCGCATCGAGCCCGAAGAACGGCCAGAGCAGCAGCGTGGAGAGGACGGCAAGGCCCGCCTGCGTCAGCGGGCGTTCGAGAACGCCCCGCACCTCGCCGCTGCCCGTCGCCAGCCATCGCTCCAGCGCCTTCATCTCGCGGCGAAGCTCTATGTAGCGCAAGACGAGGAAGGCGACGCCGCGGTAGCGGTCCGTTTGCGCGACGGTGAGCGCCGTGCCGCCCGGAACGGGCCGCAGGAAACGCCGCTCCACGAAATCCCGCCAGAAGGAGGCGTCGAGCGCGCTGTCCTCGATCACCCGCGTCTCGCAAGACATGCCCTTCCCGTCCGCCGCCTCGCACACCGCAAGCGTGCGCGTGATGGGATCGCCCCGGCGATCGGGATGGGAGAAGGTCTGCCTGACGCGGCCGGGCGACAGGCGCTCGCTGGAGAGCACGCACGGGTGCCAGTCGGCTTCCTTGCCGAGCGGGCTGACGAGCGCGGCGATCCGCCCCGGCGGAGCCTTGAAGACGCGGGTGAGCCGGAGCGTGCGGCGGCCGACCGGCGCGGCGACCAGTAGCCAGATCAGGCCGAGGTTGATCGCCAGCAGCAAAAGCACCGAAAGCGACGTCGACATGCCATCCTCCCCGGCCGTCATGGCAGGCAGGACGAGGCTAGAGGCAATCCCCTAACAAATGTTAAGAATCGGCCCCGGTCTCTTAACGAACCTGCGGGGCGGATCTCCCGCTGCTTCTAGGCGAATTCCATGATCACCGCGTCGACGGCGAGGCTTTCGCCGGGCCGGGCGCGGATCGGGCCGACCGTCAGGTCGCGCTCGGCGCGCAGGACGTTTTCCATCTTCATCGCCTCGACGACGGCCAGGGTCTCGCCCGCCTTGACCTCCTGCCCCTCGCTGACGGCGATGGAGACGACAAGGCCCGGCATCGGGCAGAGCAGCATCTTCGAGGTGTCCGGCGGCAGCTTTACGGGCATCAGCGCGTCGAGTTCGGCGTGCCGCGGGGTGAAGACGCGCGTGCGCACGGAAAGGCCCTGCCAGTCGATGCGCATGCCGTTCGGGAAGGGCCGGAGCTGCGCCGTGATGGGACGCCCGCCGACCGTCCCGCGCCAGACAGGCTCGCCGGGCCGCCAGTCGCTCTCGGCGGCTTCGTCCGCGGTGAGCGCATGGTAGCGCTCGCCGATCTTCACCACCCAGTCGTTGCGCCGCACCGCGGCCGGGCGCAGCCGGTCGGCTTGGCCGGCACGGCGCTCGGCGTCGACGAGATGGGCCGAGAGCGCGACGCGGGCGAGGATCGCCGCCTCCTCGTCCGTCGGCGCCATCGGCGCGAAGCCGTCCGGATACTCCTCCGCGATGAAGCCGGTGGAGAGACGCCCTTCCCGCCAGCGCGGATGGCGCATCAGGGCGGCGAGGAACGGCACGTTGTGCTCGATGCCGTCGACGGTGAAACCGTCCAGCGCATCGCTCATCGCATCGATCGCCTCAAGGCGCGTCGGCGCCCAGGTGCACAGCTTGGCGACCATCGGGTCGTAGTACATCGAGATCTCGGCGCCCTCGTAGACGCCGGTATCGTTGCGCACGATCGCCGCGCCGCCCGGGCCCTCGGCCGGCGGGCGGTAGCGGGTGAGCCGGCCGATGGAGGGCAGGAAGCTGCGGTACGGGTCCTCCGCGTAGAGCCGGCTTTCCACCGCCCAGCCGTCCAGCCTGATGTCCGCCTGGGTGAGCGCCAGCTTTTCGCCCGCGGCGATGCGGATCATCTGCTCCACGAGGTCGATGCCGGTGACGAGTTCGGTGACCGGATGCTCGACCTGCAGGCGCGTGTTCATCTCGAGGAAGTAGAAATTGCGGTCGCGGTCGACGATGAACTCCACCGTGCCGGCGCTCTGGTAGTCGACGGCCCTGGCGAGCGCCACGGACTGCTCGCCCATGGCGCGCCGCGTCGCCTCGTCGAGGAAGGGCGACGGCGCCTCCTCGACCACCTTCTGGTTCCGCCGCTGGATCGAGCATTCGCGCTCGCCGAGATAGAGCGCCGTGCCGTGCGCGTCGGCCAGCACCTGGATCTCGATATGGCGCGGCTCGACGATGTACTTCTCGATGAAGACGCGGTCGTCGCCGAAGGAGCTTTTCGCTTCCGAGCGGGCGCGCTCGAAGCCGTCGCGCACCTCCGCCGCGGTCCAGGCGATGCGCATGCCCTTGCCGCCGCCGCCGGCGGACGCCTTGATCATCACCGGATAGCCGATCTCGCCGGCGATGCGCTCGGCATGGCCGGCGTCCTCGATGACGCCGAGGAAGCCCGGAACGGTGGAGACCTGCGCGTCATTGGCGAACTTCTTCGATTCGATCTTGTCGCCCATGGCGCGGATCGCCTTCGGCTTCGGGCCGATGAAGACGATGCCCTCCGCCTCCAGCGCCTCGCAGAAGCTCGCGCGCTCGGACAGGAACCCGTAGCCGGGGTGCACGGCCTGCGCGCCCGTCTCCTTGCAGGCGGCGATGATCTTCTCCGCGACGAGGTAGCTTTCGGCGGCGGGCGCCGGGCCGATATGCACCGCCTCGTCCGCCATCTCAACGTGCAGCGCGTCGCGGTCGGCGTCGGAATAGACTGCGACGGTGGCGATGCCCATCCTGCGTGCCGTCTTGATCACGCGGCAGGCGATCTCGCCGCGATTGGCAATCAGGATCTTCTCGAACATGCTTTCCTCCCGGCAATCTTCCCCGGACGTTCTAGCCGCAAACGCCACGCCCGTTCAACGGCGCGGGGGCCGGAATTGGCCGGTTGCACCAAGCACTTTAGTCGAAGGCGATATCGGCGTTGACCTTCCGGCCCCTGTGCTCGCGCCAGATGATGAAGAGGCCGGAGGCGACGATGACCGCGATGCCGAGCCATTTCGACGGGGTCGGGAAGTCGCCGAAGATCGCATAGCCGAGCACGGTCGCCGAGATGATCTCGAAATACTGGAACGGCGCCAGCAGCGAGAGCGGGGCCATGCGGAAGGCGCGCACGACGAGCATGTGCGCGTAGCCGGAGAGCGCGCCGAGGACGATGAGCAGCACCAGCGCGAAGGCCGACGCCGGCAGCGAGGGCGCGAAATCGGCGATCCCTGCCGAATCGCCGAGGAACAGCGCCGCGCCCATGAAGATCGTGCCGCCGAAGCCGGCGATCGTCTGCATGGTGAGCGGCGAGTCGGCATTGCCGATGGCGCGGTTCATGAAGAGGTAGACGGAATAGAGGAACGCGCAGGCGACCGGCAGCAGCGCCGTCCAGCCGAAGAGCACGAAGCTCGGCTGGATGACGATGAGCGCGCCGCCGAAGCCGACGATGATCGCCAGCCAGCGCCGCCAGCCGACCCGGTCGCCGAGGAAGGCGGCCGACATGGCGGTGAGGATGAAGGGCTCGACGAAGTAGATCGCGAAGACGTCCGCAAGCGGCATGTATTTGACGGCCGCGAAGAACAGGAGGCTTGCCGCGCCGTGGATGGCGCCGCGCAGGAGGTTCAGCCAAGGACGCTTCGGACGCAGCATGGCGCCGCCGGCGGCCGTGAAGATCAGCGGGATCGTGCAGACGACCTGGAAGAAGAAGCGGTAGAAGGTCACCTGCCCCGGCGACATGCCGGCGAAGGTCGCCATGTACTTGGCGATCGCATCCATGCAGGGCAGCAGCAGCATGGCGACCGCCATCAGCGCCACGCCCTGCATGGTGCTTGCGCCCTGTTGGTCGGTGGTGCCGGCTGTGGCGTTCATGGTGCGACTCCTCGTTCGCCCCTGCATAGTCGTTTTCGGCCGGCTGGCAATGCGGGAAATCTGCCATGTGCAGGCGGCGCGAAGCGGCGCATTTGAGGTAGAAAACGGTCCCGGATTGCCTGTAAGCTTGCGGGACGAGACAATGGAGGCCGTGATGACCTTTCCCGGCGAGGGCAACACCATTCCCTTCCCTTCGGGCCGCGCCGACGGCGATACGCTCGGCGGACGCATCTGGCGGGCACGCGACGCGCTGGGATTGTCCCTTCAGGACCTCGCCTCGCGCATCGGCCTTCCGGAAGAGACGGTGGGCGGCTGGGAACGCGACCATGCGGAACCGGAAACCAAGGCGCTCTTCATGCTGGCCGGCGTGCTCTCCGTGTCGCCCTCCTGGCTGATCGCCGGCATCGGCGAGGCCCCGGCGGACCCCGCCGGTGACGAACACCTGCATCCGCTGCTGCGCCAGCTCCGGGAGATCCGCCAGCTTCACGAGCAGACGGGCAAGGCGATCGCCGCGCTGGAAAGCGAGATCGCCGGATTGATCAAAAAAGATCAGGACTGACTTTTTTCCGTTTACCGCCCTTGAGACGCCGGTCCGGCTCTGCAATGGTCGGGCCAACAACAGAATCCGCATAGGGAGAAGACCATGGACGTACGCGCCGCCGTTGCCGTCGAGGCAGGCAAGCCTCTGGAGATCATGACCGTGCAGCTCGAAGGCCCGCGGGCCGGCGAAGTGCTGGTCGAGGTGAAGGCGACGGGCATCTGCCACACCGACGAGTTCACGCTGTCGGGCGCCGACCCGGAAGGCAT